>NZMW01000012.1 GCA_002694685.1 Balneola sp.
TAATTTGGAAGTAGAAGTACAAACATCTGCGTTAGATACATTGCAACTTATGCTGATGGATAACTGGAAAAGTCAGTTAAAGAGAGTTCAAGAGCAGTCGGAATAAAGGTCTTTTAAAGAGGCTAAGTAGGAAAATTACTGAGCTTAGCTTTTTTATTAATGCAATAATCATTATATATCATCCTAATAGTTTGTAATATATGTCACTTAAGTGTTAACATAATTTTCGGGTTTTACTAAATGAAAAGAAGAGAAGTATTAGTCTCAAAACTGTTAGTCGACCAAGAAAACCCAAGGCTACCTGAAGTACAAGACTCCCAAAGAAATGCAATAAGGCTAATGGCATCATTGCAAGAGAAAAAGATTATTGTTCTTGCCGACCATATAATTAGTCATGGTATCAATTTATCTGATTTGCCAATTATTATTGAGGCAAAGGATGAAGCAGATCGTTATAGTGTATTAGATGGTAACAGGCGTTTAACCGCCCTTCGCGGACTTGAAACACCAAATCTAGTAAAAGGAGCTATTAGTAATCGGAATTTCAAGAAATTAAAAGATCTATCGAAAAAATATCTAAAAGAACCTATTGAAACCATCTGGACAGTCCAGGCTGATACTCGGGAAGAGGCTGATCCTTGGATAAAACTAAGGCATAGGGGTGAATCTGGTGGTGCCGGCCTTGTTGAGTGGGATGGAGAGGCTGGTGCTCGATATGATAAACGAAGAGGTGAAGCTACGCCCCATTTAGACTTGCTAAATTTTGTGCTTGACAAAGGAAATTTGCGTGATAATATCAAATCCTCTATCAAATCTTCCTTCCCGATTACTACCTTAGAAAGACTTGTAAGAGATCCCGATATACGAACATTTACCGGTATTGATGTGAGAAAAGGAATCGTCTACACTAGATTGCCTGATGATGAAGTTTT
Source organism: Balneola sp. (assembly GCA_002694685.1). Lineage (NCBI taxonomy): Bacteria > Pseudomonadati > Balneolota > Balneolia > Balneolales > Balneolaceae > Balneola > Balneola sp. The sequence continues at coordinate 933 of NZMW01000012.1, forward strand.
AAAACCCTGGGAAAAAATTATAACTGAATTGGCAAAAGGTACTACCACTGTTTCAGATGTTAAGGTAAAAGAAGATCGATTAAAATACATTGGAGATTTTGATAAGGGCCAACTTCCAGATCAATCTAAATCAGGATCAACACGTAAGTTAGGGCAGGACCCTGGAGAAGGGGAAGAAGAAACGAATGATAAAAAAAAGAAAAAGAACAAAAAGAAAACAAAACCCTCGTTATCGCGCGATTCTTTAATACCTAAAGAAACTTCTCTTCACATTTCCGAAAAAAAAAATCAATGATGTATATCTAGAACTACAAAGTTTACACGTTGAACCTTTTAATAATGTAACTGGTGTCATGATGAGGGTGTTCATGGAATGGAGCATTGACCATTATATTAAGAGAAATGGATTAGAATCGAATCTTACTGACAAACAAAAAAGATCTATCCATAAACGAGTTTTATTTTTGGTTGATCATATCGATAAGGAAGGCTTAATGGATTCTGCTGATATAAAACCAATAAGAGTCGAAGCTAATAATGTAGATTCATTAATTTCATTTGATACCTTACATAGTTATGTTCATTCTCATAATCATATTCCAAAGCCATCGGAATTATTAGCTACTTGGGATCGACTTGAGCCACTAATAATAACAATTTGGTCTGAGTAATTAACTAATGTCGATCTATTATTCTCCTCTTAGATACCCAGGTGGAAAATCAAGGTTAGCAGATTATGTTAAGTTAATCTTAAAAGATAATAACTTATTAGGCTGCGATTATATTGAGCCCTATGCAGGTGGGGCAAGTGTAGCTCTCGAGTTATTGTTTGAAGAATTTGCTAGTCAAATTCATATAAATGATTTAAGCCTTCCCATCTATTCATTCTGGTATTCAGTACTAAATTACACGGAGGATTTATGTAGATTAATAATGGATACAGATATAACCATTGAAGTATGGAAAACCCAGAAAATAATTCTAAAAAATGAACCGGATGATTTATTAAAATTAGGCTTTGCAACTTTCTTTTTAAATCGAACTAATAGATCAGGGATTCTTAAAGCTGGTGCCATAGGGGGGAAACACCAATCAGGTAAATGGAAATTAGATGCACGATTTAACAAAGAAAACTTGATTGATCGAATTCAAAAGATTGGACGCTTTAGAAGTAGAATAAGTCTTTACAATCAAGATGCTGAAATACTACTGTCTGGAATTGAAAAAATCTGTCCGGATTCTAAACTTTTTACCTACTTAGATCCACCTTATTATGTCAAAGGGCAAGGTCTTTACGATAACTTTTATGAGCATGAAGACCATAAATCAGTTGCAAAAACTGTAGATAAATTGAATTATCCATGGATCGTATCGTATGACTATCACCCTTCAATAAAAAAATTCTACAAAAAACATCCGTATATCATTTATAAACTAGGTTATAGTGTTCAAAAAAAATATAAAGGTTCAGAAATATTCTTTTTTTCTGATCAGTTAAATGTGCCAGACATAGAAACCCCACTTCATGTACCAGCTGATAGAATACTTAGTTTCCCAAATTCCTAATGTTATTTATCTAAGTACCTTCCAACTTGCTTGCTAATATCCTTATTCAGCAAATCCGTGAACCGCTGAATGGTCTTAACACCTGAGCCTAGCCAGCGTTGTACGGTATAAATGGAAACTGAGTAGTAGAACAACTCAATACGACATGAGTATGTGGTGATTTTTAGGTGTGTTAGAGATATAGTCCCTTATTACACAGTCTAAACAAATGAGAAATTGCTAAACAATGATATAAAATAACTGTAGAGGGAGAAGGGGAGCTACATAATGTTTCCTGCGTTTTGGAATTTACCAAATCAGGTTTAATGAAAAAATGTCTCCAATAATAGCCAGGCAGTCGAAAAGCGTCTTAGTATTAATATTGTAGCAGGATTTAAACTGTAATAAAAATAGTATATATGCTATCAGATCCCATAAAGAATATAGGGGTACCTGCAATACCCAAACCTTTACAATCCGATTGGGAGTATTACACATCGGGTATTTCAGTAGAGGAGGAAGGAGAGATAATCCAGTGGGTAAACGACCAATTTGATAAGGTTGCGAATCGTACAGAAAAAGTACAGCCATCAGGGTGGCTGGGAAGTAAATTTAAATGGGAAGAAACACCATTGATGCCTATATACAAAGAGTGTTCATCCTTAATGGAAGGGTTCTCTGAAGAAGAGATTCAACAGAAAGCTGGACAAATATTTGGTTTGTTTGTTTCGCTTACACTAGCAGATCTCAGGGAGGAGGAATGGATGTTTGTAAAAGGTGATCATTATAAAGCACATGGAGTTCCTATTAGAAGCAGGATATATTTTCTAGGAGAAGACGAATAACAAGATATTAAGTCCATTCATGGATATTAAGTAGAGACTTTAATTCGTTTTCAATTGTAGAACAAATAACGTAATAAAGGAGGCTCATATGGGAATCAAACCCGGACCAAAAAGAAAAGCTAAGTCTACCGGTAAACCCGACAGGCGTCAGCGTGACAATAAAAAAACACCTGGAAATACACCCTCACTGAAGAAACATAAGCATAAAAAAGGTGATTGATTGTTTCTGAGCAGGTAAGGTATTCCATAATAAAGAAAGTAAGCCCCCATCTTTGGGGACTTATTTATTATATATGCAGGAACTCGAGCATAAAGTCTTCAGCGTCATGAGCATAACATCAGCCCATTGATGTGTCACCATGAATCTTTAGCCCCTCTTTCAACCTTTCAGAAATTCGGTAGGAGTAAAGGTGAACTTTATTGATCATTACAATATCTCCAATGCCATCAATGTTAGCATTAGCGGCTATGATATTTCTCCTGGCTTTCCTTTTACTGTGAATGACACCATCCACGGCGTTACCGTTGAAATGAGCTTCATTTATTAAGTCTACACACCTGGTTAGATCTCATTTAGTAACTAGCGGTAGCCTGGATTGTAGATATTCGCCGTCATTGTATTCATCATGTTCTCTGTCAATTACTAGGTACCAACTAAAATAGGGGGACAAGGATATTTGTTGGCCCATAGGTCCTACAAGTTGAGGTGAGAGTGAGCAGAAAACTCCCAGATAGTCTGGGGTGTTTAATTCTCGATATTGATAAGGCCGCTGTAATCAACGGTTATTGGTTACTTTAAATTTTACGATGCTTATTTGCATGAGTTATTCTCCTTTAGTTTAGTGATTGTTTGTTTATTAAGTTCTTGTTGAATGTTTAAGGCAAGTTCGATGATGTTTTCTGGCCTGAGTTGAATACAGTTATGTTCGCCATTCAGGGTATTAATCAGTTTTCTTGTAAAGTCTCCAGAGAAATCAATGTGGGTAAACTCCTCAGGTTCCCGCTTCCCGCTATCAATGGCTTTTTGTAGGATAGGCATGAATTCAATGGGGCGCTTTCAGCCTTTACGTTCTACAATGCCCCGAATTACCGGGATTGTTGTGTTAAAATACTCAGCGGTTTTTTGGTGGCCTAAGATATATCAGATATCTCGTATGGTTTTCTCACCATGCTGGTTAATAAGTCGAGTTGCTTTCGTGTTTTTGTATGTCATAATGGTTGTGTTTAGATGTTATGTTGTTTGCAAATGTGAAAAAAGGTGCCAATACCTATAGGACCAGGCGTTAAGCATTTGGTATATTGATGGTCGGCATGGTTCTTATCATACTTATGATGGTGTTTAACCGCCCGATGAAAATAATCCCTTCCGGCCTCCCCGAACTCAGAAGCTATAGCAAAGCCTATGTCTCGGTAGGTTGGGTAATCTGGAGCCAAAGGAATGCTGTAGCGTTCAATCTGGCATAGTTTCTCTTCTACCTGCTTTCTGGTTTTACTTGCTGAAGAAGGAGGAGGTGACTTTTTGAAAACGATACGCGACTCAGGGAGCCGGTCATATACCTGAAACTCTTCCGCAATGTACGCATCCGGGTCATAGGAGTAGGCCCGTTTATCATTTGGGTTTTTTCCTTTGGTAGTATCCAGTATAATTCCACAGTCTTGGAAATCTGCCTTCAGCTGCTCGAAGTGCTCTTTTTGCTTATCCGGCTGGGCAATATGAATAAGACCCCAAACGCCATTACCGGAAACAGATAGTCCGGAAAAAGCTACGTGGGGAATCTGTGCGACAAATTCCCTCACATCTGGCCAATCAGAAATAGAAGGGTTATGGTCGTCGTCGATATCGAACATAAGCCAACCTGTTTTACTTACAATATGCTCTTTGGCGTGCCCTCCTTGTAATACAGCCCCCGCACATAGCTGCGGTAGGAGCATCTTTTTCGAGTCATCACCAGAACGGCGGTATTCGGTGACCAGTTGCCCGAACTGCTCTCCCTTCTTGCATTCTTGAACCCAATCATACAGTGGTATTGATTGGGGTGGTTCTCAGTACTTAGGCAGGAAACTAACTTGGGTATTAAATAATGGATGTATTTTCATGATTTTTCAGTGTTGATTTATTTGTTAAAAAAAGGGGGGGGTAGTTGTAGGTTGTATGGAGTCAAACTATTCTATTATTACTATATATTTTTTTTAGTAAAGTAGATACATAACTACCCACCCAAGGAGTAAAAACCTCCTTAAGGGTGTAATTGAGTATGATTTTGAGGGTGGGTAGTACGCTCATAAAGTACCCACCCAACTCCCTTCATCTATCCCTTAAACTATTCATCTCGGTCCTGTTCGATGTCTATATCACTATAACTGGATTGAAGATTCTCATGATAAGTAGGTCTACGAAGTAGATAATACTTTACGTTTTTAATCTTCACGTATTCAAAGCCAAACTTTGCCAATGCAAGCCCCAGCTTAATGGCCTCACCCCGGGAATTACCTGGAAGACGGTCATCGTTAATTGCTTTTAAAATTTCGGTGGCCGTCTTCTTAATTACTCCTCCATGACCTTTTTTATAGGGTCGGAATGTTTTCCATAGGAGCTCCTCTTCTGGTTTTATAATTTCAAAGGAGCTGTTACGCTCGTTAATTTGATCAATCTCTTTTTGATCGAAGTAATAGGTAAACCCAGATTGATATAAGTCATAGGCTTGTTTCCAGACCTTATCCATATCAACATGGTGTTGATAATTCATGGAAACGACTTCGTGAATTAAAAACCGCCGGGAGCCTGTCGAGTCACTAAGGATCTGATCAATATTAACACTACCTACAAAGGAAGCACGACGTGTAAGGTTCTGAGGAAATTTGTCATATGGACGACGGACGTTGATATCCGTTTTTGTAATAATCTCCTTTAACGCAGCTTCCTTGAACTTGGTCAGCGCTTCTAGCTCATCCAGGTTGATAATGAGGCATTCCGCCAAATGTACTATGGTATCTTTATTCTTTGGGTCCAAGCTTCCCCCATAGTAATAGTCTTGCAATAGCTTTGGCATTAGGTTACCAAGGAATGTCGATTTTCCACACCCCTGTTTACCTTTCAGGATTAGGACGGTATGATTAACAGTGCGCCGTTCTAATGCACAAGCGACCGTTGCTACCAGTCACTTTTTGAGGCATAGCTGCCAATAGTTTTGGTCGGTAGTGGAGACTTGATTTGCCAGTTCGGTAATGTAATCGCTGGCGTGATCATTAGAGGGGAGATCATCAAAGTAATTTTGGAAGGGATCAAATTCATTTACAAAGTCCGAATTAAGCAGACTTCTTAAATTAGCTTCTGTGGTTTTCCCGCCGTCCTTTTTATGTTTTTGATGAATGCTGTTGAAGCGCCGGTCATCAAGTTGGTGTCAGCCTCCATTCACCCTGATCTCGGTATATCCCTTGATAATGTTATACCGGAAATCATATAAATGGTTTAGGTAAGCTCTTAAGTCGTTAGGGTTAATGACTGTTTGTTTTTTGAGTAGATCTGAAGTTCCAAAATTAGATGGGTAGGAATCTCACGACCTGTTGTTTGTTTCTTTCATAGTTTCGTAATTTTTGATTGTTATATTTAATACTATTCTTAAAAAAAGCAGAAGTCAAGCCTATTTTAGATTAATTTAGAAAAGCCCCCAATAGCGCGCTTACCAGGGGTTTTCAGGTTAATATTTATGTTTAAGCCATCTTATCTTCTGAGCAGCAATATTCCTCTAATGCCGCAGTAAATCGCTTGTTTTCGAGTTCCTGCTCATTTCCGGTATATCTTCCATCCAAGTAGATGTGCTCAACTTTTTCATCTCGCTCTACAACCATGATGTGCTCAGATTTGAAATAAAGCTCCTCCTCATTATGGGATTCAAGATCTATAGACTGTACTTGATCAGGGTATTTTTCCTTTAAATCATTATGAAGCATTTCAATAATGTCGTAATGATATTCTGGATTATCCTTGCCATGTGTGACAGTTATAGTCGCTAGGTGTTGATCTGCTATTTCGGGATCTTTATGGTGAGTGAATACTTTTGTTTGGGATTTATAAGTTATTTTTTTTATGGATTTGTCCATTTTCCTCCTTTTTAAAGAGATTTTCATTTTACTGTGAGGAGATGGTAAGGAAACTATAATGTGGGACTGGGATTTCAGTTAAAAAACTGTCCCAAACTAAGTTTTTATATGATTCCAGTATTTTTTTACCGTAGAGTCAGTAACTGTATCTCGATACATTCTGCTAAATGCATATGCGATCTCAGAACACATACTACTTTGATTGTAGGTCCAGTATTTAGTGTTATTTATTTTATTTGTTTTTTGTTTAAACAAATAAGTCTTTGAACGTTTTGTAAGAGTATAATGCTTTGAGATTTTCTTGAGCTCAGTCTCAAAGTCAGTTATCGTATTTATTTCACCTTTCTCGATTGCGCGAATAAAATTTCCAAAATTTTTCCGTAATCGTTCTTTTTTACCAGCTAGTTTAATAACCACACTACCTTCAATCTTTTTTCGTAAAGTGGAACCAATATCTGCTATTTTAATATTTTGTAGTATTTCGTATACATCTTTTAGGCAAACAGCTTTGATTTCTACCTGCATATTTTCCTTGACATAGAATATATACCTTAATTTATCTGATTTTGTACTGTATAATAACAGAAAATCAATGCGCTCATGATCATATAGTACATTCTTAAGGCAATAATTTGTAGGTATCAGGAATTCGATGACACTTTTTGCTGGGATTTTCCGTGAGTAATGAAAATTTCCATGCTCATCATAAATATTGATATTTTTTGAGAAGCTGTCGTAACCAGCTTTATTCTTATTAAATTTATAATATGGTGAGTTGATAATTTCGGTGGTATTGATACCTGAATACACATATTCCATTTGGGGAGAATAAAGTTCACCTTGTATACGACTGTGTTGCTTTAACTCAATGTTCATTACAATTGCAATTTTATGGCTCGTTTTATAAAAAAAATAATCAAATTTGTCGGTAACAATATCAAATAAAATGTTAGCAAATGTGCAGAAAACCGGGAATAATGATTTCCTAATTTAACATTCATTGAAATTAAATCCCGAAGAGATACATTTAGAAGATGGTTTTACCTGAGATGTCAGAAATTTGGGCATTACGGAACCGGGGATCTCGAAATCACTATTCGCAGCAATGAAGATCTCGAAAAATCAGAGTCGTTGATTTTGAGGAGTTATGAAGGCAGTTAACATATAAACTTCTAAAAATGATATATCAAGCAAAACATATAATTTCAATACGCGATCACGTAGATAGTGTGTTTCTTCTTCATATAAAATTCCCGGAAAAGGTTGATATAAATGTTGAGTTAGCTGAGAACAATAAATTGTGGGGCGAAAATCCATCAGGTTCCCAAATAGTTGATGAGAAAGAGCTATCAGGATTTTTTGACAGACATGGGCACTTTGTATTTAGTAGGAAAATTAAAGTGCCAACCGCAATATATATAGAATTAGAGAAGGGGTACGAATTTCAGGATCTGATTTTAGAAGACTCAGGAATGCTAAAAAATATATTTGTTTCTGATATGGGTAGATTGATCTATGCTTTTTATATGACTGGAAGCTCAGACATTGTTATTCAGGGCTGTAAGGTAAAAGGCACTTATATTGAAAGCCTAATTAGTACTTCTCCCACTGATCCTCGAATTAGACACATATTGTTTGAAAGAAGTAAATTTAAAAAAACAAAACCAGTTTATTCTCAAAATGATTTACTTACTGCTGATGAGATGGCTGAATATTTAAAAATGAGCAAAGGAACCTATCAGAATAAATTATCAAAAGGCGAGATAATTGATCCTGTGATAATAGGCGGTAGTAAGAGATGGAAGTATCAAGATTTAGTCGATTGGATAAACGAATTGAAGCCATAAAAACAAGACGAAAACAAGACGAATGCTATGAAAAAGTGTGAAAAAACATGAAAAACCGTGACTCAAAAAGTTTAAATAAGGCTTTTAGGACCATATAGCGAGGATGAATCGTGAATCCCCGCACCTCCACAATACTTATTTTAAGCCATCATATTCGAAAGAGTGTGATGGCTTTTTTTGTTTAAAAAAGGCTATTTAAGTTCAAAACCAGTCATTGCGAGGAGCCAGAAAATCAAAAGTAGGGTTGGGGGATAAGCCGACGCGGCAATCTCGCTGAAAAGGTATCTGAAGTAGTTTAAGGAGATCGCTTCGTCGAATAAAATGTAGAAACCTAATTTAGCTTTTACTCCTCCTCGCGATGACTGCTTTTATAATTTGCCAGGTTTTCCATAATTAGAGAACTTGAAGCAATTCATTCATATCACATTAGAGAAAAACCATGCGCAAAAACATATCCTCCGGGGCGGAGTGGGAAGATAAAGTTGGATACAGCCGGGCGGTAAAAGTTGGGAATCAGATTTTTGTATCAGGGACTACCGGGATTGATGAAAACGGGGAAGTAGTAGGGAAGGATGATATCTACCTTCAAACCAAACAATGCATCCTTAATATTGAAAAGGCACTGAAAAAGGCCGGTGCTTCGCTGGAGGATATGGTTCGGACACGAGCTTTTATTACGGATATCGATCGATGGGAAGAATTCGCAAAAGCTCATCAGGAGTTCTTCGGGGACATTAAACCGGCCGCTACGCTGGTGGAGGTTTCGAAGCTTATCCATCGGGAATTGTTGGTGGAAATTGAGGCGGAAGCTATTGTCTAGGGGTAAGGTGTTAGGTTTTAGTGGGGAGCTTAGTTATCGATCTGAGTGAAATTGAACATTTTGCTGGATATTACTTTTGAACGTTCTCTATTCTTGGGTTAACATTCATTGTCAGTTGATAACTATTTCAAGTCCTATACTCCGACCTCTCTTCCCGAGAATCGGGACTGCTTCTCAAGGAGAGACTTGTCTTAGCCTATTAAAAGGTTAAATGTCGAGTTAAAGAATAGACACCTTATCAAAGAGTCCTTCTCCTTGTTGAAGGAGAAGACAGAAGAGGTCGAAAGCTTGTTGAGCTCCTAAAGGAAAAATATGTAATCACTCAGAATTACTAAGATGAGTTAACTAAATAGTGTCATCGAATTATCTAACTTCTACAAGGATGACTCTAAAACCACCAAAACCTAACACCTTGCCCCTAACACCTAAAACCTAATATTAATATTGAAAGAAGGCTGGATTCCTAAATCATAGACGTTGACTGCCTGGGAAGTAAGTCTCCGCTGGGAAACAGGGGCCGAAGTGTCGATTACGAGATTAAGTTCCCGGTACCAGGTATTCTGCTGATCAAACAAATTGAAGATGGAGAAATTGAATTCCATTTCCATGCCCTCAAATTCAGTCTCATATTCCACACCGACATCAACACGCTGGTAGCTATCCAATCGCTGCTGTTCTTCAACCCCAAGGAAATAGAGTCGGTTTGGGGAGCCGGATGAAAGGGTAAGGTTCAGAAAAGTTTTCAGGTTAGGAATGATGCGGTATTCCAGGGAAGAATTAAAGCTATGGGTTCGGTCCCAATCCGCATAAAATGATTCGCCCTGAAGTAAATCAGGATTCTTGAAAGTGACCTCAGAGAGGGTGTAAGAGTTGGTTATTGATAGTTTTTCAAATTGGTGACGAAGCAGAAACTCAAGTCCTTTTGCTATGCCATTATTGTTGTAGAACCAGGGTGGAGCATTAAAACTGTTGGTCAGCGTTTGGGCATTGAAGTCGAACAGGCGGGCATATTCCAACGACTTATGATAGCCTTCAACCTGAAAAAGAGCATGATCAAAAAGCTTGAAATAGGTACCGGCTATAAAGTAATCGGACTGAGTGGGAGGCTGTTCATCAGAAGAAATAATCCAGACATCAGGACTACTGACGTTATAGAAAGAAAGCCGATGCGTAAACTGGTAATTCCGGCTATATCCCGCTGAAAAAGAAACCTGTTGATCGCTCAAAAATCTAAGCTTTACCCGTGGTGAATAATACAGATAATCGCCGTTGGTGTAATAGTGAAGCCGGGAGCCCAGGTGGAGATCTACAAGTGCGAGTTGGGTGTAATCAAGCTGTGCATAAAAATCGGTCAGGCCAGATTCAAAAGAAGTGAAGAATCCGGGACGGTCAAAAGACTGTTCAAAATACTCTCCCAAAAAATATTGATAGGAAGCGCCGAAGGTCCATTGTGTTGTTGGCAACACCAGGTCAAAAGACTGATCCAGCTTCACCTCATTAAAAATACTTTCGTTTTGAAGGGGATAGGTAAACACTTCAATACGTCCGGCGTCAGGCTCGATACGGTTGTACACAAAGTCGTCTTTTCGAAACTCCGAATCATAAATACTGATGGCTGCCAGTGAACTGCTATAAAGGTTGTTTGAAAGAGGAGATTTGTAAGTAAGGCTGGTACTAACATTCCCCCAATTGTTGCGGGTCTGTTGCTCTTCACGACCAAATCGCTGTCCGGAATTATTAGGAGTGAACCGTCTTACAAGCCGCTCTGAATTTTGGGATACATCATCTGCGCCAAGATAGGCTCCGGCAATTAAGCGACTCCCGTTTTCAAATTCGAAATATAATTTGGAATGTAAGTCATAGAAACTGGCATCGTACTCGCCGGGAAAAACCAATCGGGATTCCAGATTACTGAGTCCATCGCCTGAGAGTTCACTGGGTCGGTCTATGTTCAGCCCAAAAGCAATGAGGTCGTCATTTTGAAACCAGTTCAGGGAGTTCATGTAGGAAGTCCGGCCGGAAAGCAGCCAGCTGCTTTTACCCGGAATAATTGGTCCTTGAAGCGTAGCATTGAAAGCCGTGTTACTGATGCCTGCTGACGAAGAAAAACGGTTTAAAGATCCTGTTTTAGTTAGCATAGAAAGTGTTCCGCCAAGAGAAGACTGAAATTGGGCTGGCGTAACATCATAGAAGAAACCTGAGGTTTGCAGGGCATTGGGATTAAAACTATCGAGCAGGCCAAAAAGGTGACTTTGGTTATAAATGGTAATTCCATCGAGGAGAACGTGAGTGGCATCAGCTGAAGCTCCGCGAACATTGATACCGTTATTGAGTGCTGTTTTGTTAGATACAGATGGAAGGCTCTGCAAAGCCTTAATCGTGTTGTTTTCACCCAGTGGATTCAAAACTCCTGCATTCACAAAGTTTCGATAAATACTATCCGAGCCAGCCGGGTAGGTAAAACCGGTAATCACAATATCGCTGGTTTGGACATTTGTAGAGTTGAGTCGAATCGTCAAATCTTTGTAGGAATTTCCTTCCCGAGGATCTAGTTCAATGCCTCTGCTTTCATACCCCAAGTAAGAACAATTCAGGGTTAATGGCTTAGAGGGAAAGGAATTCCTGATGCTAAAAACCCCGGAGGCATTGGTAGCGACCCCACGTTTCTCCCCATTCTCTTCCCAGAAAACAGTAGCAAAAGGAAGTCGTTCTCCGGTTTCTGCATCCACTACCTGCCCGGAGATAGAAAGGGTTTGGCTGGATGCTTTTTCCCTTTTAAAAAGAACAATTTGTTTCCGTGTGGAGTCGGATTCTACAGAAATGTTGTAGGGGAATAAGTTTTCAGTCAGGGAATCAATAAAAGTAGATTCTTGTGCAGAAAAGGAAAGTGAGATATCGGCAAGCTGGGATTCGCGATATAAAAAGCGGTAGCCGGTTTCCTTTTCAAGAGTATTAATTACATCAAGTGCAGGGCTATTTTCAAAAGTAAATTGCGCAACTGTTGCTTCCGTTGAAAACAGAATGAAGAGTAGACAAAGCAATGATGTCAGCTTATTTATAAGCATCATTCACCCGGGTTGAATACATAAGAATTTGGTCCTGTTTGTGTAAAAGTACCACCCAAAACAAGCTCAAGGTCACGAAGAACAGTAGAAAGGCTATCCAGTCCAATAGTTCCGCTTAGAAATTCTCCGGCAACTTCAGGTGCTGTTTGAATCTGAATATTGTAATGCTGCTCAAGTTCACTAAATACCTGTTCTACCGATTCATTTCTGAAAACCAGTTCATTATTCAGCCAGTCTGTGAATACGTCTTCGTTTACTGATTGTATCTGTGGTGACTGTACATTTTCTGTGACGGAAGAAGACTCCCCGGGCTCGAGCTCAATGGCCTGATTAGAGGATAAAGCCGTGTAGCGAATACGTCCTTCCTGAAGGTAGACGGAGGAAGTACTTCCCCAGTCACTTAAAACAAATTTAGTCCCCAAAACCTGAACTTCAGCCATTACAGTTTGGACTGAGAATATCCGGTCAGGATTAGGTGTGACTTCAAAATATCCTTCGCCTTCCAGTTTATACATGGCAGAGGCATTCGTGTTATCAATTTCAAAAAGCTTTGAATAGGGACGAAGCGTGACGGTGGAGCCATCTTGTAGTTCAATAACTTCAGCAGAAGCAAAACTTTCACCGATCAGAACTGGTGATAAGTAACTTTGATACATAAAGCTTCCGACCAACGCAATAATAAGCACAGCTGCGGCCATCAAATAGCGTTTTACTGCAGGAGACAACTGAAGGACTCGGGCTTTTTCAGCAGGGTTGTTCATTTCGCCAGAAATGGAGTCCCAAAGAGCTTCTGAGTTAATAGAAACTGTTTGCGAAGTGACTGTTTCTTTGTAGCTGAATAAATGGGGAAGGAGCGGGTCCTGAGTTTGGTCTAACTTGGAGAGGTCAGGCAGACTTTCACCAATAAGCCGGGCGAGCTCAGTATCGTTGTTAGCTGGTGATATGTTGTTGTTGTCGGCCATTTTTATTTATGAAGAAAGAAAGCCGGGAAGGTCGGTTCAGAACCTACCCGGTTATGTTTGAGTTATTGGGTTAGCTAAGTATTAGTCGTCATCATCATCATCATCATCATCGTCGTCGTCATCATCATCATCTCCTTCCATCTCAAATTCGATTTCGTCAGCAATAAATTCAGAAGGGTTTTGAGGGTTTCGATATCCTTCAACTTCAGCTTTCACGGTGAAATTGTTTTCTAAAGCTCGGAGTACATCTTCCAGGGTTTCGAGGCCATCGTCGCCTTCAATTTCTGTACGGTCTGTAATCACTACTACAATGTCATTTCTTAGTGTTACGGTTTGATTGAGTGTGTCTACAGAAGCAACGGCTGACTCAAGTTCATCTTCATCATCTGTAACAAATCCTGATCTCAGATTAACTTTGAATAATCGGTTGATGTTTTTGAAACGCAGCAAAGCTGTTCCGTCTCCTTCCATTTCGATAGTACCGCTTACGTTTTTCCCTGTTTCTTCGCCGTTATTGGTTCGGAAGATATTGAGGTCGTAAGTAAGGGTGCCGGTCACGCCCTGGGAAAGATTTCCATAGGCAGCTACGGTGTCTTTATTGATCACGATATCGAGGAAGTTGATTACGTTAACGAAGGAGCGCTCAAAAGTATCGCCATCACGGGTTACACCGCTGAAGGTTCCGTTTCCATAATGGTTTCCGTCGATAGTCAGGAAGGTAGAGGCGTCGCTTACACCGGTAATTGAGAAGGTGTCGGAGCGGCTGAATTCGGAATCTCTGAATCGGCTCATTACCGAACCGGATTTAGAAGAAGTGAAATCAATATTCTCAATCCTTTCAGAATTGATGCGGGGAGCGGCAATAAAGTCTCCATCCATATTTGTGAAAATATAGGTAAGTACGGCCGACATGGTTTTCTCGAAGTTTTCGTTCATTACTTCCCGATCAAAACTGAGGGTATGAGTACCCGTTTGTGGGTCGTATTCGTACTGATAGTTACGTTCCCCGCCACGGCCCGAATAGTCGTTTCTTCTGTGATCACCACGCCGGTCATCATCATCGTGCATTTTCTGGCGATCATCATCTTCAAAACCAGATGAAGAAATGGTAGAGAGGGCATCATTAAGGCTGGAGAAAATACCGTCATTATCGTCAGAAAGAGAATTTCCGAGAATCTGACTTGCTGCCTCAATTTCTTCTGCTGATAGTTCCTGATTATTAATTTCGTCCGAAACATCGCCGAGGGTACAGGCCGAAAGTAAGCCGGCCACACAGGCTATCAAGAATAAAGATCCGTTTGTTCTGTTGATTAGTGATTTCATAATGGTGTTGTGTTAATTATGTGTTCACTAGTATTACACATTAAGTGGGAAGTTCCCCTAATGGAAAAGTGAAGTTTTTTAATTTCATTTATAAATACTCCTCAGCGGCTTCTGAAAGGGATTTTCGAAGATCTTTGAGTGCAAGGCTCATGTGGTTCTCAATAGTCTTAGCTGATACTTCCATAAATTCTGCAGCTTCTTTGTAGGTGAATTCCTGAATGAAACATAAGCGGAATACCTGCTGCCTTTTTTCCGGCATCGAAGATATTGCTTGTTCAATCGTCCTGTTCAGCTCCCGCTGATGGATATCCTGATCTGGCTGGTTGGCAGAGTCGACTGACTGCAAATCGGGAATGCTTTTATTCTGGTCAAACTTCTCAGTATCCCTGAAGAGGTTTAGCATTCGGGTATAGGCAATCCGGAACAGATAAGCCCTCAAAGATTTATGCTCTTCAATACCGGATCGGTTTTCCCAAATGTAGATAAAAGCTTTCTGAATGAGGTCTTCGGCTGCTTGTTTTGCAACTCCTTTGCGGGTCAGAAATCGAAACAACTCTTCATGATGCGTTTCAAAAAAAGTCTTGAATGCTTTTTGATCCCCTTTTTTTATTTTTAAATAAAGCTGGGTATCGTTAGACTCACCTTCAAGCGAAGCGCCTAAAAACAGCAAAAGTTGAATAATGGGAAAGTCCATAGTTTGGAGTTTGTTCAGGCGGAATTGTAACAATATAAGACAGAATAAGAAATCTGTATGAAGTCATTTTTGTTGATAATAGTTTTTCTTTTAGGTCTGTTGATTCAGGACGAGGGCTCAGTAGAAATGTATCGGGTTGAGAAGGAGGATTATATTGAGCTGCATGCTAAAAACTCAAACCTCTTTCCGGTTACGGTAGAACTTAACCTGGAATTAGAGCACCTGAAGCCAAGCAGAAAGTTGCCGGTTATTGACTACCTGCCTGCAAATCAGAATAAAAAAATGCTTGATCTTACCTTTACGGATATTGAGAAAGGCTGGAATATGCGCAGCATGTATCGGTTTTATATGGGGAGTATTTTTGCGAAACATAAAGACTCTTTTGCCTATCAGTTGCCATTCCCGAAAGGAGAAACCTATAAAATAGATCAGGGCTTTGGCGGGGCATTTTCACATCAGGGTGATTTACGGCATTCGCTGGATTTTAACATGCCTACCGGAACTGAAATCTATGCAGCAAGAGGAGGCACCGTTGTGATGATGGAGGAAAAACACAATCAGGGCGGACCATCGGAAGAAATGATGGAGTACGCCAATTTCATAACCATTTTGCATGATGACGGCACTTTTGCAGACTATACTCATCTTAAACACAGGGGCGTTCAGGTAAGCTTAGGACAGGAAGTCCGCATGGGGCAACTTATTGGCTACTCCGGCGCTACGGGGTATGCAACCGGTCCTCATCTACACTTTGTGGTGAAGAAAACAAAAAGAGGCGGAGGCTTTTTATCCATCCCGGTTAAGTTTACCACCAAAGACGGTATCATGGAACTGCAAGAAGGTCAGAGTTATATCGGATATTAGTAGATGTGAGATAATAGATGAAAGATTTGAGATTAAAGATTAAAGATGCTCTCTAATCTCAAGCGTTACCTCTTACATCTATAGTCTCACATCTCACATCTAATAATCTAATTCCCTTCTTTAAAGTCTTCATTCACCAAAATGGGCTTACCGAAACCTAACTGCTCCAGCCGATCCATTTGTGTTTTGGCATCACCAACTACCAGCCAAATCATTCTATCGGGATTGGCATACGTTCGGGCAAGTTCCTGAATTCTTTCCTGCGTAATATTCTTGACGACTTCTTCTCTTTGTTTGATGTAATCAGGAGACCATCCGTAAGAGCTGATATTTTCGAGTAAATTCAGTTTTGAACCTAAGGTCTCAAACCGACGGGCGTTACTTTTGAGCAAGAAACTCTTAGTGTTTTCAAGGTCTTCATTAGTGAATGTACTAGGATATTCTTCCAGGATTTCTTTAACCAAAGCCGCTGACTCATACGTCACGTTAGTTCTCACACCACTGGATATGGTAAAGGATCCGGCAATATCAGAGCCTGAGAAACCGGAGCCGATTCCGTAGGTATAGCCTTTGCCTTCACGCAATTCTTGTGTAAATCGGGATGCAAATCCACCACCACCAAGCTTGTAGTTCATAACCGTTGCAGGGTAGAAATCAGGATCGGTTTCCGGCATGGCAAGGTACCCGAATCGTAATACAGATTGCTTGGCGTCAGGCACATCATAGAAATAGACTTGTGATTCGGAAGGCTGTTCAGGAGTCTCAAATTCAGGGATATTTACTTCAGTGGCTTCCCATCTTCCGCTGATGGCCTCTAAAGAAGCGACAACTTCACCCTGGTCAATAGCTCCCACTACATGCATATCAGCTACAGAAGGAGAGAGGTTATTTTCGTAGTACGCTTTTAAATCCTCAAGGGTGATGACTTCGATGCTGTTGGTAGTTCCTATTGTATTGAAGGAAAGAATGTGATCATCCCCATAAAGCAATTTGTTGTAGGTGTTAGAAGCGATGCTGTTAGGATTTGCGCTTTGCTGAGCTATTTGGCTTAGAATGCTTTGTTTGGCAAGTTCAAATTCACGTTCGTCCCATCGGGGCTCAAGCAGGATTTCTTCCACAAGCTTGATGGTTTTCTCATAATTTCTAGCCAAAGAGTTACCGCGAATGGTGATACTCTGTCTGCCCGAATTAACCCTTATAGAAGCTCCCAACTCATCGATGGCTTCTTCCAGCTCTTCCGGAGTTTTATTTGCGGTTCCTTTAGTTAAAAGTTCTGCAAGGAGATTAGAGACGCCGGTTTTGTCCGTGCTTTCAAGCATCAATCCACCTTTGATGGAGATCTCAAATTCAACCAGTGGCAACTCGTAGTTCTCGATTCCATAGATATCTAATCCATTGGCGAGTTCGGTCTCCCAAACCTGTGGGACTTTTAAATCGGGGCTTTCTCCATATGGAGGTTCTACCGAACGGTCAAAACTAGAAGGAGTTTTTTCGTAAGTGGTTTCTTCGGGAAGGGTAAATGATTCTCCTTCAGCATTTTGGACAATCTCTTCTTCCACCACATTCGCCATTTCAGAACCTTCAAGGGCAAGTTCTGCATCTCCCTGAGGCACGAAACTCGTGGCTACGAAGTTTTCGTCTTTGATATATTTCTCATACACCCGCATCACATCTTCTTTGGTAACTGCCAGCGTTTTCTGGATGTCTTTGTTGATGTATCCCGGATCATCTGCAAAGATATTGTATTGAGCTAACTGAAAAGCTTTTCCAAGTACGCTGGAAAGTCCGTTATAAAAATTTGTCTCGATTCCTGCTTTGATGCGGTCTAAATCAGATTGAGTAAAACCTTCCTCTTCAAAACGTAAAAAAGCCTCATTTACAGCTCCGGCCACATCGTTAAGGTTGGTATTTGGATACGCTCTGGTGATGAAGGAAATTTCACCAGCCAGTTCAGAATTTCCATTTCGCATAAATACATTTGAGGTCAATTCCTGCTCCTCAACCAATACTTTATACAGAGGTGCTTTTTTACCGTCAGCAAGCAGTTGGGTTAGAATGTCGAGGGCATACGAATCTTCATGATAAAGATCGACACCGGGCCAAACCATGCGGAGTTCAGGTAGTCGGGCAAAGTTATCTTCGTAGTACTTTTTCTTGGTAGTGGAAAGAGTAACCGGCATATCGGGAAGAGGTTCGATTTCTTCCCCACGAGGAATTTCATCAAAATATTTGTAGATCCATTCTTTGGCTTGCTCTGAGTCGAAGTCACCTGCAATAACCAAAGTAGCATTGTTCGGCACATACCAGCGGTTGTAGAAATCCTTCACGTCCTGAAGAGTTGCGTTCTGTAAATCTTCCAAAGAACCAATTACCTGCCAATTGTAAGGATGACCTTGAGGATACATATTTTTGTCAACCACGTAACTGGCGTGACCATAAGGCTGATTATCAACACCTTGACGCTTCTCATTTTTAACCACCTGCTTTTCTTTGGCAAGAACTGCTTCAGTTACCGTATTGATGAAATAACCCAGTTTATCCGCTTCAGCCCAGATCATTTTTTCGAGAGCATCTTTGGGTACCGTCTGGAAGTAGTTAGTGCGATCACGGCTTGTAGAACCGTTTGCTCCGGAACCTCCAATTCGGCTGCTCATTTTATCCAATCCGCCTTTCCCGAGATTTTCTGATTCAAGGAATAAGAGGTGCTCAAATAGGTGAGCAAAACCTGTTCGGCCTTCAATCTCACGGGCAGAACCCACGTGAAATGTAAGTGCAACAGCGGTTACTGGGTCTGAATCATCTTTGTGAAAAATGACTTCGAGTCCATTATCAAGAGTGAATTTCTCGTAATCAACGGAAAATTCAGTTTCTTTTTGTGAACAAGATGTGAGGATGAATGAAGACAATACGAATGCAGAAAGCAGATAGAAAAAGCGTGATTTCATGGAGGTAGTTTTTAAAATGTTTGGAAAGGAATATAACCTCGGGGCAGGTACGGTTTTGTAAATATTCTTGTTTCGTGAGGTGAGTAGAAATTAATTTAAGACACAACAGCTTTGAATCAAGTGTATCTAATTATTCAATCTCATAAAGAGCTTTGGAGGGTTGTTTTGCCTGTCTGATAGATTTTGTTTCTAAAAATACTTCAAGCTTAAAAACACATCCAGATCCTTGCCTTCGCAGGGATGACAATCCAAATATAGAATCTATACGAAGCCGATCATTATGTCATTCCCGCGCAGGCGGGAATCTGGATTTACTATAGGTTAAAAATATTATTGTAAGGAAGTCATTTCCAAAGCCTCTTACCCGTAATGAAAACAGGATACGTTTACATATTGTCAAACAGCAAGAGAACCGTGCTGTACACCGGTGTGACCAGCGATTTAATCAATCGGGTCTATCAACATAAACAGGGTGAAGGTTCTCAGTTTACTTCACAATTCCGTGTTTACTATCTCGTGTACTATGAGGAGCATCAAAATATGTATCAGGCCATAACGAGGGAAAAACAAATTAAGAAGTGGAAAAGAGACTGGAAGTTAAACTTGATAAGAAAAAGTAATCCGGAGCTGAAAGATCTTTGGGATGATATTTTGCCTCCGGGTAGGTTTCATTTTTAAAATTACTTTGAGCTTAAAAACACATCCAGACCCCTGCCTTCGCAGGGATGACTTAGTGGAGATCGAAATAAATAATAACAACAGATGTCATTCCCGCGGAGGCGGGAATCTGGTTCTAACATAGAGCCTATAATGCCTTTACCCGCAGAGGAAAGAACTACCTTCTCAGCATACAAACAATCACTCCCCGGGCACCAATTTCGTAGTGCGAATTTCAGCATCTTCAAATAAAGTAGAGTCCTGATAGAGCCATCGGTATTGACCGTTAAGCCACATCTCTGTTTGGTCGCCGTAGTAATCTGAAAGAGGATTGCCAGACTGCCCCGTTGGGAGAATACTTTTACTTCTGCTCATATCAGATAAATCTGAAATACGACGAATGGATGGCCCAAGCACCATTTCAAACGCATTATTCCAGCGGTACTGTCCATTGTTTACACTCATTCCGTGGCTGGGGACTTTATAAGGGCCTTTGCTTAGAATATTTTCGACAATCATTTTCAGAGCATTGGGTGCATCAGGGGCGTTTGCAGCCCGGGAGAAAAGTGGAGGCTCGAAAGAGATGGTATGTAACTGCTCCCATCTCCATTCAAAAGGCTCACTTCCAAGCGAATCACTCAAAAAGAGAATAGCATCTTGCATGCTTTTAACCACCATATCTTCTTTAGTCTCAACAGAGTCGGTTATCACATTATCGAATAAAGTGCTTTCGGAATCGATGAGGGAAGTCAATGTCCGAACTGGAATATTCTCGTGGTGAATGAAATTTGAATACGCCACATCACCAAAGTCATCTTGGAGGGTATTCTCAGAGAACTTTAGGAAGAATACATCAAAAATAGAAGCGGCCGTTGACTTAAGGTCATACTCATAGTTCCAGTTTTCCAGATATGATATGGGAAGCTCAAAATTATAGGCATCCTGATTTCTGATAATGCTTAGAATTTTTGGGGTCATTTTTGCCGCAAAAGCTGAATAAGAATCGTTCTGCAGCTCCTGAAATTCTTCAGTGCCAAGGGTAGGGTTAGCCGTTAGTATTTCTTCAATTCGTTCGATCCTTGATGGCGGCTCCAAGAATGTCGCGATGTAATACGGATAATTATCAGTGGTGATTTTATTATTCGCGTTTGCGATCCATCCATCATCAGGGTTAATCAGGCGAGGCATTTCTGTGTGGGGAATGAAACCCTGCCAGTCTTGTGACGGATCCCAGCCTCTTCTTAGGGTGATGGGGTCTCCGGTTCGGATAGGAAGCTTAGCCACTGAATACATTGCGATGTTTCCTTCCACATCACCATACATAAAATTCAGACCTGGCACACCGAAAGTAGGGAGAGCATCCTTGAAATCCTGAAAATTCTCAGCCCAGTTGATGTTATACAATGTTCTCATCTCGTTGGTCTGCTCAAATCCAGTCCACTGCATGGATATGAGTTTATCTTCTGTAAGCTCTGGAACAGGATAGATGTCAGAAATAACCGGGCCGTGTTTGGTATAACGAATTTCGAAGGATTGATCATCAGCATCTTTCACTTTAATGATTTCCCTGATAGTAGTGAATTGCTCATAAGAAGCTGTTGAATCACTCAATGAGTCGGCCACATATCGGCCCCGATCCAAAGGATCTGCTTGCTCTAAAAAGAAGTCAGTATCGTCGCTCATAATGCTTGTGAAAGACCACGCCATGTGATCATTTTGGCCAATAATGACGGCAGGAACACCTGCCAATGTAGCTCCGGATACATTCTTCCCATTAAGGCTTAAATGCACTTCGTACCACTTGCCGGGCATATCAAGCCCGAGGTGAGGATCTCCTGCTAAAAGGGGATATCCTGATTCTGTTTTTGAACCATCTACAACCCAGGCGTTACTTCCTACATGGGTTCCTTCCATTTCCATTAGCTCACGCTTCTTAATTTCTTGTTGTAGCATGGGCATCAACGCAGAGGAATATCCCAAGGATTCAGCATCATCAAGTGAGGTTGGAGCGGTGTCGGGAAATCGGAGCTGGAGATCATCAAATTGGGAGGGAGGCAAAACTTCTTTGAGATAGCCGTAGGTGATTTCACTCCACCAACCCATGTTCAGTTCCCATCCCATCAGTCGGCTTACGGCAAGTGAACGGGCGGGCGTCCATTTGATGGGCTCGATTTCAGCTAAAGAAAATTGCACCGGTAACCGATTGGCATTGTTGGCAATATAGGCATTCACTCCGTTTGAGTAAGCTGCTAAAACCGTCCGTTCCTCCTGACCAAGAGTATCAATAAGCTGCTGAGCAATTTTCCAGAAGCCAAGCGTGCGTTGGTATTTATCCAGATTGATAAGTTCAGGATCATCCCCAAAAAATTCAGCAAAACGACCTTCAGCTGCAATTTGGGTAAGAGTCATTTGCCACAGGCGATCTTGTGCATGCACATAACCCAATGCGTAATATAAATCCTGCTCATTAGAGGCATAAATATGGGGAACTCCGTATGTATCCCAGTTAATATCGACATCTTCCGAAATTCCGTTTAAAGTGATGGTAGCCTCATAATCTGGCAGAGGTTTGTAGAAGGTCCAATAAAAGGCCAGGCCAGCGAAGCCAACGAACAAAATCACTAGAAAGAGAAGCAGCTTAAAAAAGGTATTCATGCAGAATGAGTCGTTTTGTGTTAGAGATGGAAATTAAACAATCTGCAGGCCATATAAATTGCAAAATTTTGAATTGAATGATTTTAACTTCGCTATGTTTATGATGGTGAATTATAAGAAAAGAAAATTATGGAACAGCACTCCGAAAGAGTTACACGAGAACAACTGATACATCAACTGGAAGGCGGACAAGCTTTTATTAAAGTTGAGGATTTGCTAAATGAAATTGAGTTTAAAGATTTGGGTGTCCGACCGGCTGGTTTGCCCTATTCATTTTATGAGCAGTTCTTTCACCTACGTGTAGCTCAGTTTGATATCCTTGATTTCTCCCGAAACTCCGAATACGAGCCAAAGCAATGGCCGGAAGATTACTGGCCGGTAGAGCAGGCTCCTGAAAGTGAAGAGGAGTGGGAATCCCTGAAAAAGCAGTTTTTTGATGAACGTAATGAGTTCATGAATTTCATTCTGGATCCGAAGAACAATTTGCAAGAAGAAATACCGCATGGAGATGGACAAACACTCTTTAGAGAAGCTTTATTGGTTCTGGAACATAACGCATACCACATTGGTCAGCTGGCTATTATCTTCAGATTGCTAAAGAATGAGTAATAGTTTTTTGCGAACAAGTATGATTTTTATATTGATAAATGATCCGATATAAACTTACCATTGAATTTGACGGTACCAATTTCTCCGGATGGCAAATTCAACCCACCGACAGAACTGTTGAAGAAGAACTTGAGAAGGCAATGTCCACGGTTCTTCAGTCTGAAATTGATTTAATAGGACAGGGTAGAACGGATGCCGGAGTACACGCTACCGGACAGGTTGCTCATGTCGATTTACCTGAAGAAGTCGATGTTGGGGAATTGCTCCATAAAACCAATAAGCTGGTTGGAAAGGAAGTACAGATAACAAAAGCAGAAGCCATATCTGATGACTTTCATGCCCGATTTGATGCTACCGGTCGTCAATATGAATATACCATCGTTACGAGGTGGATGCCGCTAAAAGAGCGCTACTCATGGCAGCTGAATCAACCCCTTGAGTATGATAAACTCGAAAGGTGTGCTGAATTGCTAAGTGGTGAATTTGATTTTGCAGGCTTTTCGAAATTCAACAAAGACAACTATACTACTCTTTGTGATATCCAGCTTTCCAGATTTAAAAAAGAAGGCGAGGTTATAAAATATCAGGTTCGGGCAAATCGCTTTTTACGAAATATGGTCCGTCGTTTAGCAGGCACTATGGTGCGCGTAGCACAAGGAAAGATTACAATAGAAGAATTTAAGGAGGTGCTGCAAAACCCTGATTCAAAAATTCCTACCTTTACAGCTCCTGCTCAGGGATTAGTGCTTCAGAAAGTTTTCTATAAAAATTGAAGAAAAGTGTTGAAAGTAGGTTAACAATGTGTTTATATTTGTCGCCCCTTCAAGAAGGGTTTTTTATTTATTGATGTTAGCAAAAGCTACACACATTCCTCGGTAGCTCAGTGGCAGAGCAGTTGACTGTTAATCAATTGGTCGTAGGTTCGAATCCTACCCGGGGAGCCAAGCGTTCCTTTCATGCGAACCCGACCTTTCGGGTTCGCTTTTTTTATGTCCAGCCAATCCATCTCAAGGGCCTTGTCGGCTATATATTGAACTTCGATAGTTCCGTCATTTGTCTTCTGGTTAACTAGAGACTCAACATTTTTTACCAAAACTTTTGTTAAATCACGCTTGGTATCGACATCGTTGTAATCATACAGGCTCACAAAACCTTTGAGCACTTTTTTGTATTCCGATGCTGAAATCGGACTTTGTTGTTTCAGGGTTTTTAATTGCTCGCTCAGGAATTCTATTTCATTTTCCTTTTCTTCAATTTCGAGCACTATTGATTCAAGCTGTGACTCATAGGTTTCTTTCAGGGAAGAGGCTGCGTTATCTGTGACAAGTTTAAGGGCATTGACTTTATCTTTCTTTTTGGACTTCAGTAAGTCCTGAATTTGCTTAATCCTTTTCTCGATCTCTTTGATTCGATCTTCCCCTTCATACTTAATTCTCTTCTTCATTGCCTTGAGCAATTCCGGCTCTTCGAGTAGTACGACTAAGGTTTTATATACAAATTCATCAAGGGTATGGACCGGGAGGTCTTTTGGATTGTGGTCTTTGGTTTTACCCTCGTTATTTTTCTGGACACATTTGTAGTAATAGTATTTCTTGTCGTGTCGATTGGTTGTGCTGGAGACGGTCATCCCACTTTCACAGAACCCACAAGTACAAAGGTCAGTTAGAACGGCAGGGGTATCACTTGTTATGTTAGATTTCGGTTCTGCAGCGTTTTGACTTATGATTGTCTGAACCTGATCAAAAACTTCCTGATCTACAATTTGCTCATGCTTCCCTTCATATACTTTCCCTTCAAACTCATACTTACCCAAGTAAGTGTGGTTCTTAAGAATGGTCAAAACCGATTTCTTATGAAACTTTCCTCCACCACGACTATTTCCCTTTAGAGTAATCCACTCTTTATTTCTGAACCCGTCCTTATTCAGTTTTCTCGCTACTTTACTTGCTGATTTCATTTTTAAATAGCGTTTGTAAATGTCTCCGACTATTCCAGCCTCATTTTCATTAACAACCAATTTCCGATCTTTTAGATCATACCCTAATATTTGATAACCACCGGGCCATAAGCCGGCTTTAATTGTTTCAAGTCGTTTTTCACTTGTTCGTTCTGAAACCATATCCCTCTCAAATTCTGCAAATACCAGCAACATTCTTTGGAGTGCTTTTCCGGCTGGGGAAGTCGTATCAATATCTTGTGTAACTACAGCAAGACTTACATCATGTTCTTCAAGTGTTTCTAAAAAATTCAAAAAATCTTGAAGGCTCCGGGAAACCCGGTCAATCTTTGTAACGATGAGGAGATCAAATTTACCCTCAGAAGCATCTTTCATAAGTCTTGCTATACCGGGTCTCTTAAGATCTTTTCCAGACTTTGTGTCCTTATACACTTCATAGTCATTGATCTTTTTGCCCTCAATACCACCCATCGTATTTTTTTGGTCGATCCATGTTTTACATTGGCTTAGTTGACCATCCAAAGAACTGAAGTCGTTATCAGATTGCTCTACGGTTGAAACACGGATATAGACGGCGGCTTTGAGGGATTTCTTTTTATTCTTTTTGGGCATATGAGCGAAATAAAATCAATTTTTCTTTCCTGCAATTAACAGAATTAATAGGACTAATTCACTTAGATTCGCTTAGCAATCCTTACATGCTTTTCCTATAATCCATTGTTAATAAAATAAGATACACAGATGGCATTAAGCTGGAATGAAATAAAGGATCGGGCACTGAAATTTTCCAAAGAATGGGAAGATGCTAAGAGTGAGCAATCGGATAAGCAAACCTTTTGGAATGACTTCTTTGATGTGTTTGGCATCAGCCGCAGGAGAGTAGCTACTTTCGAACAACAGGTGGAAAAGCTTGATAAAAATAAAGGTTTTATTGATTTATTCTGGCCCGGACAATTAGTGGCGGAACATAAATCTTTGGGGAAAAGTCTGGATAAAGCTTTTAAACAGGCCGTTGACTATACTTTTGGCTTAAGCGAACATGAAGTCCCCCGCTACATTATCACCTCTGATTTCCAGCATTTTAAGTTTTATGATTTAGAAGAAGGCGATGAACAGGAATTTGAGCTCAAGGATTTCCATAAATACATCAAGCTGTTCGGGTTTATAGCAGGTTATCAAAAACGGGAGTTTAAAGAGCAGGACCCTGTAAACATTGAAGCTGCTGAACTCATGGGTAAGCTTCATGATGAGTTGCAAGAAAGTGGATACACCGGACATAATCTTGAAATGTATTTGGTACGACTTCTTTTCTGTTTGTTTGCAGATGACACAGGAATTTTTGAACGTGACATATTTAAAGAATATATAGAGCTTAAAACCAAAGAGGATGGCTCTGACCTTGGCAGTGCTCTCGCCCAGTTTTTCCAGGTACTGAATGAGCCGAAAGAAAGCCGGCTAAAAACTCTGGATGAACAGTTGAGGGCTTTTCCTTACGTAAATGGCAAATTGTTTGAAGAGGCCATTCCGATTGCTGCTTTTAATTCTGAAATGAGAAACATTATTCTGGAATGTAGTGGTCTTAACTGGGGAAAAATATCTCCGGCCATTTTTGGCTCATTGTTTCAGTCGGTTATGGACCCGGAACAGAGGAGAAACCTTGGAGCGCATTACACTTCTGAGAAAAATATCCAAAAGCTTATCAATCCCCTTTTCCTCGATGAACTGAAAGAAGAATTTGAGAAGGTAAAAGGAAACTCCAAAAAGCTTAAGGAGTTTCATAAGAAACTAGCCGAGCTTACATTTTTAGATCCCGCTTGTGGATGTGGAAATTTTTTAGTGATTACTTACAGGGAGCTGCGCCTGCTGGAACTGGAAGTATTAAAGGCATTATATAAGAACCAACAGGTTACAGCGATTGAGGCTATTGTAAATGTAGATGTGGACCAGTTTTATGGAATTGAATATGATGAATGGCCAGCCCGAATTGCCGAAGTAGCTTTATGGCTTATGGACCATCAAATGAACTTGGCTGTTTCTGAAGCTTTTGGTTTATACTATGCCCGACTTCCATTAAAAAAATCTGCTACTATTGTATATGGAAATGCGTTGCGAATAAAGTGGGAAGATGTGATACCACAAGAGAAACTAAATTTTATTTTAGGTAATCCTCCATTTAGTGGTCACCATTACCAAAGTGAAGAACAAAAGGAGGATATGGATTTAGTTTTTAGAGGTAAGAAGGGTATAAAAGTTTTAGATTATGTCTCCTGTTGGTACATGAAAACAGCACATTATTTAGAAGGTAAAAAGAATAAAAAAATTGTTGCAGCCTTTGTCTCTACAAATTCGATTGTACAAGGAGAACAAGTGGCATTGTTATGGTCTGATCTTATTAAAAAGTATAATATAAAAATTCATTTTGCCCATCAGACTTTTAAATGGAGAAATGCAGCTAAAGGTGTAGCTGGAGTTCATGTGGTAATTGTTGGTTTTTCCAATTATGATGTCTCAACTAAAACTTTGTATGAATACAATGAGATTGATGGTGATCCTCTTTCCCGGAAAGTGAAAAACATAAACCCTTATTTGATTGAAGGGCCGGACCTAATAATCTCTAATATGAGCAACCCAATTTGTGATGTACCAAGAATGATTTGGGGAAATAAACCAACGGATGGAGGTCATTTACTATTTTCCGATAAAAAAGAAAGAGATGAATTTTTACAGGTTGAACCCGCAGCTGAGCCATGGGTTCGCCCTTATATAAGTGGCCGTGACTTTCTTAATAATCATTATCGATATTGTCTGTGGTTGAAAGATATTAGTCCGTCTGAATTGAGAAAACTCCCACACGTATTAAAAAGAGTTAAAGCTGTAAAACAAAGTCGGTTAAGTAGTAAAGCAGCCATTACAAGGAAAAAAGCGCAAACCCCAACACTTTTTGTCCAAATAGCTCAACCCGATACCAAGTATGTTGCAATTCCTGAAGTTTCTTCAGAGAATAGAATTTATATACCTATGGCTTATATGCCCTCTAAGGTTATTGCAAGTAATAAAATTCAAATGGTTCCAAATGCAAGTTCATATGTGTTTGGAGTATTGACTTCTTTAATGCACATGGTATGGACAAAATCAGTTTGTGGGCGATTAGAATCACGAATTAGTTATTCAAACACTATTGTCTACAATAATTTCCCCTGGCCTAGAGAACCCAGTACAAAAAATAAGAAGTTGGTAGAGAAGCGGGCACAAAAGGTAATAGACATTAGGGCGGAATTTAAAGACAGTAGTTTGGCAGATTTATACGACCCGTTAACTATGCCACCAAAATTGGTAAAAGCCCACCAAAAACTAGATAAAGCGGTAGATCTTTGCTACCGCCCACAACCCTTCACCACTGAAACCAATCGGATTGAGTTTCTCTTTGAACTGTATAAGGAATATACGGAGCCTTTATTGAATGGGAAGAAATAGTCTTATAAATATCTTGAATAAATCGACCAATAATGGAACAAGATAAATTCATTCAATTTTATATTAAAAATGCAAAACAAATTGGGTGGTTTCTTGGTGCTGGTGCATCTAGATCAGCTAATATGCCATCGGCTACCGATATAATTTGGGATTTGAAAAGGCAATATTATTGCCTCAAAGAAAAAAGAGATATCACAGATAATGATTTAAGTAATAAAAGTGTGAAGGAGACTATACAAAATTACTTTAATTCTACAGGCGCTCCAGAATTATGGTCTGAGAATGAATACAGCTATTATTTTAATTTGGTTCTTGGAAATGATAAGGAAATGCATCAAAGTTATCTGCAAGAAAAGTTGCATGAATCCAATATTTCACTCACTTCTGGCTCTAAAATACTTGCATCTCTTATGGGACAGAATCTTGCAAGAATAGTTTATACAACTAATTTTGACCATGTTTTAGAAAATGCATTTTCATTCATAAATGAAAGAAGTCTACACGCTTTTAATTTAGAAGGTTCACATGCAGTTTTGAATGCATTAGTTAATGAAGAATATCCAATTTATGCCAAAATGCATGGCGACTTTAAATATACAAGTTTAAAAAACCTGCCTGACCAGTTAATAGAGAATGATCAAGAAATTGAGAAAAGCTTTATATCTGCATGTACTAGATTTGGCATGGTAGTATGTGGATATAGTGGACGAGATCAAAACGTGATGAACGCTTTTAATAAAGTTTTAGAAGAAACCAATCCTTTTCCAAAAGGAATTTATTGGACAAAACCAATTAATGGAAATTTGTTTTCAGGTGTTGAAACATTTTTAGAAAAAGCAAAAAAGAAAGGTGTCAATGCTCAAATAGTTGAAATTGAAACATTTGATTCGCTGTTGAGTCGAATTTGGAAGATTGTTGAAAATAAACCAAGTGAACATCACAGAAAAATACGTAAATCAATTTCTTCTAAACCAAATATTTCCAAATTTGATAATGGAAACTCCTATCCATTGATTAGAACAAATTTATTTCCTATCAAATCACTTCCCAATCAAAGCGATTTGATTACTACGAATATAAAAATTTCAGTATCTGATTTTAGTCGCCGTTTAAGAGAAAAAAGCTCAGGAGCAATACTTACACATATAAACGAAAATGAGTTCTTAGCTTGGGGATCTAAGGAGGATTATTTTAAAATAATACCTGAGAAAGAAATAGCTTCCATAAAAAAAGAAAAGCTTGATAATTATTTAAATGATCTTTCAAAAAATTCACTTATAAAATCTTTTATTACAAGGGCTCTCATTTATTCTTTATTAAACAATAAGCCTTTGGTATTAAAGCGTAGATTTGGAGATTACTATGCTGTAATTAGTAAAAAAAGCGATGGTTTTGAGGGAATAGAGTCAATACTTAGAAATTCCTTAAAGAGCTATAACTTTGAACAAAGAAAACACATACCTCCAAAACATATCGTTAAAAGAATCGCAAGAGGTATATTTTATATGGAATCAATTGAACTTTCACTGGAGTATTTTGATGAAATGTGTTGGTTGGCAATAAGACCTGATGTCTGGATTGAACCAAGTTCTAAGAGAAAAGACGTTACTGATTTTATTAGAAATATGAAGAAAAATAGATATAATAGCGTTCAAAATAGCTTGATTGATGCTTGGAAAAAAGTATTATTAGGTAATAACGATACTGTCATTTTAAAATCATTTAATGATGAAGAGGAAATAAGCTGTAACCCTGAATTTGAAATTGTGACAACGACTGCCTATAGCAAAAGAATCAAAAATGCGTGAATTATCAACATTATCTGGCCACAAAAGAATTAATGAGCCTAGCTTAATATTTGCAAATAACAAGAGAGACATTCATCCTTTAAGAGGGTTATGTGAGCATGGACCATTTAGTAAATCGTTAAATTACCTGCAAGATATTCAGGTAGCGATTATTTCTCCTTTCAAAAGCAATTTTAAATTGATCAATTTAATTGGCGAGTTAAATAAATCCGCCAGTCCAAAAATTGCTCCTGATTACTATCCAGAATATCCTGGCTTTGAAAACTTATTTGAGACTAAACTTTTAACTCCTAAGTCAGACCTTACAATTGAATTACCACAGGAAGCTAATCAATTTGCTCAATCGGGTGATTACAAGACCATTACAAAATATTTATTACACGCAATATCAAAATTAGTAGCCCATAAATCTAGTATTAGTGTCGTATTTATATACTTGCCTTCCAGTTGGGAAAAATGCTTTACTGACGAGAACTTTGATCTTCATGATCAATTAAAAGCCAAAGCCGCACCTCTAGGTATTCCTATACAAATAATTAATGACAATTCAATTCAAACAAAATGTAGAGCAAATGTAATGTGGGGATTAAGTGTAGCCATTTATTCCAAAGCGGGAGGAGTTCCTTGGAAAGTCGAGGCCTTAAATGAAGACCATGCCTATATTGGTCTAAGCTATGCAATGAAAACCAGTAAAGAAGATGGCACTCAATACACTACATGTTGTAGTCAAGTATATGATCCCGAGGGTACTGGATTTGAATTCATAGCATTTGATACTCATGAGTTCACTCAAGATAGACAGAGAAACCCTTATCTTACTTACAATGAAATGCATGCGGTCATGTCTCAAAGTCTAAAAATTTACCAAGATAATCATGGTGGGAATATACCTAACAAAATAACAGTCCATAAAACTACACCTTTTACAGATCAGGAAATCGAAGGTTGTTATGATGCTTTTGGTCAAAATACTGAAGTTGAATTGTTACAAATAGTAAGACATCCTAAAATAAAAGGAGTGCGCTTTGACAATAAAAAGGCTGCAAATTATCCTTGTAAGCGAGGTAGTTATTTCCCAATAAGCAAAAATGAATGCTTGTTATGGATACAAGGTACTCTCGAAGGAATTACTAAAAGTGGAAAAGAGCTTTTTAAAGAAGGGGGACTAAAACCCATGCCTAAACCAGTTTTATTAAGAAGATTCTCAGGGGACGGAGGTTGGCATGAAACATGCTCAAGTATAGTAGGTTTGAGCAAAATGGATTGGAACAATAATACGATTTATAAATCAATGCCTGTTACTATTGTTTATTCAAAATTATTTGCATCTGTTGTTAAGAATGTTCCAGATATCAATAAAAGAATTTATGATTATAGATTTTTTATGTAAGCATATTATTAGACTCCATAAAAAATGGACTGATTAAAATTACACTCCCAAAATTAACCTAAAAAGAGAAGCATAAGCTTCCCTTTTAGGCTCAGGAAGCCCCATTCATTTCCGCAGCATACTCCTCCGGCTCTTTATAATTCTCCCGCTCTACTACTCGGGTATAATCACCAGATGCTTTAAGGTCGTAGAAGACGACCTTGTTATTTTTCTTCCGGGGAAGGATGGTTTCGATGTTGGCAAATGTTTTGCCGTGCTCCTCGGATTCGTTATGACTGATAAACAGCGTGGCATTCAGACCTATGAAGGCCTCCATGTCTACTCCGCTTTCCAACTCATCTCCAGAGAACTTAGAACCGCGCCATCTTTCGAGGTCCTTGCGAAGATTGGACTTCTCGTTGAGAGACCACGTATATCGTTTGGTAACGATGAAGTGCTTTCCCTCGGAGTCGGTGTCCTCCAGTTCGAAGACGAGAGACAATTTGTGTTTTGGTCCCCAAGGAGTGTCCAGCTCGCCTAGATCTACCACATCCACAAGGAGGGCATCCAAAAGGCCGTCGGGCGCAAGGGGGTATTCGATTTTTTCTTCTTTTATAATTAGTGCCATGATTATTGGGTTTAAGTGTTAATGGTAAAACGTCGGGTTGTGGTTTCCTTTAGAAACTCCTTGTAGAGCTGCGGGTGCTCTTTCTTGAAAGTTGTGGTATTGAACCGGCGTTGGGTAGAGTTCTTCCAGCTTAAGAGCCTCCGGCCAGCTAATGTCATATGCTCCGCATTGCCCAGTTCTTCTTTGAGCAAATGCTCAAGGGATTCCTTATGGGTTTTATACTCATTCAGGCGGTCTCTTACTTTCTGGAGCTGCTGGAAGTAGGCATAGAGCTTAGGGTTGGCCTCTACGGTTTCTCCTTCTTTCGCGTCCGGGTAGAGTATGAGCAGATCTTCATCCGTCATTGCATCCGGTGGTACATCTGCAATCACATGATCTTCCCACCATTCAATCACCTTTTGGGTGTTGATGGCGATCAGCTCTTCGTTGCGTTCGATGTATATCGGGTCGTGAAAGTAGCCGGTGTCCCTTTCTAGAATCATTAAATATCCATAGGAGTAGCCTGTCAGCATGAGGTAATGCATCAGCTGAAAATGCCAGCTAATAGGGTACTCGTTAGGCTCATTGCGTAAACGGAACGAATTTGTAGTCTTGATTTCGAGCACACCTGGCCCCGGATGCTTGTCGGAGCTTACGATCTGCCGGTCGATATTACCCCTCAGAAATGGATATTCCGGATGCTCATAGGGCTCAGAAATGTTGCGGACTTTCAGCCCGGTTATTTCGGTGAATTTTTCCGCGCAGACGGGCTCTAGTATATGCCCCATCTCTGTGATGGGCGTGGAGCCTTGAGGCTCTCTACGACCGGTTTTCAGCAGCCAGAGTTGAAAGGGTGTCTGGTAGGGAGACTTACCAAGTGCTGCTGCAACTTCGCTTCCGCCCAGGTATTCTTGTCGGGCATCTACCCACTCTTGGGTGGGAATGTTATCTAATAGTTTCATAGACATAGTATTGGTTGTTTTAAGGGTTGGTAGTAATAAAAAAGCCCACCGGTTATCCGGCAGGCTTGTGGTTTGATTCGTATTGTGGTGGAGGAGGCGGGTCATCCGGATCATCTCCCAAGAGCCAAAGCTTCAGGCCTTGCTTGATGGATTCGGTGACGGCTTCTATGAGTTCTGTTTTCGTACTCATGGTGCCGGTCCTCGCATTATGATTACTATTATCTTTACGACGAGTTTTGATAGACACATATTAGTTCAGATATATATTTTTAGTGAGGGTATGAAGCTTATTATGGCGCTGGATGATCTGATGAACCGGTGAGCTTTTTAAAGCTTCGGTTACACAGTTGTATCCTGCCCATAAAGTGTCCTCTGTAAATTCCTGGTGAGAGGGTTTCCAGAGTTCTTTAAAAGCAGCTGTTGATTGTGTAGCTGAGAGCACACCTTCACCAGTAAGTCGACCTATGAACTCGTACTTCTGATCTTGGCTCATGGGACGGCTTTTCATGGCCTGCACGTCTTCCTGTATTTGGTGGAAGTTATGCTGGCTTTTATAGACTGCCGTAACAATCTGATCATGGAGATCTTCATGCATGTCGTCCCCTTGGTGCTTCCGCATGACTTTGATATCGCCAGAAAAGACCAGGTTATCACACACCAAAACGGTGCTTCCGATAACTAGCCCGGCAGACATTGATTTGTCGTAACTATTACGCAGGCCGATAGCGACCTTAAGGTCTTCGTCAGCATTGGGATTGATTTTGAGGTAGGTAATGACTCCGAACATCTTTTGCCCATCAGAGCTGAGGGCATAGCTGTCTCCATCAAACCGGTATCCTTTGAGAATATCAGAGGCTACGGTATAGACATTAAGGGCAAAATCGTAATGATTAAGCGGAGTATAGGTGTTGGTTTTCTGTGGCTCTGGGATAGTTAAGAGCTGCTCGAGGGAACAGTGTTTGGAGCCGCATTGGGTGAGTAGTTGATTGGTCATTGGTCTTGGATTAAGAATTAGTGTTTTGTTAACACTATTCTTATACCAAAAAAGGCAGAGCATTTAGCTCTGCCTCCAAACGAATTAAATCATTTGTCATACATTTACCCAACACCTTGTTCACGCTCAAGGAGTTCTAATATAGAACCCAGTTTGCATTTAAAGATGATGAGATCATAGTATGGAACTTCTTCAATTTCTCCATTCGGCCAAACTGATTCATCATTTAGATATGTATCTATAGATTTCAGTAGTCTTTCCCCTACCATCGGAAGTGAACTGTAATCAGAATTATAAAGCTGAAACCTATTATCATAGGTGTCAGCAAACAAATCTATATACAGTAGTAAATCCTGTATAGAGGGTAAACTTATGTGGCTTTCAGTTAGAATTGAAATGTTTTTTTGATTCATGTTATGTGATTTTTAGTTTGAAATTAATCAAACTTGCATTTGCAAGTTTGTATCCTGCAATGCTAAAACACAATATGAATGCACAAGAATACCTATTTTAGGGTAAAGTTCATAGAGTACATTAGCTAATACCTTGGTTATTTTGATAGTTTATTACATATGACCTTATTGGTTTCTTCGATATTCTCTGCCAGAATACCCAGCATTCTTCCAAATACATCAATTATAGTATCCATTTGAAGATCTCCATTATATTTCTTGATCTGGTCCTTATTTAAACGTCGATTTCTTGTTTGCTCATAATTCTTGAACTCAATTTCTTTGAATAAAAAATGAGACTCCTTCGAACGTAAAAAATCAGATTTCTTAAAAACTATAATAGACTCTCCAAGATGCACTCTCATATTTCTTCTCACCCTATACAGATGACTTGCATTGAGTGGATCTTTGTAAAAAGGATCTTCTGATGTTTCTGAGGCAACAAATTCTTTTCCTAATGGAGTATGTTTAAAGTTAACATCCGGGTATTTCTGTTTAACTTCTATTCTTATAGCATCAATTGCACTTATATATGCAACAATATGAGCACTGCTGTACCAGTTCACAAATTTCAGGTTTTCTTTATCTGGACGAAATGATATTGCCCGCTTAGCGTGATAGACAGATTCACTAAAGTGATCTGCAACGATACTTAAATTTTTTTGGGCACTCTTAGATATTTCAAAGCTGTTGTCACTCCAAAATCCATTATGAACATTTTTATAGTGAGCTGGGGTCATTGAGATTGTATTACTATGAATGACGAAATATTATAGAAGCAGAATAAACATTCTATATTTTAGGATATAAATTAAGCAAATCTGGGTATAAGAACAGTGAAGGCCTTTAAAGGCTCATAAATCTTAACCAACCCTACCAACATGCAAGCAACCGTAGCAGAAGTATCTTTAAGATACTCCTCCCAGAAGTCCTATGACGAGATGCCAACAATAACCTCACCAGAGGAAGCAGCCGAGTTTCTTCGTGGAATTTTCGACCCCGACACAATTGAACTTAGAGAAGAGTTTTTTGTCGTACTTCTTAGCAATACCAAGCAAGTACTTGGCTATAGTAAGATCTCGATTGGGACGATGACCGGTACCTTAGTTCAACCCATAACGGTTTTCCAAACAGCTATTCTTGGGAACGCCCACAGTATTTTGATCTCACATTCACACCCCTCAGGGTGCTTGAGGGCTTCAAATTCAGACATCAATCTCAGTAAAAGGATTAGAGATGCTGGAAAATTTTTGGGGATTGACTTGGTGGATCACATTATCCTGACTAAAGAATCCTACACGTCCATGAAGGAGCTTGGACTGTTTTAAAGAGGGCAGTGCGCTCTCTTTTTAGCTCAAAATCCTATAAGGCAGATTTCAAAAAATTGGACAAAAAATATTCAGGGTTGGATTTGAGCCTGGTTTTTGAAAAACCCTGAAATTGAATTTAATTCGTGTTTGGAGTAGGTCTTTTGCCGGGGAGTGGGTTATGGAACCTTAATCCTAAAGAATCAGAATAATTATTAAAAAGAAAGAGCCCTGATGTATTCAGAGCTCTTTAGCCACGAATTTAATTAGAAATGTGCTTTCAGTAATACTCTCAGGTAGTCATCACCTGCACATAATGCCGGTCTTCGAAATGCCCGTCTTGATACATGATCTGAAACAAGCTGCTCAGACTATCTACTTGTGGAAATTCTGCCAGCCACTCTGCTATTTCACGATTGTAGGTTCATTTAGCATCCGGATTATTCTTAATCCAGAGTAAAAATTCGCTTTCGTTTCTTGTCATTTTCTTTGCTTTATTATTAGAGCTCATTATATGATTCCTCTTTCTTGTTATTAGTTTCTAGGGCAGCACCGGGTTCGGTGTCATTCCCTGCGTTATTGTTATTTGTAAAGCTTAGTGTTTTGAAGTCATCAGGGCTTAATTTTCCTGATGACACAGCTTTTTGAATGTTGGGGGCTTTTTCAGCCGGCCGTATTCATTCAAACTTTGTAGCCATATAGTGAATTACCCACGGTGACACGCCAAAATGCGAGGCTGTCTTTCGTATTCCGTGTTCATATCAGAATTCAAACACCTGCTGTTTTCCATGAACTTCTATAAGTTTGTTCATCCATCCGCGTGGCCCGGTATGTATGTCATTAATTTTAATCATTTATTTCTCCTGTATTTTAGGTGGGAGGTAAGTCAAATTCAGCCCAAACTTTGCAAAAATTCTTTTCTAAAAAGTCTTTTTGGGTTTTTTTAGTCTAAAATGGACTACCTCCAACCTGATTGGTTAGTTATTATTTAAAAGCTGCATTCTATGACTATTTGCTTCTTTTTTTGCAATGTTATAGACCTTTATGTTTTGTGGATTTTTGTAGGTGAACCCATGCCTCTGAAGCAGTTTACCCAGATACGATACCGAGGATGCTTTTGGCAGTAACTTCCGTTCCATCATGTGATTCATCAACTCCGTGGATGTCCATTGTAGCAACGAATGCTTGGGTGTAGTATCATCAGCTGGCCCGAAGTTTCGAAGCAGGATTTCTTCCAGAGCGGTCACTTGTCTGAACCTATTATTGTGAAGGTTTATGCGGTCAATATCTGCCCCATCAAACCAGTACTTTTCTCCAGCCTTGTATAATCCATACGCCTCGGCCATGACTTGATCCATATCGATTTCGTTTTGATAATCAATATGTGTGACTTCATGGATAAGGAATCTTCGGGACCCGGTTGTGTCGGTAAGAATTTGGGGATCGTTGACGGATCCGGTAAAGCTGGCCCGGCGAACAAGGGATTCTGGATCACGGCGGTACGCTTTACGCACCTTTATTTTCCCTTTTGTAATCACCTCTTTTAGTGCGCTTTCTTTCCCTTTATTCAGGGAGGCTAATTCGTCCAGATTTATGATCAAACACTCACTTAAGTACACCATCGTGTCTTTATTAGATGGATCCAGTTCACCTGGATAGGTATACTCTTTTAAAGGTTCGGGAAGAAGATTCGAATTTCAGGTACTCTTACCCATTCCTTGTTTACCTTCAAATACAAGTACACTATGGTTGCTTATTTTTTCTTCTATCCCACAAGCAATCATGGCTATCAGCCACCGTTGAAACGTCCATTCCCAATAGGCTTTATCCGTTGTTTGCACGGTATCCATGAGTTTTTGTAGCTCTTTCGTGCCGGTTACAGAAGGCAGGCTAGTAAAGTACTCCTTGAAGGGATCAAAGGTAGGGCAGAAGTCGGAATCCAGTATTACATGAAGAAACTGTTCTCCGCAACTCCCCTTAGAATTCTTAATATGCCTTAGAATACTTGCAAAGGCTCGCCGGTCGATTATTTTCCACTCGGCTTTACCTCGCTTGTGGTACTCTTTTCGTCCTAATACTACGTTATAGCGGAAGTCGTAGTGATACCCCAGAAAAGATTCGGTTTCATTTTTACCGCGTATAAACCGCCCTTCGAGTGCTTTTTCAATGGTCATCTGCCCATACGTAGCTCCATCTAATCGATGTGATGTATCTCACTTCGCTCGGAATAGTTTACCTGACCGGAATATGCGGTCTATCTGCTCCTCATTAAATCCGGCGTAGTAGGATATGAAATGCACCAGCTTCAGGTCAGCCCGCGACTGATCGCCTTCATAGCTGGAGGTATCCCCATAAACGTATAATCGCCGGAACTCCGGGCCATGCTGGTCGTCTTCCAGTAATTTGGTTATGACCCACTGATCGTTATCGGTTAGTACTACTGCGCCCTTAATTCCCGAAAGGGTAGTGGTCGCCGTAGAACCTCCCAATTGCTGATAAAAGCTCCAGAATCCATCAGAAAGGTCCTTGACTGGTTTAGCCTCCCCGTATAACGCCTCGCCGGTAATGGTTAAGTAGCGGCCATTGTCATACACTTCTACTCCTTTGGCTCCGGCGATGTCATTGCGTCGGTTTTTAATGCCTTCAGCAATAGCACCCTTGGCGATAATACGAATGCCCTTCCCGGATGGAGATATTTCCCCGTAAGAGTCGATTTCTTGTATCAGGGCCTCGATGTCTTTGGACAACTCGCCGTCACCAGAAATACAATAATCGAAATCAAAGCCTACGATTCCGTCATCACCCGATAGTACATACCCAATACCGGAATACGTGGATGATTGTTTTTCGTAATGGGCTTTAACTGCCTGGAAAGAGGTTCAGGTTGCAGAGTCGCTAACCTTGGCAGGAGAGCCGTTTATTTGGAAAGGAATTTTGGTGGGTTTCCCGCCACGTTCGGCGAGCTTTCAGAGTACCCACTGGTCTCTGTCTTGTAGTGTCGTTGGAATATGTACTCATTTCATTTGAGTGTTCTCCTATATTGAATTTTAGATTTCATTTAAGGGCGTTTACACGTCCGCTTAAATTCTAAACTATTACGTGGGGAAAATCAAGTGAATTTTAAAATAAATGTAAATTACTTTGAAAACTTCAAAAATGCATAATTCGTAAAAAAGGTGTCAGTATGATTTTAATGACGTATTTTTACTGATTTTTATGTAGAGGTAATAAGGATTCATAACTTCAAAACATTGCATATTTTTATTCCAGAAAACTCTTTGGAACCAGGTAGCAACTAGTATTTCCCTTTTCAGGCAAATAAAGATCTTTACGTTCAATATTGAAATAGTCGGCCAATAAACGATTAAAAATCTGCTTTCCCGAAGATGACTTACTTAAGCTACTCATGAATTTCTTGATTTTCGCGTCTTCCAATACATGTTCAGCTTCATAGACAAGGTGACGGGGTTCATTCGCGGTCTTCACAGGTTCTGTAGAACTAAAGTAAGAGTGAAGCATAGCGAATAATTTTTTCTCCCTTTCATCTTGGAAGGCAGCCTGTTGATTCCAGCATATATCTAAGCCTTTAAGGAGGGAGGTTTTTATGGTTTCATCATCCAGGAATTCTGCAAAGGCCAGGAGAGGTCTGGATAGTTCTAATTGTCTGTTATTCAAGCTTGATTTCGAAACGGGAAGGGTAATATTTTCAAAAGAACTAAGAGACAGATTAAAAATTTGTTCTGCGTTATGTATTCCTATTGCGTAACAAGAAACTTCAAAGAGCTGCATAGAGGACAATATTTGTTGGTCAAATTCTAAAAATTGATCTTTATCAATATGATCGGGCTTTTTGAAGGTCTGTAATGGGATGGTTCGCGACTTCAATGTTTCCAGCTCTATATTTCCGGTTCCACCAAAAATTTTCGGGCAGTATGTAGAGTAGGTTGTACTTTTAGTGCCCGCCCGCTTAGTTACCGAGCCCCTATAATTGTAACCGCCGTTGAGGAACTTTGATAACTCGTCGTGTGATTTACGTGATGATGAGTAGTCTTCAAATTCATCTACACATAACGTACTTCCATGTACGTGGGCTTGTTCGATAAGGGTAGATGGCGTTGCTTTTGTTAAAAAGAACCCGTTAAAAGCGAGCTTAGAGACGATATCTAATACGGTGGTTTTTCCGGTGCCTTTTTCCCCTGCTAAGTGAATGTATGGGTAGGCATTAAATATACGGTAGAAATAGGAGCAAATGATCCAGGTAGTTAGAATATCATAGTATGCGTCTTTCCTGAAGTAGATAAACTGCTTCAAAAAAGATCGTATCTGCGTATATAACACGGGGGGAGATAGGTAATCATTATTACGAATTTTTTCCAGATACGTATTGGAAAGGGGAGATTCAATAACCTGAACATGATTGGGAGTCATTCCTTCCATGTTCTCTACATGATCTCTTGGAAACAAGCGAGAGGGGTTAGTAAATAGGATGTCATTAGATTCGGTGGAGTAGATCATGGACATATTTTTAAAGTCCTGAGCCGGGTGAAAATACATGGTGAAATCTTCAGAAATCCCATCGTTATACACGCTTTGGGAGGGTATATCGCTGGCATACACACGCATCGAATATTCATCGAGTACGTTGCCAATATCGGATGGGGTATTCTCATGTACCCAGTCTGGCAGGCTCTTATTTTTAAGGGCATTTCGGAGATTTATTTTATAGAGCTCACCCCCGTTATTAAGCATGGTAACCACAAATGGATACATGGAGAACGCATAGTTTTTTCCGTAACTACCTAAACACAGATAAATCTTTTTGTCGGCTAATAATTTAGGGTAGTCATAATGCTTTAACT
Organism: Balneola sp.; assembly: GCA_002694685.1. Taxonomy (NCBI): domain Bacteria; kingdom Pseudomonadati; phylum Balneolota; class Balneolia; order Balneolales; family Balneolaceae; genus Balneola; species Balneola sp. The sequence goes on from NZMW01000012.1 coordinate 41,654, forward strand.
CAGATTCAGAGGGCATGCTAATAGCTGTTATATCCCGACTATTTAGGTAATCTGCGATAAGCGGATTGTCTACTACTAGCACCTGCTCTGTTTTCTCGCTAAAAAGCCTTTTATCCAACCTGAACACACCTCTGCTGTCCCAACTACTACGTTCTCCCGAAATAGCATAGTCTTTTAAAGCAACAGAGTGGCCGGCTGGAGATAGGCAATGATATCTAAGGATATTGAGATGAGGCAGCCATTCAACTCGTATGGAATTAAACGTGTAGTCAAAAGAAAACGAGTGGAGATGATCTTTTAATTCGGAGGTAGTGGAAGGCTTTGAAAGGACATCAAGCTTAGCAGCCCCGTATAGGTTTGATTCAAAGGAAAAAGCCTGCTGAGCACCAAAATCAGTGTCTATGTTGTACATCAACGTATAAAGCTGACTAAATTCACCCTTCTTCTTTTTGGGTCCAAACTGTACACTTAAATCACTTTCAACCTGTATAGGCACGAGTTTCCCGTTCCAAGTAGGAACTTCAAATGTTAGAGGAAAGTTTTCATCCTGAAACTCGGTAATTGAAAATTGTGGTACGTTCAATTCAAGAGCCAGTATTTTATGCTGTTTGAATCTGGAACTGTCTAAATTTAATGTGTCTGCCTTCTTCATTGCGCTATAATAGTTTTAAAAAGATTAAGGTCAGCTTTGTCACCGGTGTTAGTATGAAGGACTAATTGACGTGTTGCCATATTAAAAATTCGCGCAATATCAGTTTGAGCTAACGCCTTTTTACTGGCGGTTGCTGAACTCCTATCGTGGATTAATTCAGTAAGGCTCTCAATATCTTTTGCTTTAAGGGTATGAGGGATCTCTTCAAGCTTCTTTTCTACAATAAGCTTTATTTGATCTAAGTCAGGGGGAGCGACTTCAAATTGTTGGGTTAATCTGCCTGGACGAAGTAGGGCCGGGTCAACGGCATCACGTCGGTTGGTAGCACCAATCACTATTACGTTATCGTTATTGCTTCCACTGTCGATCTCATTTAAGAGTGCGTATAGACTATTGTTCTCAATTGAATGGGAGGTTTGGTCTCTACTAGTAGCTATACTATCAATCTCATCAAAGAATAAAAGTATTGGCCGGAAAAGACGGGCTTGTTCAAACAAAGACCTAATATTTGCCCCCGATTCTCCAGAGTATTTCGAGACCAGTTCATTACTGTTTATTACCTTAAACAGTACCCCAAGTTCATTTGCTATTGCATTAGCTATGCTGGTTTTTCCGGTTCCAGGGGGGCCATAAAGCAGAAAGCCTTGATCGGGATTATAATTCAAGTCTTTTCGAAAGGTGTCTGGGTTAAGTAAAAATGAAATTTCTTGACAAATGGCATCAATAACGCCTTCTGAGCCAGGTAAATCGGATTTTTTTAGGGTAGGTTTTTTGATATCCATTTCAGTGTGGCATAAAGGAAGGATCGTTTCTTTTGCTTGCCTGATATGAGCCTTTTCTAGGATTACCGAGGTCTTTAGGTCAAGAGCTTTTATTCGGGCAAAGCTATGTGCTTTTTTGACAAGTGTATTGAGGTCACCACCGACATAACCAGCGCATTCGTAAGCTATTTCGTTAACAAAGGCATCTGTAATACCACGTAGTTCAACACCGGTTTCTTGGATCTTCTGCCTTAAAATTTGAGCTCGACCTGTTTTATCTGGTGGATATACGGGAATTTTTGTATCAAACCGACCTGATCTGATTACGGCGGAGTCTAAGTCAGAAATATAATTAGTTGCAGCAATGACAAGAACATGAGATGGGATATTTTTTGGATCCAGAAGTTGTAGCAGATTATTTATTTCTTCTCTGTCATGTTTATCAGATCGTTCAGATCTTTTTCCTGCGTAGGAGTCAAATTCATCCAAAAAGATAAGGGCTCCATTTTTTTCCTTGGCAGCTTTATTGAAGGCGATAGTGAGATTTTTTGAAAACTGATGAATATAGGGAGATGCCAATTCACCAATCATTACAGGGCTAAATTTAATCTTAAGATCTTTCGCAACGGCATGAGCAAGTTCTGTTTTACCAGTTCCAGGTGGGCCATAAAGAAGTACTCCTCCGGTATGGATAGGATTTGTATTCTGTCCATTTAATTGCTGTATAAAAGGGAAGATCACCTCTTTTTTAAGCCGGTCTATTACCTCATCGATACCTTTTAGTTTGTGTAAGTTGCTAAAAGAAACCTTCGCAATTTGCTGCTTACTATTGGCAGATGAGCCACTTTCTAGCGGGTCACCATTTTCTTCAACATGATCATTCATTTGAGATACCGTTATGCTTTTTCCGTCAGTATCACCTTTGTCCAAAGATCGATCAATAATTGTGTCGCTGGTGGCAATGGCAATCTTGTTGCCCTTGCCAATGGTTGTAATCTGATAAATATGGTCGTCTTTAAATCGAATGTATTTATTCGAGAAAAGCACGGACTTATCTTCAATGACACTCTGTATTGGAGGTATGTGCTTCGTTACTTCTTCTCTTACCCGAGCAATGGTAATCGATCGTGCAAATTCAGGTTCAATTACAGTACAGATAGCATGATCAGAGGTAATGATATAAAGGGATTTCCACTCGGAAGGAAGAACGAGTTTAGAGCTTCCATGAAAGCTGGCGGGTACTGGAATCAGCCGATCAGAGAGTACCGTATTATCTGGAAATTCAAGTTGTAAGATTTTTCCATATTCTGATCCGAGATACTTAATAAGTCTTGGAGGAGAACCAATGCCATCGATGTCTGGATCGAAATCTACTTGTAATCGTATGTTTTGCATATAACTAGAAAAAGTTTTTGAGCAGAGTAAAGAATCTTAACCTATTTTAAAATTGAATTTTTCACCTCTATCATTTCAGGTATATGTCAAAGCCAAAAAACCCGGAAGATTTATATGGACTAGATTTTTCAGTTGTATCGGATTTAATAGAGGAGCTGGATCATTCAAGATTTCCAGATCTGTCCGGCTTTTCAACGGAAGATGATCCAAAGAATGCTGCTGAAGATGAAACTGATGATTCAATTATCAAATTGCATATATATCGTTTTCTCATCGTTCAGGCCCAAAAAAATAGATTAGGTAGAAATGAACTCATAAAAGAAGGCAAGAGATATTTAAAATCACTTGATGTCGAAGATTTGCGGACCCATAAGAGAGTTCATTATTTGGATTTAATAGATCGAATATTGGATGAAAGAAATGACTTGATGGTTAAAGCAGATTGGGAAACATTTAAAAAAATACTAACCAGGCAATCAAAATATCTCGAAGTGTACTCTTCTGATGCTATGACAGTAGGACGTATAAAGACTATGATTGAGAAGATAGAGTATGAAATTTTTCATGCATCGGATGAGAAAGAGCGAGTAATGAAAGTATTTGTAGACGAGTTCATGAATAGTTTTTATCGATTTTTATCTGATGAAGAATCTCTCGACCATGCAGTTCAAATAATTATGAACTCAAAAGCTTAGTGACAAAAGCCCGTCTCATGCCAAATTTTAGGGGAATAGCAGCTTTTTTTACTTTTACTGAGTCCATAATCTTCTGCATTTCTTTGCCTAATGTTTTCAAGATATCATCATTGTATTAGGGCTTTGGAGAGCCTCCTCAATGCTGACTTCATCCGTGCATCTGGAACCTCATCTTGGTCGCAAAGGATATTTTGTGCTTTTCGGCTTGAGCTTTGCAGCAAGTATTTTTCTTGAATGGGTTGCCATTTTTCTTAACCTGTGGGAATATACTTCTGCGATGCCTGTGCTAAATATTTTTTCTTATGAGGTTGGCTTATCGCCGATTGTTCAAATTACGGTTCTTCCCGCTCTGAGCATTTACCTTGCTTCAAAGCAAAGCTAAAATTTCACGTGTATAAAACAATAAACAAGCTTCTAAAACTTATGGGCAATAACTACCTAAGGTTCAGTTTTTAAGTTTAACTGCAAAATTTGATATCTTTAAAACATAATTATGTAAGATGTTTTGTAGCTGATAGTCTATTATTAGTATTCACAAAATTTTAGCTTTGCTTAAAAAAATCCACAAAACAAAGATTTATAAAATCTCAGCCCGACTTCTGCTGATCATATTTGCTATGCATGTGTTAAGTGTGCATAGTCTGGCAGAGTCATTGGTGTATTGTTTTGAAGATAATGGCGATGTAAATGTTGAATCAAAGGCAGAGCTTGGACTATTCTTCAATAGTGAGGCTGAAGTTCACGAAAATGATGGTCATGATCACGAACAAGAAACCATATTTCACCAAGATGGTGATCACCACAGAGATGTTCCTATTTCGTTACTCTGTGCCAAAGAAGACAAGCTGAATCGCTTTGACCAACAAAAGACAGTTGCTGATCTTAAACGAGCTGTTTTTCAAAAAAGTGAGATCACTCCGGCCTCCCGTTCCCTTCAGCAAACTATTTTCTTACCGCCGGTTATAGAAAATTCTATCACCACCAATCTACAGACCGTAGTACTTCTGAATTAGGCCATACAGCCCCTCCTATACCTAATTCACATTGAGAATGCCCTTCATACTTCACAGGATCATAGTATCCCGTGCGCATTTCTCATCAATCTACAACAGCTAAAAGGCTGAATACTACATGTCAAAATTTATCAAAACGATGCTGCTCATCGGCACGCTCGTGCTTGCTGCCGGTTGCGCCAGCGAACGAACGGTACTTCAAACACCATCTGAAAGCACGCTTATAGAACATGAATCCGAGGACTATTCTTCTCAGATTCTAAACAGAAATTTAAACTCTTCGGCCAATTCGATTACTATTGGCGACACGCTGAGCTATCGAACGGCACTGGCTAAAACGCTCCTCGAAAACCCCGGTCTGCAAAGTTATGCCTGGCAAGTTCGGGTTAAGGAAGCCGAGCGCATTCAAGCTGCTTTGTTGCCCAATCCGGAACTGGAAGCCGAAATGGAAAACTTTGGAGGAACCGGCCCTTTTGAAGGCTATGATTCCAGGGAAACCACAATAAGGCTCAGCCAAAAAGTTCTCTTAGGGGCTGATCGGATGAAACGGAAACGACTGGCCGGTTTAAGCACTGAGCTCGCCGGGTGGGATTACGAAACCCAGCGTTTAAATACGCTCACCGGACTCACACAAGCTTATACGTCCGCTTTGGAAGCCCAACTGCAATGGGAACAACAAAAAGAGTTATTAGATGTTGCCCGACAATTTTATGAAAGCGTGTCGGCGCAAGTCGAAGCCGGGAAAGTTTCAAAACTGGAGCAGACCAAAGCCCAAGTGGAACTCTCTCGTGCACGCATAGATCTGGAAAACAGGCGCAATTCGATGCAATCCGCTTTTACCACACTGGCCTCATTTTGGGGAAGTGATCAGGTATCATTCTCAGTATTGTCAGGAGAGTTAGGGATGCCGGATTCTATTCCAGACTACCAATACGTGGCCGAATTTATAGAGCAAAACCCGGATGTAGCTCGCTGGACTACCGAGATTCAGCAACGGGAAGCTTCCCTTTCGTATGAGCGATCCAAAGCCATTCCTGATATAAAAATCAGCGGCGGGTATCGCTGGATGGAAGATCTTGGAGCTGAAGCTGCTTTGGTTGGTGTTTCTATCCCTCTTCCATTTTTTGATCGCAACCAAGGGAATGTAAAGGCGGCTCGTTATGAGCTCAACCTTGCGGAAACGGTGCGGGAGTCTGCCAGGATTGAGGTGCAAAAAGCCCTTCAAAATAGCTATAACAAGTTACAAGCTGCTTTATATGAGGCCGAACAACTTCAAGCTGAAGTCTTGCCCGGAGCCCAAACGGCTTATAAAGCTGCCCAAGCCGGCTACCGGCAGGGCAAGTTTGATTTTCTGGAAGTACTGGATGCCCAGCGAACTTTATTTACCAGCCGGACCCGCTACGTACAAGCGCTGGCTGAACTGAACCGTGCCATCGCACAAGTTGAGCGACTAATCGGCACGCCTTTGAATGAAATTTCTACCAACTAATTATTTGAACCCCATGAAACAGAGACTAAAAACAATGAAGATCATTAACGTATTACTTCCGGTGTGGATGTTGCTTTTGAGTGGAGTCGTTATAAGCGGCTGTAGTTCTCAAAATGAATCCACTCCTCAAACAGAAAACCATGCCACTGCTGATGAACACGGTAGTGAAGAAACACAACATACAGAGGAAGAAGGTGAACATTCGGAGGAAGAGAGTGAAGGACCCGGTGAAGTTCACCTTTCTGAAGAGCAAATGGCTTCCCTCAATATAAATGTAGATACCCTGAAAGCCGGAAGTGCAAGCTCCGTAATTCAACGGCCTGCCAGTGTGATGTACGATATGGATCGCATTGCAAAAGTGGGTCCGCGTATTGAGGCCAAAGTGGTTAAAGTGCTTAAAGATTTGGGGGATTACGTGGAAGAAGGCGAGCCCATTGCACAAATGAGCAGCGTTGGACTTGGCAAGATCAAAGCCAATTACATTCGTCTCAGAGCGGCCATGAAGAAGGAGGAAGCCCACTTTAAGCGTGAGCAAAATTTGTATGAACAGGATATCTCCAGTCAGGCTGAGCTGTTGCAGGCCGAATTGGAATATGAACAAGCGAAAGCAGAGCTTGATGCCGCCTCTGAAGCGTTGCGTTTATACGGATTATCCCATAATGATATCCAAAATATTAAGGCCGGAAGTGAGATTCCGCTTTCTTATTTCTACCTGAGCAGTCCCTTGAGTGGTACCATTCAGGAGCGAGACCTTTCTCCCGGACAGACTATCAGCCCCAGTGAAACGCCGGTTCATGTAGCCGACTTGTCTAAGGTTTGGGTGATGATAGACGGATATGAGCAAGATATTCGCTATCTGGAAACCGGACAGGGTGTTGAGCTTTCCATACGAAGCACTCCTGGAACCACCTTTGAGGGAACGACCGACTGGATCTCGTACGAGCTGGAAAAAGAAACCCGAACCATGCCCGTACGTGCGCTTTTTGATAATCCTGAGGGACAGCTCCGTGCCGGTATGTTTGGTACCGCTCGCATCTACACCAATTCAAAGGAAACCGCTGCGCTCATTCCGGTGGGTGCTGTTCAGCAAATCGAAGGCACCGACCGTGTTTTTGTGCCTGGTGAAGAGCCCGGAAGTTTTCGTCCGGTAGCCGTAACCCTTGGAAATGAACGAGATGGTTTCGTGGAAGTGCTTTCCGGTTTAACACCTGGACAAGCAGCCGTAGTTTCCGGGGCTTTTGACCTGAAATCAGCTCTTACCGCCGCAACCCGGAGTGCAGATCATGGCCACTAATGCAGATCAGATCAACAAAATTATCACCCTGAATATTTGACCTATGCTTGAACAAATAATTGATAAAGTATTAAAGAACCGGCTAACCATCTTTATTTTGGTAGCCGCGGTAGCGCTCTATGGCTACTTTTCCTTTCGGGATGTACCCATAGATTCCTTTCCCGACGTTTCACCCACACTCGTGCAGGTGTTTACTTCCAGTCCGGGACTTTCTCCGGTAGATGTGGAAACCCAGATCAGTTACCCCATCGAGATCTCCATGTATGGATTGCCGAAGCTGGACCGGGTGCAAAGCACCTCCATTTTCGGGCTTTCCAGAGTGAATATTTATTTTGAGGAAGGAACCGATATTTACTTTGCCCGGCGATTAGTCAACGAACGACTGTCGCAGGCCAAAAACGAGATACCGGACGGACTTGGTGAACCCCAACTTGGCCCTATCACCACCGGCCTTGGAACGGTGTTGATGTATGAGGTCAAGAATAAAGAAGGCTACGACCACTCCCTGATGGATATCCGTACCGCTCAGGATTGGATCGTAAAACCGCAGCTGCGAACAGTACCTGGCGTAACCGGCGTGCTGTCAATTGGCGGGGATGTTAGACAGTTCCAGGTCAAAGCTGATATGAACGCGCTGGTTTCCCGCGGTCTTACCCTTGAAGATCTCGAAGGCGCACTCAATAAAAATAATCGTACAGTTGGAGCCTCTTTTCTGGAACGCGGAGGAGAAGAATACCTGGTGCGCGGTTATGGCTGGATTCAACCCGATTCTGCCGGGATCAACGACATCAGGAATGTGATTGTATCTAACGAAAACGGCACTCCGGTGTATGTGAAAGATGTAGCTGAAGTGGCATTTGGCTCGGAAATCAAGCGAGGAACACTGGTTGCCAACGGGGAAGAATCGGTGGGCGGTTTTGTGTTGAAACTCATCGGAACCAACACACAGGACTTGCTGGCCGAAATGGATAATAAAGTGGATGCCATTAATAGCGCCCTCCCCGAAGGGATGATCATGGAAACCTTTTATTCTCAAGGTGAACTCGTAGAAAAAGCCGTGGGTACAGTTACCAATGCCCTCTACATCGGAGCCATTCTGGTGCTCATCGTGCTGTACTTTTTTATGGGAGATATCCGATCCACGTTGATCATTATTTCCACGGTTCCCATCGCCTTTTTGATTGCTTTCATAGGGATGAAATGGCTGGGTATATCGGCCAACCTAATGAGTCTTGGTGGACTGGCAATAAGCATCGGGATGATTGGTGACAGCGCCACGGTAATTGTGGAAAACACGTACAGGCTGCTTGAGGAGCGAAAAGAAGGAAATGTGTCCCTAACACGGATTGTGAGTGAAGCCGCGCGTGAAGTCATTCGACCGGTCTTTTTCGCTACCAGCATTATCATCATTGTATTTCTGCCACTCTTCTCGCTTGAAGGTGTGGAAGGAAAGATGTTCAAACCGCTGGCTTATACCATTACCTTTGCGCTGTTCGGAGCCATCTTTTTAGCGCTGACGTACATTCCTATTATCTCCAGCTTCATCCTTCCCGAAAAAGGCATGGACAAGGAACCCTGGTTGGTACGTACGCTCAAAAAATGGAGTGAACCGTTGATCGAGAAGACCTCCAAATATCCTAAAATGGTATTTGGTGCCGCTCTTGTTCTCTTTGCCGGAAGCATGGCCATCTTTCCGTTTTTAGGAACCGAGTTTCAGCCCACTTTACGAGAAGGTACCTACGCCGTTCGTTCGGTATTACCACCGGGGGCCAATCTTCCAACCACTACCGAATACTCCAAGCGGCTTCAGGAATCGATGCTAACCTTTCCTGAAGTAGAAAGCGTCTATTCGCGTGTTGGTCGTGCTGAAGTTGGTGGAGATCCTGAGCCGGTGAACGTGGTCTTCAACGTGGTGAATTTGAAACCGTTGGACGCATGGGAATGGGGACGTGATTACGAAGAACTTCAGACCGCGATGGCAGAAAAACTATCCGAGGATCTACCCGGCGTTTCTTCCAATTTCTCCCAACCTATTCAGCTTCGTACTGATGAGCTGCTAAGCGGCGTTCGGGCCCAAGTGGTTGTGAGTTTATATGGCGATGACCTGGATGTGCTGGCTGAAAAAGCAGGTGAAATCCAGGCCATTGCTGAAGGTGTGGAAGGAGCTGTAGATGTCCGCGCCCAGCAACAAGGCGGCAAACCGCAAATCCTGGTTCGTCCGGATCGTGAGCAGTTGGCCCGGCTGGGAATTAGCATGGATGACTTCCTTAACACCGTAGAAACCGGGATCGGTGGATCGGTATCCGGGCAAGTCTTCGAAGGCATCCGACGCTTCGATATCTTTGTTCGCCTACAGGAATCTCAGCGAACCCACATTGACCAGGTTCGCGATCTACCCATCCGTACGGCTAAAGGAGCATTGGTTCCGCTGTCACAAATAGCCGATGTGGAAGTCTTTACCGGACCAAAGCAGATCTCCCGAAATAAAGCCAGTCGCCGAACCTATGTACAGCTTAACGTGAGAGGACGAGACATGGGAAGCGTAGTCAGTGAAATTCAGCAAAAGGTGGCTGAGCAGGTCGAACTACCGGCAGGATATTTCACCGAATACGGCGGACAGTTTGAAAATCAACAGCGGGCGATGGCGCGGTTGTATGTAGTGGTTCCCATTACGCTGGGACTCATTTTTTTCATGCTGTTTTCCACCTTCAGTAGCTGGAAATACGCTGTGCTCATCTTCCTGAATATACCCTTTGCCACTATCGGTGGTATTGTAGCGCTTTGGGTGTCCGGTCTCTACTTGTCCGTGCCGGCAGCCGTGGGTTTTATCGCCATCTTTGGTATCGCGGTACTCAATGGCGTGGTGCTGGTTTCCTACATCAACCAACTTCGGGAGGAAGGACTTGAAACCCACAAGGCCGTTGTTAAAGCGGCGTTATTACGTCTTCGCCCTGTACTCATGACGGCCTTGACCACCGGTCTCGGACTGATTCCGTTGCTACTGGCAAACGATATCGGCTCGAATGTGCAACGTCCTCTGGCAGCCGTGGTAGTTGGTGGTCTGGTAACATCGACTCTGCTTACACTGGTGGTATTACCCACTATCTACAAGTGGTTCGCTGAACCAGTAGAACACGTTGAACTGTAATTATAAATAGATACAAACCTTCAAGGTATTTGAAACCTTGGAGGTTTCATTAAAACCAACTTACTATGAAAGAGATTAAAGCATTTATTCGTACCAACATGATTGATTACGTCATTGATGGCCTTGAAGCCTTACCAGAACCGCCTGGTATAACCTTATCGGATGTGCGGGGATGGGGGCACGTTAAAGCCGAAGATAAAGCACGGCTCACCAACCGTATAAAACTGGAAACCGTTGTTCCCGATGAACGGGTTGCTGAAATTATTGATACGATCATCCAAAAAGGAAAAACGGGCAATTCGGGTGATGGCAAAATATTTATATCCGAAGTAGATAAAGCTATAAGAATTCGAACTGGGGAAATCGACGATGAAGTGATTCGATAGGCTAAGATTACATCACTTTATACCCCAAGATTGCTGCCATTTGACCGTGGCAGTAGTCATCTGAAATTATATTCGTGATAACAATGAACTGCGATTTGAAATGCACCGCTTAATTGTTGTTACAACAGCAACTTTTTAAACATAACTTTGACCATGGAAGAACAAATTTTTCGTATAAAAAATATGGTGTGTGAACATTGCGGAGAAGTACTGGAGAGTAAATTAAACGAAGCTGGTTTTGTAATAGAATCAATGAGGTTGGGTGCTATAAAGCTCCAAGAACCGGTGAACCGGCAACAGTTTATCAAACTAACAAATATTGTTCATCAAAATGGATTTGAAATTATAAGTGATAAAAGCAGTCAGTTGGTGGAACAAATCAAACATCTGATTCTTGAGATCATTTATGGCCGGAATAAACTGGAGGGTAATCTGTCGGAGTATATAGTGGAGAACATTCACAAAGACTATCAACATCTTAGCAGACTGTTTTCCAGTGTAGAGGGAAAATCTATAGAACGATACTTTATTTTACAGAAGATTGAGCGATCTAAAGAATTGATTGTTTATGGAGAGCAAAATTTAAGTGAGATTGCTTTCGAGCTTGGTTATAGCAGTCAACAGCACTTCTCTCGTCAATTCAAAAAGGAAACAGGACTATCACCATCTCACTTCAAAGAAATTAAAGAACAAAAAAGAACTTCCATTGATCGCTTGTAACATAAAATTGCATATAGATATCATACATCTGCAAGATTTTATTGGCGGAAATAGATAGTATATGGGTTGAATATTGGTATAAGAAAATATCATTACTGATTAAAAAGGGAGCAATAAATTCTATGGAAATAATGAAAATCGAACTTGGAAAATTATTGAAAAGTGTTTCTGACTCAAGAGATTTTTGCATTGACCGGCTGTTAGGCAGCCTAAAAAAACGGGAAGGAATTTTAAACATAAAAAAAAGTGAATCAGTTACAGATAAGCCTCAACTCACCATTTCTTTTGATCCAGAAATTATTAGTGAACATCAGGTAAAAAGGATGGTCCAGGAAACTGCCAATTCGCTCGATCAAACCTTTGGCCACTTTCAAATTAGATTAAAAGAATTCACAGATTCCGAAAAACTTAAGGCTGCTACTTCTGTTCTGAAAAATATGAAAGGAGTTATGAATGTTTTGATCGTACCAACCGGCAGCCTGATTGTTGAATTCAATAAATATATTACCCAAGAGTCTATTCTAAATGAGATAATTAAGAACTTAAATGTACTAAGCTAAATTTAATGAGTGGGTACTTTTGTGAACAAAAGGCACAATTATCATGGACTATGAAATACTTTCAAAAAAACAAATAAAAGAAATCTACAGTGATTGGGCGGACCGATACGATCTTTCACTTTGGTTGTTCAACCTGATTGGTTTTCAGTATCAGTTTTACAGAAGAGAAGCTATTAAAGGATTATCGCTAAAACTGGGAGATACTGTTATTGACTTGGGATGTGGTACAGGACTAAATTTTTCCATACTCCAGCGAATGGTTGGATACAAAGGCACGATCATTGGAGTTGACTTATCGGAATCGATGTTAGATAAAGCACAGAAACGGGTAAGACGACACGGTTGGAAAAATGTGCAACTGGTTGAGTCAGATATGGCTGATTTTGCTATTCCAGAACATACGGATGCTGTGCTTTCTACTGCTGCATTAACTATGTCGCCAAAATATGATCAAATCATACAGTACGTTGCTAATGAATTAAAACCGGGCAAACGGATGTCTATTTTTGAATTCAAAAAACCGGAAAAGTGGCCTGAATGGTTAGTAGATGTCACTCTTTCATTACTGAAAACCTATGGAGTACGAAAGGCTCACACGAAAAGAACTCCATGGAAATCTATGGAACAGCATTTTCAGCAATCAGAAATGAAGGAGTATTACTTCGGAGCTGTTTATGTTTGTTCCGGAACAGCTTGAATATAAAAGCTTTATCTATTACCCTGGCCTCTTTAGTCCCCAAAATTTAATTAAGGCGTACCCAAATAGCATTCCACCCAGATGTGCAAAATTGGCTACTCCGGCCTGTGTGCCAAATACTCCGTTCATTAGCTCAATGCCTCCAAATATGGCTACAAAATATTTGGCTTTAATGGGTATAGGAGGAATAAGAAGAACGATATAACGATTTGGAAACATCATGCCAAAGGCAAGCAAAATTCCATAAACCGCCCCCGATGCGCCAACAGTAGGAACGTTGGCATTTACAAATATCAATTGAATAATTGCAGCCCCAATTCCTGTTATAAAATAATAGATAGTAAATCGCTTAGAACCCCAATAGTTTTCAATAGCTTGACCAAACATCCATAGTGCAAAGAGATTGAAAAAGATGTGTGCAAACCCAGCGTGCAGGAAGAGATAGCTCATCGGCTGCCATATTTCAAACTTTCCGGATTCGAGAGGCCAAAGTGCCCCCAATTGGTATAGAAAGTTACCTAAACCCGGAATATTCAACCCTATGAAAACCAACGCGTTTATGATAAGTAAGTTTTTAACCGCGGTTGGGAATACAGAAAATTGTGAGTTTGGTTGATATTGATCGTTTTGATAATTCAAAGTTGAAGTCTTTACTGTTAACTTTTTCTTGTAAACCTTAAACCTGTGGTAGTCTCTTTAAGTTTCGTGAAGTCAGCTTAACAGCAAAATCCTGCACAAGTACCACATAAATCTGCAAGACTCAACAGAGGTAGTATTGTACATTATGGTAAATAATTAACAACGGTACAGGAATGATCGAAAACTATTATGATAGAAGTTAGTGAACTTAGTGATTCGTCTGTTTTGGTTTTGAATATTTCAGGAAAATTGACAATGCAGGATCTTGATGAACTTATTCCCATGCTAAAAAATCATATTTCTCAATCTGACGATCCTCATCTTTATATTAGTATGCAGGGCTTTAAAGGGTGGGAAAGTGTAGCCGCTGCCTGGAAAGATTTAAATCTTGATGCGGACTACATTGGGTATTTCGACCGAATTGCTATTGTTGGTGAAAAGAAATGGCAGGAATGGGGAACACAATTGATCGATGCAATAAGCAAAGAAGAACTTAAATACTTTTATACAGAAGAAGCCTACAAGGGATGGAAGTGGATTAACAATACACACGAATAAAGTACCTATGCAAAATTATGTGAATAGTACATAAGAATGCACCGTTACAGCTATTCACAAGCTGGATTAGGTTGAATCCTGGTTCAGCTTTTTCAACTCAAATTAGGACATTATGGAAAAACTTAAACTTGATTTACCTGTTTTATTGCCTGAAATACCTGATTTAAAAGATCAATGTGTGTCCCGGTTAACCGGAACCTTAGAGGGGCGGGAAGGTATTTTTCGGGTGCATGTCAAAAGCGAAGAAAATCCGCCCCAGCTTTGCATTCATTTTGATCCTGATTTCATTACACTGCATCGAATAAAAAGTATTGCCGAACAGACCGGGGCTCAACTGCACGATAAATTCGGCCACTTGTTGGTTGAAGTAGTTGGAAACAGACATGCCCGTCATGCCCGAAGCATTACCCGTATGCTCAATGAATTGGAGGGTGTAGTTGATGCCTTTGCCGGGTCCAGCGGATGGATTCGAATGGAATTCGACAAAAGCAAGACTACAATTAAAGATTTGATAATTTCTCTTCAAGATATGGGGCTCAGCATTAAGCCCGCATCAATCAAACACCGAAATGAAGAGGTTGAAACTCTTCTTAAGAAGGAATCTAAGTCACGGGATAGAAGCTATGAAATGAATAATGATATAGAAAAACCACCTGCCAAAAATGAAGAGAATCATGAGGAAAGTGAGGCTAAACATGAAGATGATAGCCATGAGCATGATCACGATTCGGATTATGAAGACGAAGAATCGCACGATCATACCCACGATCACGGTGGCATCTTTGGCGAAAAAACCGAGCTGATCTTCTCGCTGATATGCGGTGGCTTGCTTGGCATAGGATTCGGCCTCTCCTATGTGAGCACGGTGCCCGGCTGGGTATCGCTTGCACTATATGTGAGCTCCTACTTCTTTGGTGGATTCTACCTGGTGCAGGAAGCTTACACCGAAGTAAAAGCCGGAAATTTCGAGATTGATTTCCTGATGCTGGTTGCCGCGATTGGAGCTGCAATCCTTGGGGAGTGGGCTGAGGGGGCGCTTCTGCTTTTCTTGTTCAGCCTTGGACATTCCCTGGAACACTATGCTATGGGTCGGGCACGAGATGCCATCAAAGGGCTTGCTGACCTTGCGCCAAAAACCGCTCTGCGAAAAAAAGATGGAACCACCGAAGAGGTACCTGTTGAGGAGTTGCAGGTCAGGGATGTTATTGTTATCAAACCGAACAGCAAAATTTCCGCCGACGGGGTAGTTATCAATGGCGAAAGCAGTGTCAACCAGGCACCCATCACCGGCGAAAGCGTGCCCGTGGACAAGATGGAATATGACGATCCTGAATCCATCGATGAAGACGCAGATTCTATTGACGATAAGCACCGCGTGTTTGCCGGCACCATTAACGGCAACGGCAGCCTGGAGGTGAAGGTGACTAAACTGTCCAAAGATTCCACGCTCTCTCGGCTTATCAAACTTGTGAATGAGGCTGAAGCTCAGAAATCGCCCACCCAGCAGTTCACCGATAAATTTGAAAAATATTTTGTGCCCACTGTATTAACACTGGCGATATTGTTGAACTTTGCTTTTTTAATCATTGATGAACCGTTCTCCGCCAGCTTCTACCGGGCGATGGCTGTACTTGTTGCCGCCAGTCCCTGTGCGTTGGCTATTTCTACACCAAGTGCGGTGCTCAGTGGTGTAGGCCGGGCAGCCCGCGGCGGGGTGCTCATCAAAGGAGGCCGTCCGCTGGAGAACCTGGGCAACCTCAAAGCACTGGCTTTTGACAAGACCGGCACCCTCACCGAAGGCGAGCCCAAACTGACCGATGTAATCACCTTTGAAGGCGTCGAAGAGCGGGAGCTGCTGCAAACGGCTGTAGCGGTTGAAGGTTTGAGCGACCATCCGCTGGCTGCTGCCGTAGTACGTGATGGAAAAGAGAAGTTAGGGGAAACTGATTTTCCCGAAGCCGAAGATCTTGAATCCATTACAGGGCGGGGAGTAAAAGCAACGATTAAAGATACAACAGTGTATATCGGGAATGCGGAGCTATTTGAAGAGGCCGATGGCATTAAACTCTCAGAAGACCTTAGACGAAGGGTAGAAGAATTGGAAGGAGAAGGTAAAACGACCATGATTGTTCGTCATGGTGATCGATATCTTGGTATGCTGGGACTCATGGATACCCCACGAGAGGATGCCAAGGAGGTTATTCAAAAACTGCGGGACATGGGCTTGACACACCTGATCATGCTTACGGGCGACAATCAGCGGGTGGCCGATGCTGTTGCTAAAGAGATCGGTATCGACGACCCAAAAGGTAATTTACTGCCTGAAGACAAGGTGGAAGCTGTCAAAAAGCTTCGTGAAGAGGAAGGCGACGTAGCGATGGTAGGCGATGGCGTCAACGATGCTCCGGCCATGGCCAACAGCACAGTGGGCATTGCTATGGGAGCAGCCGGATCAGATGTGGCCCTTGAAACAGCCGATGTAGCTTTAATGGCCGACAAGATTTCCGTTCTTCCGTTTGCTATCGGACTGAGCCGCAAAACCAAATCGATCATCAAGCAGAACCTGTGGATCAGCCTGGGTATGGTGGCTCTGCTTGTGCCAGCTACGATTTTTGGCCTGAGCATGGGTTGGGCAGTCATCGGCCACGAAGGGTCAACAGTAGTTGTGGTATTTAATGCGTTGAGGTTGTTAGCTTACAAATCCTAACCTATTCAAAGATAAATTAGCTCGGCCAATATGTTGCACACTATAACTAAAGCAGTAAGCTTTTTCCTGATACTATTTATTGCAGCAACTTCTTCTGTAGACGCCGGGCAACCTAAACTTTCGCCGGAAGCTCAGGTCAGTCTCCTTACGACTTCTTCCGGTGCTGAATTGTACACTTTGTTTGGCCATACTGCCTTGCGCATTTACGACCCGGAAGCAGGTGTAGATCGCGCATATAATTATGGTACTTTTGATTTCAACGCTCCAGGGTTTTATTGGAAATTTGCCCTCGGCGATCTGCGATATTTTCTTTCGGTGAACAAGTTTGAGAATGCAAAAAAAGCATATTTGAATGACGGCCGCATTATTACTGAACAGCGATTAAATCTAACAGAGAATCAAACCAAACGCTTGTATGATTTTTTGGAGAATAACGCCCGGCCCGAAAATCGATATTATTCCTATGAGTTCTTCTATGATAACTGTACCACCCGGATCTATGAGGCTGTCAAGGCAGTAGCTGGGGATTCAATCCATTTTCAAGAGCCGCAAAATTCGGCAAAGAATAGTTTTCGGCAGTTTATTAATCCCTACGTGAAATCCGTTTCCTGGGTAAAATTTGGGATTAACTTGCTGTTGGGTACTCCCGCCGACCGCAACCCACCCGAGTCGGAAACGCTGTTCTTACCCGACCTGTTAAAAGAGGGATTTTCACACGCTCGGATACAGCAAGCTGATACAAGTCTTGCCTTGGTTTCAGAGCAGAGATTTTATGCTCCTCAGAAACGGTCTGTCATTAGTCCTGCGAGAGTAAGCCCCACTTTAAGCTTTTGGTTTTTGCTGATTACAAGCCTGCTTGCCGGGTTTTTCTATAGAACTAATCACACATTCTGGTTTTGGTTCGACCGTCTGTTATTCGGGATAATTGGGTTGATTGGAGTGTTGATCATTTTTTTGTGGTTTTTTTCTTCGTATCCCTCAACCAAATGGAATTGGAATATAGTGTGGTCTGCCCCGGCTTTGTCGGCCTTTATATTTTCTTTTATGGGCAGAAAACGACTTTCAGAAAATTATAAAGTGTTTTTGGTACTATATGCAGCTATTCTTCTGCTCTTTCTCCTAAGCTGGTCATTTATTCCTCAACAGATCCCCTCTGCAATTTTGCCTCTTCTTTTTTTGTTGGGATTTCGGAGTATTAAAAAGCAATCCGAATCAGTAAATCAGGAAATGGTCAATGTGTTATAGCTTGCCAATCTTTCACTTATTTAGAATTTTGGAAACGAAAGATAACTGCCCCGAACCCATATATTTATATCAAAATTACCAAATATGAGTTTCAAAGATTTTAGTGGTAGTTTATCATAGAATTGATATGATTTATACCGGCGATTCGCCCTTTGTATAAATATTACTTGTACACATTAATCAACGAATATTATTTCAATAAAGATGACTATTCATGAAAAAAGATTGCAGAGCAGAGATATACAACCGACCGCTATGCGCATGCGGATTCTTCTTTTCATGGCTGAAACAAAGTCGGTAATAAGCCTATCAGATCTTGAAGAAAAGTTTACCCATGCAGATCGAACAACGCTTTATCGTACCTTAAAAACATTCTTAGAACATGGTTTGGTGCATCAAATAAACGATGCAAGTGGGATAACTAAATATGCCCTTTGTTCTGAAAACTGTACCTGTTCGTACCCGGATGATGTGCACGTTCATTTTTATTGTTTATCCTGTGAACAAACATTTTGTTTTCCACATCTTGGCATTCCTAACTACGATCTGCCCGAAAATTTTACTCCATCCAACGGCAATTTTGTGATAACCGGGAGTTGTCCTTCCTGTTCTTCCTGATCTTTGCAATTGAGTTGCATTACAAATAATCCTTATTATCTGCATTCTACTTAATCACAATATTTCCCCTTAAAGAATTGTATTTTTTCAGAGCATATATACGTAATCTGAATGTTGCGACAATCGCATCTTTTCTTTTTTCATGGGCAGGGTTTTTCTTTTTTCTACCCTTAAGTGTTTCTGTATTAGCAAGTACTCATGATGTTTCCTCTACCTACAACTTAGATAAAGGCTGTTTTGAAATTGTATTACAACATTCAGAAGAGACTAATTCAGGGTACAAAACAGTTGAAAAAAAGCACCATCAATTTCAAAATCAGTGCTGCTATGATGATGCACTGTTAAGAAATGAGTGCCCGGACTGTAAGTTTATGTTTCCAATCATTCCTTATTTGTTTGGGAACTATGGTGAACCTGTTTTTCAAATTACGTTACCTGTATATCTAAAAGACAACTTATCCCCTCCAATAACTCTTAAAGTTATTAAAGTCACACAACTTCTGATTTAATACCTGCCTTTCTCTATTTAGCAGAAACAAATTCTGCCCCATCCATTTTTTTCAACGAGCTGTTTAACCTCTGGTCATTCTGTGGTTTCAGCCAAAGTATTTGAAAAAGATCGGCATCAAAGACTAATCTATATTCACACAGCTGTAAACATGATCAACAAAATTATTGCCTTTTCGATTAAGAACAAGTTTATCATCGGCTTGTTTATCCTGTCTCTAATAGGAGTAGGATTATATTCTATGATGACCATTAATCTAGGTTCGGTTCCTGATATTACAAATAATCAGGTACAGGTGATTACGGTATCGGAAAATCTATCTACCGAAGACATTGAACAATTTGTAACCTATCCCGTGGAGCTTGCCATGGGTAACCTGCCAGGAGTAACTGAAATCCGTTCGGTATCCCGATTCGGGTTATCCGTGGTTACCATCGTTTTCGAAGATGATATGGGTACCTATTTACCCCGGCAACTGGTACAGGAAAAACTCAGTGAACTGGGCGAAACGATCCCCGAGAATTTTGGAAGTCCATCCATGGGGCCCATTTCAAGTGGATTAGGCCAAATTTACGAGTACTCCATTCAGGTGGACCCTGCATATGAAGATCAATATACGCCTGATGAATTGCGCACAATACAAGATTGGATTATTAAGCGCCAAATGGTGCTCCTGGAAGGGGTTATAGAGGTCAACTCCTTCGGTGGAGGCATCAAACAATATGAAGTAGCCATAAGTCCTGATAAACTAAATGCAATGGGAGTTAGTATTTCAGAAGTATATGAGGCAATGTCCAGGAATAATGTAAATACCGGCGGGGCCTATATCGAGAAAAACAAGATGGCTAATTTTATTCGTGGCGAAGGATTGATACGCAGCCTTGAAGATATAGAAAACATTGTAGTCAAGAACGAAAACGGACTACCCATCCTAATCAGAGATGTAGCAGAAGAGGTTACCTTTGGAACTCAAATTCGTTATGGAGCTTTTACTCAGGATGGTGAGGAAGCAGTAGGTGGCATTATTATGATGCTGAAAGGCTCAAACCCGAATGCAACCATTCAAAACGTTCAGGATAGAATTGCTGAAATTCAAAAGTCACTGCCTGAAGGTTTAAAGATTGAGCCTTTCCTTGATCGAAGTGCTCTTATTGAACGAACCACCAGTACAGTTACCACAAACCTGGTGGAAGGTGCATTGATTGTAGTTTTCGTTTTGGTAATACTCTTAGGAAGTTTACGCGGAGGGTTAATAACCGCCTCACTTATTCCGCTTTCCCTTCTTTTTGCTTTTATAATGATGAAGGCCACCGGGGTGTGGGCCAATCTAATGAGCCTTGGAGCCATCGACTTCGGTATTATTGTTGATGGAGCCGTAATTATAGTGGAAGGCACGGTTCATGAAATTGAAAAAAGGGTGAAATCCGGAAAACGTGCTTTTAGTAAAACACAGATGAATGAAATTGCCTACAAGGCAAGCAGCACCATGATGAATGCTGCCTTCTTTGGACAGTTGATCATCCTTATTGTATTTGCCCCTATCCTGTTTCTGGAAGGAGTAGAAGGTAAGATGTTCCGTCCTATGGCATTCACCTTTGGGTTTGCTGTATTAGGTGCTATTATTTTATGTCTTACCTATGTACCAATGGTCTCGGCACTGTTTATGAAACCCTCACAAAATAGAAAGGGATGGTTTGCCCGGTTCGAGCGAGGCCTCGATCGGGTCAGCAACAAACTTATATCCTTTATTCAGAAGGGCTACGATCCGGTTATCCAATGGTCGTTAAAGCGAAAACCTGTTGTGATTGTAGCTGCCATACTGCTTTTTGGCGGTGCGATGTTCACCTTTTCGAGAATGGGAGGTGAATTTATTCCACAACTGGATGAGGGAGATATTGCCATGCAAGCCCTATTCCGTCCGGGCAGTGGATTATCAGAGGCGATCGATCAATCCAAGAAAATTGAGACGACACTGCTGGAAGAATTTCCAGAGATAGAAACAGTAACAGCTCGAATTGGGGTAGCTGATATTCCCACTGATCCTATGCCCATGGACATTGCCGACATGTACATCATTCTGGACAAGAATAAAGAAAACTGGATCTCTGCCGAATCTAAAGAGGAGCTGATAGAAAAAATAAAGAGTAAACTCGATCAGACCATGATAGGTGTGAATTTCGTTTTTACCCAGCCGGTAGAGCTTAGGTTTAACGAACTTTTGGAAGGTGTACGAGAAGATATCGCCGTAAAGCTATACGGAGACGACATAGATGTATTGGCGGAGAAAGTTCAGGAAATGGCTCAAATTATTCAAACTATTCCAGGGGTGGGTGATGTGAGTCCCGAACGTACGGCTGGACTACCTCAAATGACCGTTAGGTATGACCGGCAAAAAGTGGCTCAATATGGACTGGATATCACGAAGCTCAATCAATACGTAAGTTCAGCTTTTGCCGGAGGTGTTGCTGGAGTTGTATTCGAAGGCGAAAGACGATTTGATCTTGTGATCCGCTTTGATGAAGCTCATCGTACTGGCATTGAGGATATTCGCAATCTGTATGTAGATCTGGAAAACGGTGCACAGGTGCCGGTTAAAGAAGTGGCGGATATCAGTTATCAGCCGGGGCCTATGCAGATCTCGCGAGATAACACCTTTCGCAGGAGCTATGTTGGTGTGAATACACGCGGGCGGGATGTGGAATCGGTGGTTTTGGATATTCAAGAAAAACTGGAGGCCGAATTGAATCTGCCGCCGGGTTATTACATTACTTATGGGGGTGAATTTGAGAATCTGCAACGGGCCAAGAACCGATTGGCTATTGTAGTGCCTATAGCCCTGTTTCTTATCTTTGTGCTGCTGTACTTCGCACTAAAATCGTTCTCACAGTCGGTAATGATCTATCTGGCTATTCCCCTGGCTTCTATTGGAGGTGTCTTCTTCCTGGCTTTACGTGGAATGGACTTCAGTATTTCTGCCGGAGTTGGTTTCATTGTATTGTTCGGAGTGGCTGTGCTAAACGGCCTTGTGCTCGTCAGCCGGTTTAATTCATTAAAAATCGAAGGTGTTATGGATTTACAAGAACGAATTTTGACAGGTACCAAAGAGCGACTTCGCCCCATTTTATTGACCGCTACGGCGGCTATTATGGGTTTTCTTCCGATGGCGTTTTCAACAACAGCCGGTGCTGAAGTACAGCGGCCGCTGGCCACTGTTGTAATCGGCGGGTTGATTAGCGCCACGCTGCTTACGTTGGTCGTGCTGCCCATCCTTTATGCGTACATAGAAAAGCGTAAAATGAGAAAACACAAGCCGGGTAGTACTTCTATGGCCTCCGTTGTGTTGCTGATTATTGGTGGAAGCCTGCTGCTTTCTCCCGATTCTGTACAGGCTCAGGAACAGGTGCTGAATGATACCCTCCCGCAAATTGCGCTGGATCAGGCCGTTCAAAAAGCGATAGCAAATTATCCTTCTCTTGAGGCAGCCAGGCTTGGAATTGACAACAGGAAGGCTCTTCAAAAAACAGCCTGGGACTTTGGCGATACGAACCTCTTTACCGGAGGTGAAGAGTTCGGCAACGGTTCGGACGGTGTTACTACAAAATTTGGCATTCAGCAGCAGTTTGATCTGTTCGGTGTTTTACCAAGGCTAAATCATCGGAATGAACAAACAGAACTTGCCAGGCTGAACTATGAATTGTCTGAGTTAGAGCTCAGGCTCCGGGTAAAGCAGGACTGGTCAACGGTTTTCATCGCTAAACAACAATATGAGATCTATAATCGCCTGAACCAGCAATTCAGGGATATTGCTAGGGCTGCGGAAATAAAATTTGAAACGGAGGAAATTTCCCGGCTGGGATATCTTAATATCATGAATCAGGCCAACCAAATTACCATACAAACAGAACAAGCCTTCCGCGATTATGGGGCTGCTGTTCGAGCTTTTAACAAATGGTTTGAGGGGGACTCGTTATACACGGTTCAAAGTGTTTCAGCCGAACAGCTTGTTCAACCTTTACAGGTAGATTCTACATTCGACCATCCGCTGATTGCTTTATATCAACAAAAAATTGACGTGGCGGAAGCATCGATTAAAGAACAAAGAAGTCAGTTTTTACCAAGTTTTCAAGCCAGTTATGGCTGGCAGGAAATAGCTGCGCAAGGTGGCTTTAATTCCTATGAGATCGGGATCAGACTTCCGGTATTCTTCTGGTCTAAGGCCGGGAAAACTCAATCCGCCCGGATTGAACGAAATATTGCCCGTCAAAACCTAGACCAGGCTCAGAGAGAATTCAACAGTACCTATAACAGTATCCGGGAAAATTATCAGAAATGGTTGCGCTCGTGGGAATATTATCGACAGGAAGCACTCCCTCTTGCCAAAGAACAACAGCAAGGTGCCATCACCTCTTATGAAGAAGGAGCCATAGACTATGTGGCTTTCTTTCAAAGCATCAGAGATGCCATTCGCATTGAAATCGACTCATGGAATGCATTTGGCAATTATCTGAATAGCCATTTCCAATTAGAATACTACCTCAACAAAACTCAATAACAGATTTTAAATCAACAAAAAAATGAATAAATCTAATTTATATATAATTTTATTGGCTGTCCTTGCATCTGTTTTTACAGCCTGCGGCGAGATCAATAGCGATGAAAAAGAACAAGAAGCAACAGAACTTGCCGGTGTGGCTGAGGCAGAAGAAAACATGGTTCATCTGTCGGAACTGAAGTTCAACAGCCTTGGAATGAAACTGGATACTTTGTCCCTGCGCTTTCTCTCAGAGAGCGTAGAAGCAAATGGTCAGCTGGAAGTTCCCCCGCAGCATGAGGCAAGCGTAACTGCGGTTTTGGGAGGTAATATTGGTTCCATAGAAGTTATTGAGGGAGATCAGGTGTCAAAAAATCAGACTATTGCCTTCCTTTCCCATCCTAATTTAACCAAAGTCCAAACTGAATACGTACGGTTGTATCAGCGCATGTTGTATTTAGATCATGAATTTAAGCGACAAGCAAGGTTATATGATGAAAAGGTAGGCTCCGGCCAAACTTACCAACAAACTAAAGCCGAATACGAATCAGTTAAGGCGGAGGTCAAAGGTTATGAGGCTCAGCTGAATCAGCTTAACCTGGACGTTGAACAAATACAAGACGGCGATATTTATTCGTCGGTGCCGGTAGTAAGCCCTATTGATGGGTACATCGAAAAGGTTCAGATTCAAATCGGTCAGTACGTTGATCCCCAAACAATCATGTTTGAAATTGTGGATAACGAACATGTTCATGCCGATTTGATGGTCTTTGAAAAAGATGTGCACAAAGTTAAAAGGGGCCAATCCATCTCTTTTACTGTACAGTCAGTACCGGATCAAATACTTACAGCTACCATTTACTCTGTAGGCAAACAATTCGAACAAAATCCTAGGGCAGTGCATGTGCACGGCGAAATTGATCAGAAAGAAAACTTCCTGATTCCCGGGATGTATATCAACGGCACGATTCACACTTCAGAGACTAAAGCCTTTGCTTTGCCTGAGAATGCCATTGTTGAGGACGAGGGTAAAACCTACCTATTCACCGCAGAACAACAAGAGGAAAACGGAAATACCGAATGGTCTTTCACTCCGGTAGAAATTATGACCGGCATTGAGGAAGATGGTTGGGTTGAAGTGAAGTTGTTAGAACCATTGCCGGATGGAGCACGAGTAGCTTGGAACAATGCCTATTACCTGATCTCTGAAATGAAGAAAAGCCAGACTTCCGACGATGATTAACAAAAACTTTCCGGCAAAGCCATATTCATGTTTTTATGGCTTTGCCGGGGTTAATGCATAACACATAATATTATGAAAGAAATAAAAGCCTTTATAAAACCAAACAGAGTAGAAAATGTAGTTGCAGCACTCCAAGAAGCAGGACATGAAAGTGTTACGCTTTCCAAAGGAGAAGGTACCGGAGCATACAAACAGAAAGATGCGTCCCCATCGCTGGATTTTCACTTTACGGACAGTCCAGTCGTAAAATTAGAGCTGGTATGTCAATGCAAAGAATCCGATAACGTTGTTCAACTTATCTGCGCCAATGCCAAAACACCGGAACGCGGTGACGGCATCATTTACGTTACAGATATTCAAAAAGCGTTTAGGATTAAAACCTGTGAGCCTTTTGAGGGGTAAGGAACAGGTGATTCTTTGTCACAGTTAAGTTGAAGATGAAAATAATCCCATATATTCAACCATGAAAAAATCCACATTTAATATTCCACAAATGGACTGCTCAGCCGAAGAGCAAATGATTCGAATGAGGTTGGAAGAGTTTGAAGATATTAAATCTCTAAACTTTGATATCCCGAATCGTACATTAGAAGTGTATCACGAAAATAGGCTTAATGAGATTGAGAAAGCCCTTGACTCCCTGAGTTTGGGTTCTAAATTGAATTCAACAAAAGAGGCTCAAATGTCGCCTTTCGCTTCTGATGAGCAGCAACAAAAGAACATTCTATGGTGGGTTTTAGCGATCAACTTTCTCTTCTTTATCATTGAAATGACAGCCGGATGGATTATCAATTCTATGGGGCTGATTGCAGACTCACTAGATATGCTGGCAGATTCATCCGTATATGCGCTCAGCCTTTTTGCTGTTGGAGCAGCGGTAGCAAGAAAAAAGAAAGTAGCAAAAATTAGCGGCTATCTTCAGATGGGTCTGGCATCACTGGGATTTCTTGAAGTACTGCGGAGGTTTCTTGGAGTGGGTGAAATGCCCGACTTTCAGTGGATGATCATTATTGCTTCAACGGCTCTTGTTGCAAATGTTTTTACCTTATGGCTTATCAATAAAGCGAAAAGCAAAGAAGCACACATGCAGGCGAGTACAATTTTTACCTCCAATGATATTATTGTAAATGGTGGTGTAATTTTGGCCGGAATTCTTGTTTATGCACTGGATAGCAGGTGGCCGGATTTACTCATTGGAGCTATAGTATTCAGTTTTGTAATGCGAGGTGCCCTGAGAATTTTGAAGCTTTCAGAATAACAAACATAGAGGGTTAATTTATCTCAATTTCCATTTCATGAAAGCATAATAAATGTATTAATAAGTTGAAATTATGAACAAAAGAATATTCACAAGAGAAGAAATTCAGAAGATGTATGATGGATTAGCTTCATCCTATGATTTGTCAATGTTCTTTTTCAAAATTGCTGGATTCAAAGTAGATACATATCGAAAAAAGGCCATTCAAAATTTACATCTCGAACCTGGTGATACAGTGGTCGATTTAGGATGTGGAACCGGTTTGAATTTTAGTCTTCTTCAGGAAAAAGTAGGAGCTGAAGGAAAAATCATAGGTGTAGATTTATCAGTTAAGATGTTAGAACAGGCTGAAAGCCAAGCCAATAAGAAAGGTTGGGATAATATAGAACTGTTACAGTCTGATATGGCTGAATTTCAAATTCCAGATGATACGGACGGAGTTCTTTCGACGATGGCAATCACGATGTCCCCGGAATATGATCAAATCATCCAAAAAATTGCTACTACGTTAGAAAAGGGAAAGCGATTGTCAATATTTGAACTACAAAAACCAAATGGATGGCCTGAGTGGCTGGTAAAATTAATGGTAAAATTACTAAGCCCTTATGGAACTCGGTACGAACATACACAACGTACCCCTTGTAATTCCATAGAAAAGTACTTTAGTGGTGTATCGCTTCAATATCAATACTTTGGCTCTGTGTGCATCGCATATGGCGTAAGTTAGAAGTAATTTTTATAACCTTAGAAACCTGAAAGCATGTCTCACGATCATTCACACGAGCATGGAAACATCAAACTTGCCTTTTTCCTCAATCTTGGGTTCACCATTCTTGAATTTTTTGGGGGTTTATATGTAAACAGTGTTGCCATTATCTCCGATGCCCTGCACGATTTAGGTGACAGTATTTCACTCGGACTCTCATGGTTTCTTGATCATAAATCTAAAGAGGGAGCGAATTCATCCTTTACCTTTGGTTATACACGGTTCTCGCTACTTGGTGCTTTAATTAACAGCTTGGTACTAATCGCTGGATCTATCTTTGTGATCAATGAAGCGGTTGCCAGAATATTATCGCCGGAACATACCGATGCCAAGGGAATGCTTCTCTTTGCCATCGTGGGTGTGGCGGTGTATGGATATGCTGCATGGAAAGTGAGTCACGGCAAAACCCTCAACGAACGAGTCATTTCCTGGCACCTATTGGAAGATGTATTGAGTTGGGCTGCCGTTCTTGTGGTGTCTATTGTATTACTTATCAAAGACATTCATTACTTAGATCCTGCCCTATCTCTCTTTATTACCGCCTACGTTCTTTGGAATGTGGTAAAACGACTCAAAGAAACCCTGCATATTTTTTTGCAGGGAACTCCGGATGATGTAAGTATTGATGAACTGGAGGAAAAGTTTCTTGAACAGGATATTGTGGCCGATACCAGGCACCTACACTTATGGTCGCTGGATGGAGAAAAGCATGTGTTTACTGCTCATCTCATTCTAAAAAACGTAGAGAGCTACTCAGACATTCTGGAAGCCAAAAAGAAAATTCGTGGCATTCTGAAACCTTACAACTTCAGTCACAGCACGATTGAAGTGGAGTTGGATGAGGGAACTTCTTCTTTGATTTATGAATAATACAAATAAGTGAATAAGCTTACCTTCACAAGGTCAACTCAAAACCTTAGTCACCCAAGCCCGGCTGACTCCAAATTTCTGGGCAAGAGCAGCCTTGTTTTTAACCTTCCCAGAGTCCAATAATTTTCGGTACAGCTTAGCTTGCTCAGCAGGGGAGAGTTTCTTCTTTTTAGGCAGTTTCTGGTTAACAGAAAACCGAGGTTTACAAAGGTTCGCATGATTCAAAAAAGGGTAGATTTCGAGCAATTTTTCCCAGTCAATTTCAAACTGATAACCTTTGGGACCTCTGTTTAAAGCTCTAAGGGGCCATTTTATGGAGAACAAAATTCGCAAGTCTGCTACTTCCGGGGAGCAAAAGCCTGATTCATTAAATTGAGTCAGGCTTTTTTATTTTTTTAAGCTATCCAACCTGTTTTATTTCTAAACTCTCTGGGTGTGCAGCCATTCATTTTTTTAAAAACGGAACTGCCATAATCGGGATGAAGCCCAACCTGTTCTCCGAAATCGGAATCTTAATGGCTTTGCTTCCCAGGCACATGGATCGATGCAAACCGACCTAACCGTGTTTGCATTTCAAGTAAAATCACTTCAACTTTATCTGAGTGGTTGATGTCCTGATCCAATTATTTGACAAATACTCGTCAAACTTTGATGATTCTTCAGAAGCTTCCACTATTGATGATAATGTGCTGGAAAAGTATCCGGAGTGAGAAATAGACTAACTCAATAAAACAGACTAGTGCATTTTTAAAACTGCAAATAAGAACCTGCAAGAGCTCTTTTAACTGCCTTGGTATTTAGTACTATTTAGCGGAAGTAATACCATACTAAGTGTCTGGAAAGACGCTGGCAGAATGACTCAGATTCAGAGTCTGACTTGCAAAACAAAAGAATAAAACTCAAAGATTATGAAATTCAGAATATTCAGGGATATAAAAATCATCGCTATTTTACTGCTAATGGTATTACCTATATCGTCTGTTAATGCATTTCAGGTTGATCCGGATAATGTTATTCAGCCTTATACCGACAATAACTGGTACTGGCAATATAAGGGAGAACCTATACTCCTTCGTGGTGGAAGTGATGATGATAACCACTTTCAGTGGACCGATGAGCAGCTGACCGAACATCTAGACCTTCTTATTTCAGTGGGCGGTAACTATGTCCGTAATACGATGTCGGACCGGGACGAGAACAATGTGTTTGCCTTTGCACAGAATGAAGATGGCTTGTATGATCTCACCCAATGGAATGAAGAATACTGGAACCGCCTGGAATTCTTTCTGAATGAGACGGAAGAACGAGGAATCATCGTTCAGCTTACGCTTTGGGATCAGTTTGATATTAGTGGCCACCGGTGGAATACTCATCCCTGGAATCCTGAAAACAATAGTAATATGGAGGCCGGAAGTTGGGAAGGTAAGGAGGATTTCTATGCAACCGTTGACAATAATGATCAGCAAGGGCTTCACTTTCAACAACAATTTATTGAAAAACTACTAGGCAAAACCCTCGAATACGGCCATGTGTTGTACAATATCAACAACGAGAGTTCTGAGAGTACCGAGTGGCAGAATTATTGGGCACAATTTGTAAAAGAGCTTGGTAGTAAATCAAGCCACGAGATCTATGTAACCACCATGCAGTTCGATCCCTCAACCTCTGTGCGTCACGTAATGACCTATCCCGAAATCTTCGACTTTTTCGAAATTTCTCAAAATAATCAGGATTCCCGGGGAGCAAGAGGCCAAGGGCACTGGGACAATATTATGTATTGGAGAACCAAAATCGCCTCGTTTCCGAGCGGCCCAATGCCCATGAATAACGTGAAAGTATATGGTGGCGTGGATGGTGTTAACTATTCAGCAGGCTCCGAAAAAGAAGCTATACACCGGTTTTGGCGCAATATTTTTGCAGGAAGTGCTTCAAGTCGCTTTCACCGTCCGGCAGGTTCAGATCATTGGGGCTCTGGATTGAATGAGAAGGTTCAGGTGAACCTAAAGGCTATGGATATGCTGCTTAAAGAGTTTGACATTTTTACCTCCGCTCCTCATAACGACTTGCTTTTAGCTCGCGTACCTGTTCCTTCAACCATGGAGGCGTATGCCTCGGCCCGTATTGGGGAGCAATATGCAGTTTATTTTCCTGCAGGCCGGTTCACGGTAAACCTTGATCCCTGGATCTATGCAGAAAAACTGGAAGTCCGATGGCTTGATATTGAAAATCTGACCTGGTTGGAACCTGAACTCTTGGAAGTACAATGGGAAGGCGGACAGGATGACTGGGGATACAGAAGAAGTATAAGGCTAACGACCCCGGGCAAACGACCATTTGTGGCCTTGATTAATGTGATGGAATGAAATCTGCGATTGTCATCAAAGATGAGGAATCGCAGATTATTAATATGCCCGAAGGAGAAAAGATTCCGGACTGGTAATATCCGGATTAGTGGAACAACTCTGTGGCTGACCATATCAAAAAATCAATCAACCCCAAGATGATTATCTGATCTTACCAAATCAGGACGTGTTCCATAAGGATCGATGCTTACATACTTAGGAAGTTTATCTGCCTGGAAGGTTAGTTTCTGTTTACCATCTACGATAGTTTTCGGGCTTAGAAAAATAACATCATCCAGTGAAGCTCCCGATGGGTGAGTTGAAAATAACCCTATAGGGATTGGTTCACTCATGCTAATTTCTGATTCAATTCCATCCACCGATTCATACTTTTTGGCATCAATATGGATGGTAACTTCATAAACACCACTTGGCTGTTTGCTATACGACACTTCAGCAATTGAAAGATCATAAGTAATGATTTTCTTAAACCAGTCATCAACTAAATAGTGATATTCTTCCGGAGTCACTATATATAACTCATCCAGAAACTCGACTGAGGTGACTGTGGCATCGATCTCATTTTTATGTCGATCAACCAGCGTTTTCAATACTCCATTTAATGATTCTTCACCGATCAGTTCTTTAAGGGCAATCATCACGATGTAGCTTTTGCCATACAACATGTAATGTTCGCCTTGCTCCAGGTAAAACGGCTGTTCCAGCGTGGAAGCATAAGATCGGCCGTTGAAATAGGTGTGATTAGCCGATTGGCTTAACTGATACAAAGAATGCATCCCATAGTATTTCTCCATAACTACAGCTTCCGTGTATTTAGCAAATCCTTCCACAAAAATGCCCCCTCCGCTCAAGCTTTGAGTACTTAGAATATGACCCCACCACTGATGGGCGACTTCGTGAATAGTACGTTTAGCTACCAGGCTGAAGGCTTTCAGATCTCTTTCATCAACCAGATAAAAATTATATTCGACCATGCTGATAGTTCCCGCCGTAGCAAATCCGCCAAATCCCCAGTAAGAAGGTAATTCTGTAATACGAAGGTGATTTCTGGGATACTCCCCAAATTCCTTTTGAGCATAATCCAAGGTTTGTTTCATGCTATTCATGGTGGCAGCGTTGTTGAATGCATGCCCGGGATGGTAATAATGCTCCAGACTAATTCCATTGAAATATTCTTGTTCTAATGTATAATCAGCTGATTGATACGTGATGGCAGGTGCAACCGGACTCTGCGTTTTATACTGATAATAGTTCCTGCCATTTTCAGTCCATTGACCCTTCATTTCTCCAACGGAAATACCTGTTTGAGAAGCCGGGACAGATAAAGTGGTCTCGAAATTGATTCTGCCAAAACCTGATTCCATTATTTCGAAATCAGCTGCTGAGGGCTGTTCTTCTTCCCGATCAGGAAGCCCGCGTTTCTTACGCTCGGCTTTATCCGTAATTTCTTTATTGTCGGTATAACCGAGATACGGACTGAAGTCTCGCAAATGAACAAAACTCCCATTATCCACCAAATCTCTACCGGAACGGAGTCCGGTGTGAGCTCCATTAGCAGAAAAAGTCAGTTTAACGGAATCCCTCGGTAGGACAGGTGAATTGAACTCGAATTCAAAGATCCCGTGCGTAGAATCCTGGTTGATCAGTATAGCTCGTTCAAGTGAAATATGAGTAATTGGTTTTTTCTCGATGAAAAGTGCTCTGTTTACAACGGTATCGCTTTTGTTGGAAAGCGTATAAACAGCATCAACTGAGTATGTTCTCTCGAAAGGAAAAAGTGCTACATCGGTGGAAATGGAGATGGGATATAACCAGTGCTCTTCTTCATAGTGTTTGTATTTTCTTTCGTACTCAGCTCTGCGATCCAGCACTGAATCAGATGACAGGTACTCCGCTTCTACATTGGTCTTGTAGAAAATCATTCCAGAAGTGCAAAGAAAAAGCAATGTAAAGATAGAAAGAGGGACTAGTTTCCGGCTTGTCCAACCTCGGAAAAGTTGTTTGATATGCTCCTGAAAATTCCCAGCAATACCACGTTGCCAGCCATGCAGAGCAAGTATGGATAAAATCAGGCCTGCAATTATCCAGTTAGAAGATAGCAGGTGAAAGGCGGATGCATTATTGCTGACTCCCGACATATCAGAAAAAGTAACGGAGGGCATATAGCCGATTCTTAATAATGGATGCTCAATACCCAGATAGCCCGATAAGTTAGTTCCAAAAACGGCAATCACAATTCCGCTTATAGCCATCCCCAGATATTTTCCCGGAGAAAGTGTTTGGATAAATAGAGTGAGCAGGATGTAAAAAACGAGTGGAATTCCCTGGTAGTAATACAAGGAGAGGTAGGTACTTATGTCAATGTGAGCGTAATCCAATATGAATTGGAAGGCAATAGCAATACCAATCTCAAGGGTGATGAAAAGAAAAGGGATGCTGAGTAAGACAGAAGCTTTCGACCAAAAGAATGAGGCATTTGATGCAGGTGTTGCATCAAGGATAAGGTGAAAATCTTCACTTCGCTCTTTCCAGACCCACTCACCACTGTAAAAAACAATTAACAGCAGGCCAAAAATGAAAATGGCTGCATTATTTAACCCGGCCAGAATCGAGGTAATAGGGTATAAACTTTCGGAATAACTGCCTCCTTCAACAAGCGTGGAATAAAATTCGGAACAAATAATGAAAGTGATGAACACCAACATAGCCTGGAAAGGCAGACTTTTTAGCAGTTGAGAGATCCCAATTTTAGTCTGTGCTAAGAAACTTTGCCAAAACGCCCCTAATCCAAAACCTGATGGTGCGATAGGTTGATAGACTATATTATTAGTTATTTCTTCATTCGTTTTGGTTTCATCTGGCGCTTTCTGTTTTTTCTGATTTAAGGCACGGAAGGAAAACAACCGATAGGCAAAACCTAAGAAGGAAAAGGAAATCGTGATCCACAGCAATCGGTTGAGTAATAAATTCCCGGTTAAAGAAACCCATACACTATTCTTTTGCAAAGGTGTGAGGTATTTACTTTGCTCCATGAAGGCTGAAATGCCAAATGGATCTGCCAGAGCCGCTAACATCATGTTCTCGGTGTGAGTTGGGGTAGAATCGGCCAAAACTGGAG
Source organism: Balneola sp. (assembly GCA_002694685.1). NCBI lineage: Bacteria > Pseudomonadati > Balneolota > Balneolia > Balneolales > Balneolaceae > Balneola > Balneola sp. Next base: position 74,888 of record NZMW01000012.1, read on the forward strand.
AATTAAAATAGAAAGAGCACACAAAGTAGAGGACGTAAATCAGGACAGCCGATGCGTAGATCGACATTCTGTTTTTAGAAAGTAACCCTACTGTAAAGATAAAAGCTGAGCATATAAATACGTTTGGAAATACAAAAACCAGCCAATTCCAGAAATAAAGAGTTGGACTAATCGGAGCCAGACGCTCAGGATCCAAATCGACGATCAAAGTCCCGGAGATCATTCCAAGTAACAACGGGCTCACAGCAAGCAGGCTAAACAAGAAGACTCCGGAGAAACGGCTAATAAAAAAGTGATGCTTTTTTACGCCGGTACTGAAAATAATCTCCTGCATTCGGTATGTACTATCCCGTAATAGCCCATTGATTACAAAGAACATAATGGCAAAAACAGCTCCAAGAGTAAACAGGGAGGTATAATAGCTGATTTTATAGGGCGCATTATAGTCTACGAGATCAGGTGCAAACGCTTGTCCACCAATTTGAAATCCTGTAAGGAAAAACAAAATGACAGCGGCGGGCAATGCCCAAAGTTTTCTTTGATAGGTGAATTCAAATTTGAGTAATTCGGTAATCATGATACCCCCATAGTTTGAAGCTCAGAGGATGGGACTACAGAAAAGTAGAAATCTTCGAGCGTTGGGTCTACAGCTTCAAACTCACTTCCCGGGGAACTTTCGGCTTTTATATGAATTAGGGTGTTACCTGCAATCAGTCGTGTTGAAATGACGTGGTGTGTTTCGCGATATCCAGGCAGGTCATTATCATCTATCGTTTTTCTCCAGATTTTTCCTTCTAGCGTTTTTACTAATTCTGAAGGATTTCCATGTACCAGAATTTCACCCTGATGTAAAATCGCCATATTTGGACACAGATTATAGATGTCTGCAACTATATGCGTTGAAAGAACCACAATGATATTCTCACCGATTTTACTCAAGAGGTTTAGAAAGCGATGCCGTTCTTCCGGATCTAAACCGGCTGTAGGTTCATCAACAATAATAATTTTTGGGTCTCCAAGCAGCGCCTGCGCAATGCCGAAACGCTGTTTCATCCCTCCTGAATAGGTGTGTACGTGTTTCTTCCGGTGCTCCCATAAGTTGGTTTGATGAAGAAGTTGTTCAATTTGTTCGCCGCGTTCTTTCTTATCTAAAAGTCCCTTAAGCACACCAATATGATGTAATAATTCCACCGCCGATATCTTGGGATATACGCCAAATTCCTGAGGGAGGTAACCAAGTCCCTTTCGCACTGTATCCGGGTTAGAATGGATATCATCACCATTAAAAAGAATACTCCCTAAAGATGGAGATTGCAGTGTGGCGATGGTTCGCATCAGGGTAGACTTTCCAGCTCCATTAGCTCCGAGAAGACCAAACATTCCATTCTCTATAGTCAGGGATACGTCATTCAGCGCTTTGGTTCCGTTGGGATAGGTTTTAGATATGTTTTGAATTTGGAGGGTGTTCATAGCGACTCATTTTTGTTGAATTTGAGCGAAGCTACGCAGCCAGATTAGCTTTGTTTACCGGATTGGACGAACAACAGTATTCTTGATATGGACCGTGAGTAAACAGACACGAATCAGGTTGATGAAGCAAAAAGGTGGATTCATACTAAAAACGATATCGTTCATCCATAGGCAGAGAATGAATCCTGGATTTGTCCTATTTTGAATCATGAAAAAAGATTTGAAGAAATATCAGGCGTTTGTCATAGGACCGGCTATCACTTACGCAATGATACTTTTTATGGAATACATCGATTTGATCAGGATACCCTCCGGTGCGTGGATAACTAATACGCTTGGTTTCTTGTTTTACGCCTTCTTCATTTCATTGGCCATCCACAAATACCTGGCTAAGGGAGGGTCGATGATTAGAGTTGGGGCAGGTTTTGGGATTCTGGCCATCGTGATTTTCAGTATAGGTTATTTTACCAGCGGTCTTATGGATAATCCGCTGATGATTCTCCTTATGATTTCATTCTGGCTATTGCTGTTTTATTTCATTTTGCCAGCGTTTTTCCAAAAGTATCGATTGCTCATCTTCGGCTTATATGGTGGCTCTGCACTCTTCTTTTTGTACGCAAGATTATTTACTGGCAGCTTCGAGCTTTATGAAAGTACCTACAAGTTTTGGGCACTGAGCTTGTTTCTACTTCCAATCCCCATTCTGATAGGGCTGTGGTTCTTTGAACAATGGAAATGGTTTCGAAGCCTGAAGGCAGAGAAAGCAAGTGCTGAACTTGCCCTGTTGAGAAGTCAGGTTAACCCTCATTTTTTCTTCAATACATTGAATAACCTCTATTCGCTTGTGGTACACCAATCTGATCAAGCACCGGAGGTAATTCTGAAACTTTCGGATATGATGCGCTATACTATTTATGAAGGGAAAAAAGACAAAGTACCCTTGAAGGAGGAAGTTGATTACCTGCAACGCTATATCGATTTGCATAAAATCAGGTACCAAAAAGAGGTAGATATCCGGTTCGAGAAACCAGAAGATGGTGAAGTCTCAGTAGCGCCATTATTGTTTATTGTACCTCTGGAAAATGCCATCAAGCATGGGGTGGAAAGTCTGCGGGAAGGAGCCTACATATACGCTTCTTTAAAAACGGTACCGAAAGAAGGAAAAGTGGTATTCGAAATCCAGAACAATTTTGACAATCAGGATGGAGGGGAAAAACAGGGAATCGGTCTTGAAAACCTGAAGAAACGCCTGGAGCTATTATACCCAAACCGACATAAGTTAGATATTGTGAAAGAAGAGGGCGTATTTACCGTAAACCTTGAGCTTTATTAATGATGATTAAATGTATAATCGTAGATGACGAACCGCTGGCTCAGGATTTGATGAGTACGTATTGTGAGAGGTTACCCCACCTTAAGGTAGTAAAACAGTGTTATGATGCTCTGGAAGCTTTGGAGTGGCTCAATTCAAACAAGACAGACTTAATGTTTCTGGATTTGAACATGCCCAAACTGAAAGGCTTTGATTTTCTTCGAACCCTTCAAAACCCACCCAAAGTTATTGTAACCACTGCATACAAAGAACACGCCCTTGAAGGGTATGAGCTGGCCATAGAAGATTATCTGGTTAAACCATTTAGTTTTGAACGATTTTTGAAAGCTGTTAATAAAGCTATTTCTACATCATCTTTATTGGCTGGTAAAGGAGATGATCAGCAGGAAGGAGATTCCATGTCACCCCAGCGTTTTTTTGTAAAGGGTGATAAGGAGTACCACCAGGTGAATATGGAAGATATTCTATATGTGGAAGCCAGAGGAAATTATTCCGCATTGTTTTTGGAAGGAGAAGAACTGCTGGTTCACGAAAAGATCTCTGATCTTGAAGAGCTGCTACCGGCCCCGGCGTTCATGCGGGTGCATCGTTCGTTTATTGTAGCGGTAGAAAGAATTAAAACTATTCACGGAAATACTATTACGGTAGAAAAACAAGAAGTCCCCATAGGTCAGACCTACAGCAATACCGTTCGAGATGAAATTTTGAAGCGGAAGTAATAAGAAATTTAAAGAGGTGTTGTCACTTTACTTGTAGTATTAGCAGGGATTGCATACATAATCTATTCCTAGTCTACCACTCCCTTTATTAATCTATGGCATTTTACTTGAAATTATATCTACTCACAATCTATTTGGCGTTTATTATCTGAGATATTTTTATCCAAAAACGTTAAATCAGGATCGAGAACCAGAAGATCGGGACGTTGAGAAAAGGTGTAGGTATAGTCTGATTCTTTGAAGTTTTCCTTGATTTCTATTTTCTCGATGAGCGTTTTTTTCCCGGATTCATCAAATTGATAAAAACTGATTTCAATGGGTCTTGTAAATTCTAAGGCCTGTTCATTTTCAATACCAACAACGCGGAGTTTGTTTAGACTCAACTTTAATTTTACTTCAAACTGATTTGAACTTAATTCCTGAGCGCCCACCTGTTCGATTTTATTATCATAAATCACTATTTCCTCAAATATCTCTTTAACCTCATTAATTAAACTATCAGGAGTTACCGCATAGAAATATCCAAGAAGGTCAGTCGAGATAGGGTAGCGATTTGAGTCAAGATGCTTATCCCCGGAAAACGAATTCCAATCTGTAATAAACTGCGCTAAAGCTGCATTTACAGCTTCCTCAGAGACTAATTTTTGGAAGGCATTCATCGCAATTAAACCTTTTCGGTAATAGATGTAATCTTGTCCGGATTCAACAAGATGTAATGGCATTTCTTCAACAGACTCCTGTGGTCTTTGTTTAAAATATTGTCTCATATTCCATTCAAGAAATTCATCGACCTGGTCTTTGGAGAAGGTATTTCTAAATATTGAAAGTGCTGAATATTGAGCTAAGGTTTCCGAGATTAAAGTTTGTCCTTGAACTTTGGCTGGATTTACCTGATCCCCCCACCATTGATGGGATACCTCATGTGCAGTGATATAAAAGGGAAGATCAGGTGTTTCTTCATCCCTGATATCCAAAGTGAACCCCATGTTTTCAGCAACCGTTATTAAACCAGGTAGCGACTGCGCACGATTATGATAGAGAGGGACTTCGACAATACGTAATTGATCGAATTGAAAAGCAGAGAAATGCTCAGAAAAATACCTGAGAGATCTTTCCATACCATTCATCATACTCCCAACATTAAACTCATGTCCGGGGTGATAATAGATTTCAAGATCAATAGAGTCAGAATTATTGGTTAGCTTAATAGCTGAGGTTAATGTTTCATACTCAGCTGAAACTATAGCATATAAGTTAGAGATCTTTTGCTTTGATGAATAGTGAAAATAGGCTCGATCATCTGAAACCCAGGTATCCAAAAGTTTACCCGGAGCAACCGCGATCTGATTGGAATCGGTGCTTACAATAAGTTCAAAATCGATGTACTCGCCATCACCAGCCGCTTTTCCAATTTGTCCAAAAGTAACATCGCTTAATACTGCACTTCTTTTCTTTTCAGCTAAGCTTAGCTGATCTCTAAACGTTGGGTCTGATATTTCGATATCCTCTAAATAACCGATAGATGGAAACTGAAAATTATCAATCAAGGTCCCATTGCTAACTAAATTTGGGTTCAACTCAGAAGAAAATCCCGTTGGATTAAAACTCTGCTGAAACTTTAGAGATGCCGTCTCATCTGGATGTAGAGATTGTCTCAGCAACAGTTTATAAAATCCGAAATCTGAATTTGTGCTATCTATAGATTCTATAATGGATTGATGTGGGAACCATAACTTTACGAGGTTATGTGGTGTTTTTTGGATTAACAGAGTATCGATGGTTGAATCGGTTGTGTTTATCAGTTCATAGGATCCATTAAGTTGATAAGAACGATCAGCAGGGTAGAGGTCTAGTTCTAAGGAAACTGCGTCCATTTCAGGCTGTGGATACTCCTCATAATGCTTTAGTTGTAATTCATAACTGGCTCTTAGATTCAACTCCTCTTTTGAAGAGAGATATTCATTTAACACATTTGTGTTATAGAACACAAAAACCCCAGAACCGACCGTCATAAGAAAAAGGAAAAGTGCGGCATTTCTGAGATTTGGACTAAAGTTAATCCATATTCCACGAATCCGTTGTTTAAAACTAGTTTCCGTGCCACGAGGAGCTAATGAAATTGTTAGTATCAGAATGAAAACCGTGAAAGATATCCAGTACATCTTAACCCAAAAAAAGGATTCCATAAAATTACTGTAGCCATTCATATCGGAATAAGTGGGTAAGAAAGATCCTCCAAATCTAACCAGAACATGTTCCAAGCCCATTACTTGGAATCCGATAGTCGTGGTGGCTAATATTATTACCGTAATTATATGAGCTACATATTTATGATTTACCAGAAGTTGAACACTGAAACTGACAAGAGTCATTAACAGGAGGAATGGGAATATTTCCAGGAAAAATGCAGTCAGGTATAATCCTATTTCAAAATCGAAATAGTTGTTATATGCTTGAAACCCAATCCCTGAAAGGATCATCAAAAGCATTAGTACAACTAATAGGAGAACTAAGCCAAGAATTTTGCTTACAACGATCGACCAATTTTCTGTAGGAAGAGAATCAGCAACGTAGTTCACACGTTCATCTCGTTCTTTCCAGATTAACTCACCCGAATAGAAAAGGATAATCCCAACAAAGAAGATGATGGTTAGCTCAACCAATTCACCAACGATCAAATAGGTTGTTGGCAGGTTATCAACTCCAAAATTGGTTCCGAGGCTGAATCCATTAATTAGCAAAATCCCGACAGCAACTAATAAAATTGCCCAAAATGAAACGCCATTTACAACAAGGCGAAAATTAAACCAGATCTGTTTTATCAGTCGCCTAAAAATAGAAGATGTAGAAAAAGTAGTGACTACTTTCGGATTAGAAATGATTACAGAATCTGGCGTAATTGAGTTCTTAGTGTCTTTAAGGGTCTTCTTTTTTCCTGAACTTTGTTGGGTCTCGAATTTGAAAAAATAATGACCAATGAAGAGGGTGATAACGCCAAAGCCAAGCCATAGCATTCTGTTTGCCAGGAGAACCCCTTCAATGGGAATTAGTAATGTATTTCTATCCAGATTTGACCAGGTTCCTGTGACAATTCGAACAGTTTGAAAAGTGAAAGGCTCTATCAAAGTTGTTAAAAACAAATCATCTGAACCTGCAGCAAAATTTAATGCCAATAAATAAATAAGCAGGAAGAAAAAGGACTGAATATAGACTAAAAGAAGCTTTCTGGTTAATAATCCAGTCACAAAAAATAATGCACTGCTAAAGAATAGCGTAGGAATGATCAACCCAACGAATGGCTGAAGATATGCCAGGAAGTTGAATGAGACGAAGTCAGTCGGATCTTGCCATGGCAAGAAGGGTGATGACATAATTCCTAAGGGGAGAGCAAGGAAAATTATAATCACTGTTACAAAAGATCCTAAGAATCTTCCCATTAAATATTCCCATTTAGTGAATGGAAAAGAGAAAAAAAGTGAATGCGTGTTGCTACTGAAGTCCCTTATAATAGAAGTCCCTGCAATCATGGAGACAATCAATAAAAATAAGGCAGATGTAATTCCCATAGTGCGGGCAATGATCACAGGTGAGTTCTTAGCCACTACAACAACTTGTCCTTCAAATAGAAAGTCGACCGCGACAAGTGAGAAAAGAAATAAGACTAAAAAGTATAGATAAGTATCGAAGCGGTGGGCTCTGAATGATAGTTCGAATCGAAAAATTTCTGTAAACATGATGTATAATTTAAAAAGGGTAGGTTGAAGAATGACGAGTATTCAGGAGTGAACTTTATTGAAATACACGTGATTGAGGTCGGGTTCCACGGGAAGGAATCCCTGGCCGGGATCAGATTCAGAATAAATGTAAATGAGTGGTTTTCCCTGAAATAACTGTTCAGCGATTACTGAATATTCTTCTTTATAGTCATGAATCTGGCTTCTGGATATTTGCCGGGAGAACACTTTTCCCTCAATCTCATTAATAGCTTGTTGAGGGCTTCCTTTCCAAAGTAGTTTCCCGGAATTAAGAATCGCCATATTGGTACAAAGCTCTTTCACATCATCCACAAAATGGGTAGATAGAATTACGATTGCTTCCTGACCTAATTCACTAAGTAGATTATGAAACCGATTACGTTCCGTTGGATCTAGTCCGGCCGTAGGTTCATCCACAATGATCAAACTTGGATTAGCCAATAAAGCCTGAGCAATGCCAAAGCGTTGTTTCATACCCCCGGAAAATCCGCCTAGTTTTTTCTTTCGGTGTTGAAATAAGTTGGTCTGATCTAATAAATAGTCGACCCGCTCTTTTCGAGTTTTTCGATCTGATATTCCTTTTAGAACTGCAAAATGATCTAGCAAGATCTCAGCGGTCATAGTAGGGTATACACCAAATTCCTGAGGTAAATAGCCAAGTGATTTTCTGATATACTGTGGATGTTCCTCCACGTTTATTTGATTCAAGATGACTGAACCTGAATCGGGTTTTTGAAGCGTTGCTATCGTTCTCATTAAGCTTGACTTGCCCGCTCCATTTGGACCTAAAAGTCCGAATAAGCCATTGTTAATTTCGATTGAAACACCTTTAAGTGCTTCAACGCCGTTGGGATAAGTTTTGGATAGGTTTGATATTGATAATGTGTTCATAGCTTTGAATAGGTTTTTGAACAAATCTATTAAAGCAATGCGTTGCTCCGAAGAAACTGGGATCAACAATACCGTTCATCATCCGGAAAGCTGTTATCTATATGTGAAGTAACTTCATCACACTGTATGGGATGTTTACCACTGGTATTCGTCCGTTTGTCAACTCTTTTGATTGGGGATGTATTCATACCTACTTTTGTACATGATTTCATTTATAAAAAAGCGCGGATTACTCTTAATCATACTTACCTATATCGGGTTATTCATCCTGATGGTGATATCCGGCGGGATGGAAAACGGGGATGACCTGGAAGCATTTTCTGCTGTAGCCATGATGATTTTCGGGTTAGTGGTGGTGATTCCCTGGCTGATCTGGAGAATACGCTCGTTGCTTCAACTGAAGCATGAAAAGGAAAAAACGGAGTTACTGCATTTAAAAAGTCAGGTGAATCCTCATTTCTTTTTTAACACACTTAATAATCTGTATGCATTAGTGGGAAAAGATTCTGTAAAGGCACGGAATATGATCCTGAAACTATCCGATATGATGCGGTACAGCGTATATGAGGGAGAAAAAGAATGGGTGACACTGGAACAAGAAGTTGAATACCTGAGAAACTATATTGAGCTGCATAAAATGCGGTATCACAAAGAAATAAGTGTCTCATTTACTACAGACATCCAGGAAGAGGGATATAAGGTTATGCCATTGCTGTTTATCATACTACTGGAAAATGCATTCAAGCATGGGGTCGAACAGCTGAAAGAAGATGCGTACGTTCGCATTAATATGATCGCCAACCGGAAGGTGCTGAACTTCTCAATTGAAAATAATTATGATGAAGAATCACTGGAAGCGAATGCGAAAAAGAAAGAGCAGGGTATAGGCTTGAAAAACCTGAAACGCCGGTTAGAACTGGCCTACCCTAAAAAACATTTGTTGAACACTTCTAAAGCAGATGGTATATACAAAGCGCAACTGTCGATCGAGCTGACATAATATGATTAGTTACCTGATAATAGATGATGAGTATCTGGCCCATGAAGTGATTCGGGAGTATTGCGATATGCTGCCTTACCTGCAGCTGGCCAAAAGCTGTTACAACGCCCTGGAAGCGGCTGAGTATCTCAGGGAGCATAAAGTCGATCTCATATTCCTGGACTTAAATATGCCCAAATTAAAAGGCTTCGAGTTTCTGAAAACACTGGTTGAGCCGCCCAAAGTGATTGTAACCACAGCCTACAGTGAATTTGCTTTGGAAGGCTATGAACTCAACGTGGCAGACTATTTATTAAAGCCTTTCAGTTTCGAACGTTTTCTGAAAGCGGTAAATAAAGCAACAAGCAGCACCAAAACCAGTGGGGATGGGAGCGGGAGTAATGTGGTGATTTCTGATCCTGGAAATGCCGGTGATAAGCCCGGCACAGTTTTCCTTCGAGAAAACAAGAAATATGTGCAGGTGACTATAGATGATATCCTGTATCTGGAAGCTTCCGGGAATTATGTGAAAGTTATTACCAGTTCGGGTACGATAACGGTTAGAGAAACGATTGCAGAAATGCTGGACATACTTTCATCGGGAGAGTTTCTTCAAGTTCACAAATCATTTGTGGTGGCTGTCGGGCATATTAAAAGTGTTCAGGGTAATCGTATTTTTCTGAAAGAGGATCACAATATCCCTATCGGAAAGGTTTACAAAATGAATGTAAACGGGTTATTAAAATAGTGCCGTTTATTTGCGGTTTGAAACTATACAACCCAAATAGAGTTCTACCGAAGAGTTTTAAGATTATTACTAATCATATTGAACCATGTACATAGAATCTTTTAAGGTGGACATAAGGCAAATCTTTTTTTATGTGGATGACTTTTTGTCGGTTGATGAAGAATCGGCTATGGCAAATTATTATGCTATTCTAAAACAGTAGTCGGAATACCGAGCATTGAGTCATGTCCACTTGATGCCGAGGCTTTACGGTGACTATCTCTTAATTATGAAGGGGCTAAAGGTTAGTATAATGTGTGCTTTAATGCCATTTATACATGGTTATGAGCTTTTTTGTCTCTTCAGTATTTTGACAATTCTATTATTTATGATTTCTAACAAGTTCCAATTGTAGAGTTCAGGATCAGTCGTACTGTAGAACGTAACAACAACCGCATCAAGGTCTTTGTGATAATTTGCAAAACTCTGGTATCCTGGAACCCAGCCTTCAAGAAAATAAGATATAGTTACTTCCTCACCTTCTGGGCTTAACAAAAAGCTCCGACAAACACCGTCGAAAACAAAGTATTCCTTGTTATTTTTTTCCCTCTACCAATAAATACATCTCCTTTTTCATAATCCTCAATTACAATCAAGTCACTCATGAGATCTAATGACCCCTCCGATACAGGTGACACTTTGTTGACTAATAGTCTTGTTCGTTCTTTAATCTGTTTGAAGTTCATGATTATCTTTTCTTTGCTATAACGTTTAATATAAAATGCGTTTTAATGCAGTTTTACGTAGTGTTAGTGATTGTCGGCTTCTTTTCTAAAGTTACGCTAAACAGTTCTTCTTTTTTATCTCTTCCTTTCAGTTCTATTTCTCCTTTAGAGCTATATTGATAGTTTAAATGGGGTAATAATTCTTTAATTGCACCTGAGATCAGTAAGTCAGATTTTAATTCCTTACAAAGACTTTGGATTCTAGCGGTTGTATTTAAGACATCCCCAGTAAATACGATTTCCTTTTTTAAGGCTCCAATTTCTCCAATAGTGACTTCACCGAAATGGATCCCTGCTCTGAATCCAATTTCAACGCCAAATTCATGAAATAAAACTTCTTTTTGTTTATTGAGATAATCGCTTATGTCAAAGAAGCATTTGATGCAGTTTTCCTGGTTAATGCCCTTTTCAGGTTTCCATGAAATCACGATTTCATCTCCTATGTACTGGTAGACTTCACCGAATGAATTAATGATGGGGTCTGACATAATATTGTAATAGGTGTCCAGTAATTTGAAGTATTTTACATGGCCTAGAGTTTCGGCTATTGTAGTCGAAGATTTCATGTCTAGGAACATGAAAATCCGCTTTTCAATTTTGGGTTTATGGTATTTCCCGGAGAAAAAATTCAAAAGCAACTGATGACCTAAGTTTTCACTTACAGCAGAATAGATCAAACTAACCATAAGCTTTACAGACAAATGAAATAAGGTGGTAAGGAAAGAAATACTTATTAGGAATCTACCCAATTGTTGCCAAACATCAACTTTTAGCAAACTTATGCCTGTTTCGAGCGTAAATGCGACAGGATATAAGATACCTATAATGGTAATAAATAAGGTCAGGTAGATTAAAAATTTGTATAAAAACTTGGCACTCAGTGTTCGGTTTGAGAATTTTTTCTCTAAATAAACCACTTCTAAAATCCCTACAATTAGTCCAATCATTATATTCGCAAGGCTGGCAAAAATTAGCACTGGAATGGTGTAGGTAATATCGGTATCTGGATTAAGGTTTCGGTTACGAGTTACATCGAACACTGTTATATCAATTATCCATCCAATCACTAACCAGATAATTGCGAAGGGAATAACCCTTGAAATGTTTCTTTTCGCTTTTGGAGTTATTTTCACATTAAGTTGATAATGTTAGTTGCTGGCTCTTATTCTTTAGGTTGTTAGCAAGAGAATGCTACAATCAATAACAATAACAGACTAAAACACCTTTTTATATATGCCATTCTATTGGATTTGATTCCTACAATTATTTATGGCGCAGAACGGTCTATTAGGTGCAGTGTTTTATTTATAATTTTTCTTTAATCGCTTTTATCCAAAAGAAAATCCCAAAAACAGAAGTTACAATTGCAAACATAATTCCGTTTTCACCAAGCCAATGCTCTGTTCCTTCAAATTTTATGGTTAGAGGTGGCATTATTTTTTGAATGTACACATTACTGACGGCATGAAATAGTACTGCTGGCCATAGACTTTTAGATTTAAAAGTGTAATACGTCATAATAAATGAGATAGAAATAATTACGATAAAGAAGGTGATAAATTCTAATAGCACATTATTACTATAGTAAACAAGTAGCGGCCAATGCCAGGCAGCCCAGATAAGCCCACTAAAAACAGATACTCCAGTAAAGGAAAGCACCTTTCTTAATTCATAGATAAAAAAGCCTCTCCAGCCAATTTCTTCTCCTAAGGTTGTGGCTGAAGCTCTAATTACTTCAACAGTACCTAATAGACTAATTGCAATAATCGTTATCGAAGTTGTATTTAAAGTGCCAATTCCAAACAAACCAAGGTCTTTACCCCATTCTGTAATAGCTTCTTTGTTGGCTAGATCTCCAAATCCTAAAGTCCAAATTAGTATGTAAGTAATTATACCATATAAGGCAGGAATAACATAAGACCATCGGATATATTTCCAATTTCCCCAATTCCAATGTAGTGATGAGACTTTACGTCCTTTAGTTTTTAAGGTAATAAATGCAGCTATTGCGGGACACCACATGATAGCTCCAACATATATTCGTGAAGGATATAAATTTACTATGGCATAATGGAAAGGCGAAGTAAGAACAACAACTAATACAAGAAACAAAAATATTGTTTTCCACGCTTCTTTTCGTTCCGAAGATTTTTCCAGCATTATTTTTTAACAATTGGTTTGCTCATCGAAGACGAAACGATTATGAATTTGTTACATTGCGACTAACGGTCTTGTATATGAGCTATGTACGTTGTTACCAAAGGTATTTTCTACAATATTATCAATTCTCTTGATTAATGTAGATTAAACCTTCGTACAAAGCTATTAATGGTACAGAGCGATGGTTTTCCTTGTCAAAATACTTTATATCGACATTTAGAGGTTCTTCCGATTTCTTTGTGATTAATTCATAGAGATAGTCGTGTCTTTTTTTATTCCGCTCGTAACTAGCCTCTCCTTGATTGGCAGTAGCTATATAAAGTTTTTTATTCAATGATATTGATGAAATAGAATCAACTTTGTTTTTCATCATCTCTTCACTCCACCAAATACTTGGGTCTATAGAAATGTAAGCATTGAAAACGCTATTTCTATCCATATAAGAATTTAATGTAAGTAGACCTCCTAAAGAATGTCCAACGAGAGTTCTAGACGGTTCTGTTCTATAATTTTCATCAACATATGGTATTAGCTCTTTCTCAATGAAATTCAAAAAATTCCTTCCATCTCCCATAGTATTTGGTCGTTTCGTCTTAATTTTTGTAACGGTAAAATCTCGTTCACGGTCAATATTTTCTATGGCTAGAATAATACTTTCTGGCATTAAATTGTTTCGGTTTCTATTGGAACTCATAAAATGTACTATTCCAGATGCTGTTTTAAAATGAGTATATCCATCCAATAATATGATAATTGGATATTTTTTCGCCACTTCAATTGAATCATTATATGAATCAGGAATACTTATTAAACAAGTTCTTTCTTCATTTAAAATATTAGATTTAATAATGAACTGACTTCCAGTTATAATATCCGTTTTATTCTGTCCGAACGTCGTTTGTGCTCCGAAAAGAAGAATACATAAAATTACAAATGTAAAAGTTCTCATAGTTTGCTTTATTTGGTAACAACAGAGTAAAGTGAACTGAGTTCATCATATCACAGTTTGATGATTAAGTTTTTCATAGAACCTTTGAAGGTGGTCATAAAGTAAATCTTTGTTTCTCGGGTATTACTAAGTGATTGAGGTATCTGACCTGATCCCAAAAATGAGCAAATACCCGATCATCCAGAATTCGCCGACAGTAGCAGGAATGGTTAGGTATTCAGTGAAAGAAGACTCTATTCCCGAATAATGGAAAAAAGTACTCAGCATATAACCAAAGCCACCGATAATAAGGGTATATCCTAACCAAACAGGCATTCTGCGTGAATGGGTAACGATATATCCCATTGGAATAAGCCATAGTCCAAAAAAGAGACTTCCAACAGCCCAGGCATTACTGATTATGTTGTGAAAAACTGCAATTAACAGGATCTGCTCATCAGTCACCAGAGAAGAAGAAGCAACATTAATCATCGACCCCATAGCTATAGCACTGATCATAATAGCTACTGCATTAACGGTACCCCAGATAGCCAAAGACCAGGCTGCCCATTCATTAATGAGTCTGAATAATTTATAAAACCAAACAGCAGCCAGTACTTGTGATAAAACTATCACTAATTCCAGCAACAGACGGGTTCGGATAATCGATTCATTTTCAATGATATTTTGAAGGGTTGCAGCAGGGTCGCCGGTGATAAACACTTTGGGATGAAAAACAAGAAATCCTAGTACTCCGAAAACCGCTAATGACAAATACCAGATACCCGTAATTCTGGCATTTTTTTTAAGTGACTGATGTGATGAACTCATTATTAATTATTATGATTTTGAATATTTGATTAATTCTTCTACGTATAGAAAATCACCTTGAGACTGAGTCAGTTTAATAAAGTTTTTTACTGACGGAGCATATAACCAAATTTCCTCTTCATCCGCATTATAGCCTCTGGAGTTTGTAGTTTTACCGGTGTATTTGATGGTATATGCCATGAATGTGCCGGCTTCTACCGTTTCCTCCTGATAGGACAAAACTTCCGCATCTTGATTTTGAGCCCCCGTAGTACCATCCTGACTGGTCCAGCTGTTTTCATATTTCCATTTTTTACCTACTTCCAGCGGCCAGTCATACTTAGGTGTTTCGCTTTCATCCACCTTTACAATGTCTACGAGGGGAATGGTGTCATTGCCTATGGTCATGCCCAAACCTTCATTCATTTGTACGATCATTCGTTTGTCGGTGCCATCTGAACGAACTTCGCCTTCAGTCGTTACACCTTTGTATTTCCAGACCCATGTTTCCCCAATTTGATAATCTGCTAATGTTGGTTGTTGAGTTATGCCAGAGTTCGAAGAACCATTACATGCACTAAGGATGATCACGGATAAGAGTGTTAAAAATTGATTTTTCATGTTAGGCATATTTTGAATGTGTTAAGTGTTTTTTATAGTTTTTCATGCACTGCTTTTCGCCAATAAAATAATCCGAAAACAACGGTGACCATCGCGAACATAATACCGTACTCCCCATGCCATATCTCGGTAGTGTCAGTACTAGAAGTCAATGGAGGATAGATCTTTTGAACATAAACGTTACTAACAGCATGGAAAATCACTGCTGGCCAGAGGCTCTTTGATTTGAAGGTGCAATAGGTCATGATAAATGACATGGAGATAATTACGACCAGAAAGGTGGTAAACTCGAGCAGTACATTGTTTCCATAGTAAACAATGACAGGCCAGTGCCAGAGTGCCCAGATAATTCCACTTATTAGGGAGGTTCCAGTAAATGAGCTGACCTTTCTCAATTCATGAACAAAGAATCCTCGCCAACCGATTTCCTCACCGAGTACAGTGGCCATGGATTTGATAACACCTACAGTGGCCAGCAATACCACTCCGATGATCACAGCTATCTCGGCTTTTAATGATCCAATCCCCATTAGGCCAAGATTATTGGCCCATTCAATTATGCTTTCTTCATTGGAAAAGCCTCCAAGTCCAAATAGCCAAATAAGAACATAGGTGACCGTGACATAAAGAAATGGAACGAAATATGAAGTCTTAATGTGCCTCAAGTCTGGCCATCTCCAGTTTAACGAAGTAATGGGTCTTCTAGTCCATTTCAGTGTAACAAAAGTAGCAAGCGCGGGGCACCACATTAGCCCACCGATATAAATACTTGAAGGATATAGTTTGACAATGGCCAGGTGAAATATGGAGCTTAGTGCAATAACCAAAATCAGATATATAGCAATGGATTTATATGCTTTGCTCTTGTTCATTTTAATAATTTTCACCTTGATATTAATGATTTAATCATCGGGGTTTGCCAACCATTCTAAAATAGCCTGATTGGTTTCTTCTGGTTTTTCTTGCCTAAAATCCAATGCCCACAGTCTATATAGACATTTCATACTTTTTACTTTTAGCTTGTTACAATGACCACATTACCTCGCTTATGCCCGAGTTCAACATAATCGTGGGCCTCGGCCATTTTTTCTAATGGGAAGACTCTATCAATTACCGGTTTGACCTTCCCTGCTGCGAGGTAGTTTTTCAATTGTAGAAAAGCACTTCTGGGGGTTTTGGGCACACCGGTATCAATGGATATGTATTTACCATTTACGGATAATGCTTTTTTGCTTTTCTCTTTAAGTAGGGAAGACTTTGAGTTTCCGACTGCGTCTAATACATATTTATAAGTGGATAACTGTTTTTCAGTGCCCTGCAAGGTGTAATCAATCACCCGATCACTACCCAGTGATTTGACCAAGTCAAAATTTTTGCCACTACAAACAGCGGTTACGTTCGCGCCGGCAATTTTGGCTAATTGCACTGCCATGGTTCCAATACTGCCTGAAGCCCCGTAGATTAAGACTTCATCGCCTTTCTGAATGGAGGTTTTGCTCAGTAGATGCATAGCCAGTAAGCCACCATAGGGAGTCGCGGCAGCCTCATTATGACTGATGTTGGTCGGTTTCAGGGCGATATTCCAGTCTTCGGGCAGGCATATATATTCTGCATAAGACCCAAAGCGGTGATTGGTAGGGGACATAGAACCGTAGGCAAATACTTCATCACCAATCTGAAAGGAGGTTACTTTGTCGCTCTTCGCTACCACTACTCCAGATGATACCATCCCCAAAATGGGGTTGCGTGGTTTCCCAAAACCGAAGATGATCTGAAGTATAAATTTTGGAATAAGCGGCTCATCCAATTTTCGAATGAGCATATCGCTGGCGGTGACTGATGTAGCTTTAATTTCTATCAGCACCTCATTGTTTTTTGGGTTTGG
The DNA here is from genome assembly GCA_002694685.1 of Balneola sp. Lineage (NCBI taxonomy): Bacteria > Pseudomonadati > Balneolota > Balneolia > Balneolales > Balneolaceae > Balneola > Balneola sp. The sequence goes on from NZMW01000012.1 coordinate 91,951, forward strand.
CTTTTCAATATCTGCCAGTACCAGGTTTTCAGAACCTCCGTATTTCAAACATTTAATCGCTTTCATATTTTTCTATTTTTATCGAGCCAGTTCAGAATAACCTGCGTAGTCTTTTCAGGTGCTTCTTGTTGTATCCAGTGCCCACAATCTAAACTGGCCACTTCCACATTGGGTACAAATTCTGGTAATCTTTCAGACTTCGGAATCATATCACGATCGCCATAAATCATGAGTGTGGGTTGTTGAATGACTGGATCTACGTCGGCTAAGAGATGCCAATTGCGATCCAGGTTTCTGTACCAGTTTATACTGCTGGTAAACCCTGATGATTGGAAAGAAGAAACGAAAACAGCTAGTTCCTCATCACTTAGGATGGCTTCCCCTTGTGGCTCGTTAGCTTTGGCAAGATTGATCATCATCATTCCGGGTTCTGGCGCAACTTGTGGTACATTCTTTCGGAAAAGATTGCGTAGAAACTGCTCTGTATGATCATCCAGAATAGCATCGGCAACACCCGGTTGTCTGTTGAAGTGAACAAAATAGTTGTCACTCCCTAAGTACTTTTCCATAAGTTCAATCCAGGGTATTTCACCTCTTTCCTGATAAGGCAAAGCCAGGTTTATGATTTTCTGTACCCGTTTCGGATGTAGTTGTGCCAGACTCCAAACAACATTTGCGCCCCAGTCATGACCTACGAAGGTTGCCTCCTCATATCCATAATGATCGAGCAACCCGATAAGATCACCCGTCAGGTGTGTAATGTCATAATCGGTAACTTCAGCCGGACGTGAAGAGTTACCATAACCTCTCTGATTTGGGACGATCACATGATAGCCTGTATTAACTAAAGCAGGAATCTGATGTCGCCAGGTAAAAGCATGTTCAGGCCAACCATGGCAAAGAACAATGGGTTTACCTGCATTTTGCTGACCTGCTTCAAAAACTTCCAGTTCAATGCCATTAACCGGTATCACTGTAGGCTCGGGAAATTCTATGGTTTTTAGTATAGAGTTCATGGCGTTTTTATTTAAGGATCTCCCGTTCGATCATTTCATTTTGTTCTTTGTTTTGAACATGTTTCGAATGTTCAAGAAGTGTGCTTTTTTTAAGCGACGGAAATATCTTAGCTGCCCGTTTTATCATTTTATTTCCGGGAAACAGGATGTCTTTTTCAGCTGCGAAAATGGTTATCGGAGTTGTGATTTCTTTGGCTGCCTTGGCATCTATGACAGGAACCGGGGTAAAGTCCATCTCAAATTCTAAAAAGACTTTGGAAAGAAATTCGATAGCAAACTCATCCCGATCGGTGAACAAGTGGGACAGAAACTTCTCGACATACTTTACTTTTTTAGTTTTCATATATCTTTTCATAGGGATGAAAACTTTGAAAATGGCTTTTAATGGATTTCCATTTACGATATATGCAGGCGCTGACAAGTACACTTCTTTGATCATAGCTTCATCATGTTCCAGTGTTTTAAGAATGATCAATCCTCCAAAAGAGAATCCTGCCATAGTTACTGATTCAATCTTTAGGTCAGCGATGATTTCATTCATCCATTTTCCATAGGATTCATCTTTCATACTCAGGCGCGTATCGGCACTTTTATTGGGTTGAGCCAGTACATCCACCGCATAAACTCGAAAGGTTTTATGCAGATTAGCATAGGTCTCCAGAGCAATAGGGGCACAACCATTCGAACCATGAACAAGTATGATCGGCGGGTTCGCTGGATCTCCCGTAGCTATGATGTTGGTTTTTCCAAAACTGCTTTGTACCGTTAAGTATTCGTATTCAATATTCAGGCTTTCCAGTTTTACATCGTAGAGCTGGAGTATTTCGTCCTTTCCTTTTTTTGATTTAAACATAGTATCAGGTTATCAGTCTTTCTTAGCAGAGTTATTTATTGGGCGTATCCCACAGCTACTCGGTGGTAGATATGCTTTAGAATTTAAACCCGAAGTAAAGGTTTGGCTCAAACCAAAAGACGTTTCCATATTTGTTATCAAACTCTTTAAATCCTGCAGGAGAATTGTTGTCAAACATCCACTGGTTGATATGAACCTGAGGTTCTACGAAAAGTCGTTTTTTCTTCCCAAATGCTGCGTGATAACCCAAATGAACCGAGTTATAAAGCTTAAATCCATTTTTGATTTTTTTACCGTCTAGATCGGTATAGGTTTGAATTTGTGGTAGCACTTCAACAGATGCAAAAAGCCCTTTCCAAAGCATGCGTTGGTATGAGACGCCAATTCCTGTTTCTCTTAAGTATCCATCGTAATATTCAGTCCCAGATTCTATTTTATCCACAACACCCTGCCACCAGGTGATTCCCATGGGTTGGAATAAGCGCCAGGTGGCAAACTTTACACCTATGATGCTCTTATCATCAAGGTTACGTTTTACATGTAATTCTACCATTTGAATACTAGTTCGCTTTCCATAACCATAGGCAATCTCATCTGGAACTAAATAAGGCATACTTACCCGCCACTTATAGGCTACTTCAGTTTCTTTACCCTCCGGTGAGCTAGTTTGAGCAAAAGCACTAATTGAGACAAGCGTAAAAACAATAATAAGTAGGTTTTTCATTGTTCTAAATTTTAAATGATTAAATGAATGATTTGATATTTGTCGATAGATTCAGTCTTAAAAATCCACTTAATCGAATCGACAGATCAATGATCGTAAGAAATAGCAGGTCAAACGTCCTGAAATGAAATCGCGGACGTATTGATGAGATTTTGGACTTTAAGGGTGCTTATGGAGAAAGGGATTAGATCAGTGGCTTTTACCTTGTTGCGAAGGTCCATCTTCGCAATGCTGTCCCGGAAGCTCCGGCTTCTCGTGCAGGAAAGGACTTGGTTGCCTGTCATTGTTTTCCTTGTTCTTTTGTACCGACAAAAGAACCAACCCCGATTGATCGGGGCGACTGCGAAAAAAGAGCTAAGGATGGCTACATTCCGCTAAAAGAAATAAATGCTCCCCGGCCGGGTTTGTCTGTAGATCAAGTGCCATGCGCCCCGAATGCTCGGGGTTTCTTCACGCTTCATTTCGTCATCTTCTTAACGCTCTTTCTTTAGTGCCGAATGGACTTCAATATCAATTGGAATAATTGGTGGGATTAAAATGAGAGCGGAGGTATTTGGTGATTTGATACAATAGGTTATAGTATTCGTCTTTGTCCCCTAACCGGAGCTCTGTTCCCGGATGCTCAGCTGAGGCTATGCTCCCATTACATACTGATTATAAAAGGGGGTAATCCAATTAGAATTAAAACAAGGACGGCTCCCCGTGTCTGAGTTACTGTAAAGGATATTAATGACACCTATCGTCTGACCTTTTTATTTCTGTTCCTTTATTCCCATGATTTTATATCTTCTTCCTATATATATATGAATATCGGGTAGTACTAAAACACCTTCTTTTTTTTGATCGATAATAAATCCATAGCTATTCTGCCATTTCTGAATCTCAGTTCAGATCCTGAAAATGAATACTTCAGCGATGGCATCACCGAAGATATCATTAATGCATTGACCCGGATTCAGGGTTTAAAGGTGACTGCGAGAACTTCTTCGTTTGCGTTCAAAGGGCAGCATATGGATGTGCGTCATATTGGTAATCAGCTGGGTGTGTCTACGGTATTGGAGGGGAGTGTACGTAAGTCAAAGAAGAGAGTCCGGATCTCTGCTCAGCTGATACAAACGACAGATGGATTTCAAATATGGTCGGGTCGCTTTGATCGTGATATTGAGGATATCTTTGAGCTTCAGGATGAGATTAGCTTAGCTATCGCGGAACAGATCAGGGAAAATTTTGGTCACCTGGAAATCGGTGAACGCCTGGTGGCTGTGCCCACTCAGAATATTCAGGCATATAATCTCTATTTAAAGGCGCGATATAATCACTTGCGTTGGGACCGTGAAGGGATCGATAATGCAATGAAGTTTTATCAGCAATGTATAGAGATGGCTCCGGATTTTGCGTGGCCATATTTTGGAGCTGGTTACTGTCATTCAATGTTTGGGTCCTGGACCCCAAATATTGCATCACTTGACATTGCAGCAGATTATATAGATCGGGGATTTGAGGTCGATGATCAGTCATTTCTGGGATACTATAGCAAAGCAACGCTTGAATTTTGGGGGCATTGGAATTACCGGGAAGCCGAAAAACTTTACCTAAGGTCAATGGCCTTAAATCCATCTTATACGGAAGCCGAGGAAGGGTTAGCTGAATTATATACGGCCATTGGTTGGTTCGATGAAGCCATGGATCATACAAAACATATCCTTCAGCTGGATCCACTTTCGCCCAACCATCATTTTACCAAAGCGAACATTCATTATTTGCAGGAAGACTATGAATCGGCCCTTACAAGTATAGAAGCCGCTCTCCGGACCGATCCGAATTTCACGCATGCCATCACCTTGAAGCAACTTAGCCTGATCAAGTTAAAGAATAAGGAAGCCTTGGAGGCCTATTTAGGTTATACGCCATTGGCTCAATCTCCGAAATCATGTAGCATGCTATATACATTGACTCATCAACCTGCCGATCATGGTATCAAGCGTGAGGATATTGATGAGATCGTAGAAGAAGAAGAAGGTTTTTCAATTGTGCCCTGGCCTTTGTTTTTATATGCGCAGTTTGGAGCCAAAGATAAAGCACTGGACCTTCTTCAAAATGCCGTGGCTGGAAAAAGAGGTCAGTTCGCAAACTTCCTAAGCCGCCTATTTCTTGACAAAATTCGAGAAACAGATGGTTATAAAGAGTTGGTCACAAAAACATTCGAACCTTCCCGGTTACCCAACAAACGATCAGTGCAGGAGCTGAGTAATGGAAATGCGCATAAGAATAATGAGGTTGATGCCAGATTATTGATGCAGCCTGAAGAGATCGACATGGCTATAAAAAAACTCGATCAGTTAATGCAACAAGATGAACGTTACCTTGATACGGCATTGACTTTGAGAACCCTGGCTGATGAAGCCGGACTTCATCCAAATAAATTATCATGGATGCTGAACGATCAGGTGGGGGTAAGCTTCAACGACTATGTTAATAATTTCCGGTTAGAGTGTTTTAAGCAGAAGTCGCTGGATCCCGCTAATAAGAATTTCACCTTACTGGGTTTAGCTTTTGAAAGTGGATTTAATTCTAAATCCACTTTCAATGATTACTTCAAAAAGAAAACAGGTATTACCCCACGCAAGTGGTTGAAGAAGCATAAGTAGGTGACTTGATTCTAAGCCTGCAAGGAGTCTTAATCTGCAACAGAATCTTCATTCCGACCTCATTTGTTTTCTCCTTCACAAGGAGAAAGACGCACATAACACATCAGAGACTTACATAGGAATAGTTTTTTAAAAAGCCTGGAAAAAGTCTTTCCTTGAGGAGGAGTCCCGATTTTCGGGAAGAGAGGTCAAAGCTTATGCCTCAGAATAAGTAGTTACCTACTCTCTCATTTTAATTACTTCCTACATTGGTCCCAGCCAAGGGGTTGAAAACGCTGAATTTTCAGTGCAGAGTGGTTTAGTCTTCTCATTCTGTTGCTACCGGCCCTTTCTCTTTTCTAAAAAGTCCGAGATTTCATAAAAAGCGCCGAAAATATCATTCCGCACGATTACTAGATGTTTCCTGCTGATCTTGGCTCTGGAATTAAAAAAGGAATGCACCATGACAAAAATCTTAGTTGCCGGAGCCAGTGGCTATCTCGGCAAACATATACTGGAAGAACTGGATAGCTGGGGGATACCAGTTTTAGCTCTTGTTCGGGCTCCGGAAAAGTTGAAAGGCTTGAATCACCGGAATATGAAGATTATGAAGGCTGAAGCAACCCGGCCTGAAACATTAAAAGGTGTTTGTAAAGGTATCGAGACATTGATATCAACTGTAGGCATCACCCGCCAAAAAGATGGGCTCACATATATGGATGTGGATTACCGGGCAAATTTAAACCTACTAAAGGAAGCAGAACGAGAAGGGGTTAGGAAATTTATATATGTGTCTGTAATAGACGGAGACAAGCTACGCCATCTTAAGGCCACCGAAGCTAAAGAACGATTTGTGGATGCCCTCAAAGTTTCGGGATTAGAATATACCGTCATTCGAACCAGTGGATTTTTTTCAGATCTGCGGGACGTACTCTACATGGCCGAAAAAGGAAGAGTTGTGTTATTCGGGAATGGAGAGTCAAAGCTAAATCCTATCCACGGAGCTGACCTTGCGGAAGTGTGTGTACAAGCAATTGCTCAGAAAGATAAAGAGATAGCGGTAGGCGGACCAGATATCCTTACTCAAAATGAGATAGCAGAAATGGCTTTATACGCGTGGAATAAACCGGCTGATATTGTTCACCTTCCGGGCTGGATGAGGTCATTGATGCTAAATACAGCAAAGATTTTTCTACCTGAGCAAAGATATGGACCGCTTGAATTCTTTCTCACACTTATGGCGCGTGACAGTATTGCAACCCGCTACGGCAATCATCGTTTACAGGATTTTTTCAACCAGGAAGTACAACAAATAAAACAACAATCCAATCTAAAATAATCTTATCAATATGAAATCTTATACATTTATCATTCTAACGGCCGTGGCATTTCTGCTTACTGGCTGTGGAAACGCAGGTATGTTTGTGGCCTCTAATAGTACAGAGGTTCAGCTAAAAGAAAGCAACTATACTATTGTGGCTAAAAATGTGACGGGCACCTCTGAAACAGCGTATTTATTTGGAGCCAGTTATTCATGGGGCGTAGCCACTAATTCTGTAGGCTTAATTCCTCTTGATGGAAATAAAATGTTATATAAAGAAGCTCGTGAATCGCTTTGGGATAACTTCGAGAAACAGGGGGAATCGATAGAAGGGAGAACACTAGCACTTATTAACATTCAATATGACTCCAACACATCGAACTTTATGGTTTATACAAAAGCATCGGTTTCTATTACCGCTGATATCATCGAGTTTGAATAAATTAAATAGATATAGTGCTATGAATGAAAGGTTCCGTTCAATTACGAATGGAACCTTTTTATTTATATAAAGTCATTGATTGAATCAATAAAATGCCTGGCTTATCCGCACTCTTCAATCACTTTTATACCTGTCAGTCTTGTTAACAGAATTAACCGGTTTTAAAAGGTTCGCATGATCCAAAAAAGGGCAGATTTCAAGCAATTTTTGCGAGTCAATTTCGAGCTTAATTCCGTTGCGACCTTTGTTCAAAGTCCTAAGAGATCATTTCATTGAGAACAGAATTCGTAAGTTTGTTACTTCCGGGAAGCAAAAGCTTTCGATTATTAATCGAAGGCTTTTTATTATGGATTTTCGTTAAGCTTCATGCTACTCTTATAGAAGTTTAATTACGTTCTTCTTCTCTTGAGTATCGAGGACAAAAAATGAGAAGAACTATTTAAGTAGCTCCAATAAAATTGAAATTTAAGCATGACACATAGGTTGTTTAAGTTTGTTTTGACAGTAATGCTCTTTTTTATAGGGCAAAGTTTACTTGCTCAAGATTTTCCACGAGATACTTCATACACTTTACAAAGTGCTTATCAGAAGTATGTAAAAGAGTATCCCAATATTGCACTTGTAGATCAGCAATTGGAAGATCAGCTGAAAATTCAAAAAAACATAGTCTACAAGAATACAGGTAATCGAAATCTCCATGTCGATGTTTACCACCCCAAAGAAATAAATGAACTACTGCCCGCTGTTTTGATTGTTCATGGGGGAGGTTGGATCTCTGGAGATAAATCAATGATGAAGCAAATAGCAATGGAGCTCGCTTTTCAAGGATATGTAGCGGTAGCTGTAGAATATAGGCTGAGTCCAGAAGCACAATATCCGGCAGCAATCTATGATGTGAAGTCAGCACTAAAGTGGATGCGTGATCATTCCTCTGACAATCAAATAGATCCCCATAAAATAGCGGTTATGGGGACGTCAGCTGGGGGACAAATAGCAGCTTTAGTAGCAACTACTCAGAACAAAGGTCGGTTCGAGGATCCTGCTGATAGCACGAACACAGCAGCTAAAGTTCAGGCATTGGTAGATATTGATGGAGTGCTGGCTTTTATTCACCCAGTTTCAGAAGAAGGGCGGGTTGCTGGACTTTGGCTGGGCGGAACCCAAATAGAAAAACGTGATACATGGATAGACGCTTCTGCTCTTACCCATGTCAATCGGAATACTCCTCCCACCCTTTTTATTGGTAGTGCTTATCCACGATTCCTGGCTGGTCAGAAAGAAATGTCTGCGCTACTGGATAAACATAATATATACAATCAATCATACAAGCTGGATGCGCCTCATTCTTTCTGGCTTTTTCATCCTTGGTTTGAGCCGACGATGAGTCATGTGGTGAGCTTTTTAAACGATACATTAAAGAGGTAGTAACTCTCGAAAAGTGTTAGTGCCTGTTTGATTTGGTAACCAATCTCCATTCTTCTAGAAAAAAAGTTAAAGTAACTACTTTGATAAGGTTTTTAGACGCCGACACCATCACCTAAATTCCCTTCTCGCCCGTGCTATTCGATAAGTGTAATTTTAAATAGCCAATATTATCAAAGGTTTATCATCATTATTGAATACCAGTTTCATTTGTAATCGGTTTTTTTACATTATTAAGTAATCGGTTAAGTAACTTTGATCGGTTTAAATCATAGTAGAAATAAAAAGTAGTATTTGTATCTGTTGGAGAATGATATGTATAAGGTGAAATTAGTTATTGGGACGTTCTATTTATCGCTGATATTATCTTTGAACGCCGTGGCTCAGGATGCAGCTTCGGCAACTTGGCCATTAACAGATCCGGATAATGGTGGAACGGGATTAAGTGTAATAACAGCAGGTCAGCTTAATGCTGAAGATGAATTATTTAGTAATACTGAGACTAACAATTACTCAGGACCAAATTCGAGTCAGCGGATTCGCATCGAAGGGAATGAGTGGCCTGCAAATCAAACCACAGAAATTGAAGGGGTATATGTTGAATTTAAAACCTCTCCCAAAGAGGGTTCCTCATTGAGGGTGGATTCCGTTTCTTTTGGTATTGCCGGAGTTAGTATCAATACAATGAAAGCGAATGTGTACTACTCTACCAATCCTGCTTTTACCGACAAAACTCAAATTCAATACGAAACTGCAGATGAATCTGGAAATAACTATTTGCAGCGCGATAGTCTATTGTATGTAACAGCAACTCCAGGAGTTGAAGTGGGATCTGATGAATCATTTTTTATCCGTATTTATCCCTGGGTAGATAACGATCCAAGTATTCGAACTGGCAAATATCTTGCTCTGCAGGATGTAATTATTAGTGGAGAAACCCAAAGTATTCCAGTTGAAGCAGTAGTCGAGTGGCCCCTTGATGAAAGTGAGGATGCTGTTATATCAGGAGCGCTCACAGCAACCAGTCAGGCTTACAGCGATGCAATGCAGCTATATAATTTTAAAGAAATTACAAAAGCGGATGGCGGAACTGCATTTGCCTCTACTGTACAGACGAAAAGCCAGAGCTGGATTGGCTCGGATTCCCCGGTTGACAGTCTATATATACAATATTCTGTGGCTCCCAAATTTGGTGCTACTTTTTATTCTGATGAGTTTGCGATTTCAATGGGTGCATGGTATTCACAAAACCTGAGGGCTACAGTATATTATTCAAAAGATCCCACCTTTCAGGAGAAGAAGGTACTTATACCAGATACATCACTATTTGTTGACGATGGTGATAATGGTGGAGCAGCTCTGCTGGAAGCAACTTTAGAAGATACAGTAGAGACTAATGAAGAGCTTTATATAAGAGTGTATCCCTATAACACTGAAAGTGAGGGTTGGGCAAAGTTAGTTGTCATTGACAGTGTTTCAATTTCAGGTTCTACGGTTGGCGCAACATCAGAACCTCCTTCTGTGGCCACTTATAACGTAGAAAGTATTTCAACAACTTTTGCTTATAGTGGAGGAAATATAACTACGGACGGTGGTTCGGAAGTCACTTCACGTGGTGTAGTTTGGAGTACCTCGAGTGAACCAACCACACCTGATGAAAGGACAACAGATGGAACGGGGTCTGGAAGTTTTAGCAGTCGTTTGATAGGACTCAATTCCGGAACAACTTATTTCTTGCGTGCTTATGCAACTAATGAGGCGGGGACTTCATATGGCCGTGAAATTCAATTTACAACCTTAGATTCTAAATCAGCCCCTGAAGTTACATCAGCTCCGGTTACTGATATCTTAGTGGAGTCAGCAAAAAGTGGGGGAGAAGTGACCTCATGGGGTGGAGACTCCGTAACAGTACGAGGTATTGTGTGGAATACGGAAGGAGAACCTACCACCGATGATTTTAAAACTGAAGACGGCAGCGGTTTAGGGTCGTTCGTAAGTGGAATGTACCCTCTTGATCAAGATACCCGCTACTATGTCAGGGCTTATGCAACCAATAGTATTGGTACAGGATATGGAAGGGAAATGATATTCAAAACGCAAACACCTCAACCAGATGTGGATAAAGTTGTTGCAAGCGATGGTAGTGGAGACTACACAACTGTCCAAGCCGCGTTTGATGATGTGCCAGATAATTATACAGGTATATACACCATCTTTGTGAAAAAGGGTGAGTATTATGAAAAACTCGTACTCGAAGAAGGCAAAGTAAATGTGCAACTGATTGGAGAAGACAGAGACGACACTATTATTTGGTATGATGACTATGCAAATATTGCTGGAGGTACTAGTCGGTCTTACAGCGTCGCCATTAATGCAGATGATTTTCTGGCAAAAAATATTACGTTCCAAAATGTGATTAAGAATGATAAAACAGAACCAAACCAGCAAGCCGTTGCTTTGGTTACCAATGGAGACCGGCAGGCATTCTACAACGTAAATGTTTTAGGATTCCAGGACACATATTATGCCCGTGGTTCCAATGGAACAGGCCGGGTTTACTTCAAGAATAGTTATATAGAAGGATCGGTTGATTTTATTTTTGGGAGAAATATTGTGGTCTTTGATAGCTCACAAATTCATATTAACAGGAATGGAGGCACGCTTACAGCCGCTGCAACAGAACCTGAATCAAAGTTTGGGTTTGTGTTCATCGATAATATCATCTCTGCAGATTCCATAGGCTTTAACGGAGAACCGATTACAAGCTTTCACCTTGGCCGACCATGGCAAGAATCTCCAAGAACAGTATTCTTGAACACCTACTATCCAGAATCCCTAAATCCAGAAGGGTGGCTATCGTGGAACGTAGAGCCAGGCCTATATGGAGAATACAATTGCTCAGGACCTGGCTGTGTAAACTTTGAAAGCAGGGTTGATTTTGCCACTCAGTTGTCTGATCAGGAAGCCGCTGAATACACGCTGGAAAATATTTTTTCGAAAGAAAGTAACCCCAACTTTGGCCGGGACTGGATGCCTACTCCTGAATTAACCGCTGTGAGTGTGAATAGGCCTTCAAAAGATATTCCGGATAATTTCGAACTACATCAAAATTATCCCAACCCATTCAACCCTTCCACCAATATTGCATATTCACTTCCTAAATCTACGCATGTGAAAATGAGTGTATATAATATGTTAGGGAAAAGGGTTGGTACACTGGTTAATCGCAACCAGAAGGCGGGTCAGTACCTTGTTAACTTCGATGCATCTAATCTAGCAAGTGGTGTCTACCTATATCGGCTAGAGACTGCAGGCTTTGCTCAAACCAACAAGATGATTTTGATTAAATAAGGCATTGTTCAGAACCCTTAGTTTTAACTGCTCAGATGGCTAGTATACTCGCTGTTGGAATTGAAAAGGACAACAGAAGTAAGGTTCAAGAAAAAGGTATAAACCCTTCTAGAATTAGGGGGCCAGTCAGCTTGCATAAATCTTTCTTTGCCTGAATAAAAAATTTGAACCAGAAATGCGCACATAAAGGGGGAGCGGAAGCGGTTTCAATTCATTTTTAAATAACCGGTTAAGTTCCCTTATAAGTAATTTAAGGCAGGTCTTATTTTCATTAAGATGTTATTAACAAAGAGGTTAATGAATGTGGTTGTAGTGTGTTCATAACTCCTATCTATCAGCGGTAATTAGAATCTTGACTTTTCCTGAGTTTAGGTTAAATTCTAATAGGTTACTTAACCGATAACTTAAAATAATGCCAGCTGGATTTTAGCTTTGAAATTAGTCGCCGTTTTTGCATCAACGAATACACTTAAGGTGCGATTTAATATGGGGGGCTAAGCACGAAAAAGTATGATTCAGTAATTCTGAACCATATTTCATGATTTAAAATATTCGATATGGAGTCACTTAGGAATAAAGGCTTATCTCACTATTTGAAGTTTATGCGGTATAACAAATGAACAAGTTTATAAAAACATCAAATCTAATAATCATAGTAAAACAGGAGTAGTAATGAAACGGACATCTACTATAATTTTAACGACACTTTTGGTAGCGCTTTTTGCGACTACGGGAGTCATGGCACAAGAGAACGGGGATTTTCGTTCTACTGCTGATGGCGACTGGAGTACAACAGCTACCTGGCAAACTTATAATGGGACCACCTGGGAAGCAGCAACCGCAGCACCAGATGGATCTGAAAATATAACCATACTTGATGGTGACTCTGTTAATGTTGCTTCGGGCACAGTAACAATTACTGGCCAAGTTACTGTTGAAGGGACGATAGCACCACCACTAACAGGAGGTGAACTTACTGCAGACGGTGGTACACTGGTATTTGCTGATGGAGGTATGTATCAGCACGACCGAGACGAGGGTGCTATTCCCGTAGCCACCTGGGAAGCAGGTTCTACAGCCATGTTTACAGGTTTAGTAACAGGTGAACCGGATGAGATGGACCAGAATTTTCACCATGTGGTTTATAACAATGCTGCACAGCTAGAAAACATCAGTTTTGGCTGGGATGATTATACTCTTAATGGTGATCTCACTGTACTGAACTCAAACGGCAAACAATTTCGACTTTCCTCTGCTGGTGATGAAGGAGATCCTGCTCGCAGTATTACAATTATGGGTAATGTGGTTGTAGATGGCGAAAATGCAGAATTTACTTCAACCGGTTCAGGAGATATATTTAATTATAACATAGAAGTCATGGGTGACATCGAAGTCATCAATGGAGGCTTTTTATCTACAAGCCGGGGTAGTGGTGGAGCTGCTGTTTGGACTCTACATGGCGACTTTACCGTTACAGATGCCAGGATTGGTGAATCAAATATTGAAAAGCATGGACAGAAGAGAAGTTTTGTATTTGCAGGAACCAACCAAACAATTTCTGCTTCTAACGTAGAAACGGAGAGCGAGCTTTATTACGAAATTAATGCTTCCTCTAATGTAACACTAGCAGCAGGCAGCGTATTTCCTATTGATTCTCTGACAGTGGATGGAACTTTGTCTCTCGATGGAGAGCTTGAAGCAGGTGGCCCGGTTGTTCTTAACGGAGGAACAATGACTGTATCAGATGGTGGTACTTATAATCATGCACATGACGCTGGGGAAATCCCAACGGCAACATGGGCTGATGGTTCTACTGTTTTGTTAACAGGTATTGAAACCAACGATCCAGACAATGGCGATCAGGATTTCTTTAACTATACCTGGAATAATGCCGGTCAGATTGAAAACATTAATATAGGATGGGACGACTATACCCTAAGAGGTAATATGACGGTTCTTAACACAGCCGGAAATCAGTTCCGATTATCCTCAGCTGGTGATGAAGGTGATCCTGCACGCAGTATCACAATTATGGGTGATGTTGTAGTAGATGGAGAAACATCCGAATTTACAGCAACCGGATCAGGAGATGTATTTGACTATGATGTTAAAGTTATGGGCGATATCTCTATTGTAAACGGCGGTTTCCTATCTGTTAGCCGTGGTAGTGGTGGTAGAGCCGTATGGACACTGTATGGCGATATGACCATTAATGGTGGTGAAATTGGTGACTCTGATATCGATAAACACGGCCAAACCCGTAGTTTTGTTTTTGCAGCAGATACTGCAAGCGATGGAGTTCCGGGACAGACTATTACAGCTAATAATGTGAGCTATGACTCTGAAGTATATTTTGAAATAGCAGACTCTTCAGGAGTGCTACTGGCTTCAGGATCTGATTTTGCATACGAAGGTGTATTCACCAACTATGGTGTATTTGATGTAGATGGTGATGCAACGCTTACATTTACAGGAGAATCTACGTACGACCACGCTAGAGATGGTGGAGACTTTCCAACGGCTACATGGGCTGAAGGCTCAACAGCCTTGGTAAGTGGCACCGTAATATCTGCTCCTGGAAATGGTAATCAGGACTTTCATAACCTCGTCATTAACGCTCCTGGTAATCTTGAAAACAATGACCTTGGAATGAGAGATAACACTGTCGGAGGTAATATTGATGTAATCAGTACGGGTAATGCCCGCTTCTATCTTTCCAATCCTAGTACTTTTGATACACTCAGCATAACTATAATGGGTGATATCAATATGGGAGCGGATGCAGATGCGTTCGCATCTAATGGTACAGGTAGTGCATCAGAAATTAACATCCATCATTATGGAAACATAACGGTAGATGGAGGTAACTTTTCGATATCTCGTGGTTCAGGCCCGATAGTAAATTGGTACCTTTATGAAGGTGATCTCACTTTAAATGCCGGTGAGACTCAAACTTCAAATGCCAGGGCTGGCAACGCATTTATCTTTGCAGGTGAAGAGGTAGTCCAACATTTAGATGTGTCTGCTGATTTTGAAATTTCGCATTTGCCCATTTTAGTTCAGGAAGGTGCATATTTGGATATGGGCAACAGTAATTTGTCCGAAAGTGGTGAACACTTCACCTTAGAAGCGGGAGGCACGCTTGCTAGTTCTGACTCTGCAGCCTTCTCTTCAGCGGGGGGAGGAAACCTTGAGTTAGGAGGTTCCGGAGATACTATCCTTTCCCTAAGTTCCGAAGCAAATTATGTAATCAATGCTACTGAAGCTCAGTGGACAGGTTTTGCCCTTCCGCTACAGGTAGCTTCTTTAACTATTGATAACGAAGCAGGAGTAACTCAATCCAGAGGAGTAACGATTAATGAATCCCTAAACCTTAATGCAGGTGTGTTTGATAACACAATTGGATTTAATCTAGGTGAAGATGCAGTCGTAAACTTTGATGGTGGTAGCTTGCTATTTGCGCTAGGTGCTCCAAGAATTGGAACATTTGCACTTACTTCTCCTGAAGATGGTTTTGCATTAGATCTTACAGGTGATGTAACAACCGAAGTAGAAATAAGTTGGGAAACACCAAGTGGTCCAGATTCAACTACCTATACATGGCATGCTGATACTGTTGGCGGAGATTTCTCTGACCCATTAGTAAGCCTTGCTTCGGACGACGAAGGATCTGCTACTACACTGACTCTAACTTATCAGGAAATAGACGATGTTGTAGCTGATTTAGGAGTTGAAGTAGGAAGCAGTATCGACCTTATTTGGACAGTAACAGCTCAAGCTGGTGAAACAGTTAAGTTTGCAGATGAATCCTTTGATCTAAGTATCGCACGAAACATTGGTGTTTCAAACGAAGCGGAAGATCAATTACCAACTGAATTTGCACTAAGCCAAAACTACCCGAATCCGTTTAACCCTACGACTACCATCAACTACGATGTGCCAGAAGCCGCAGATGTACAACTACAAGTGTATGACATCACAGGCCGTAAGGTTGCAGAGCTAGTTAACACACGTAAGTCAGCGGGTAGTCACTCAGTTGACTGGAATGCTGATAACTTCGCAACAGGTATTTATATCTATCGCCTGACTGCAGGAGACTTCTCAGCAGTTCGAAAACTCACACTTATTAAGTAAGAGTTAGACACAAAATTAGAGCTAAGGAATTAGCTTAAATTTAATACACCATTCTGGTTTCCTTTCCTAAGTGAAAAGGAGCCAGAATGAGTGTATTTTTTTTTGCTTTAATAATTTTCCAAGAGAGCGATTAACAGCCTATAATAAATCAAAAGGGCAGGGGATATAAGTTTTTTGCAGGATACTTGTCAAAAATGAGGATTTACTTAATCGGTAACTTAATCCTCCAATTTGTATATATTGAACCTTTCCGAACCAAAAAAATCAGTGTTTTATGAAAGAACTAACCACACTTGAAGAATACATTATTCGAGCTCAAAACAAATTCCCAGGAGCAACGGGAGAACTATCACAGTTATTGAGAGATATTGGCCTTGCCGCAAAAATTATTTCACGGGAAGTGAATAAGGCAGGGATCACTAATATCCTTGGATACGAGAAATCGGAAAATGTACATGGTGAAAGTCAAAAGAAGCTGGACCTTTTTGCCAATGAGCAGCTCATTTCCGCTCTAAGCCGTTCAAATATTACATGCATGGTTATTTCGGAAGAAAATGAAGGAATTGTACGTCTAAGCGGAGAGTCTGGTAAGTATATTGTGTATATGGATCCGCTGGATGGTTCTTCTAATATAGATGTAAGTGTATCTATCGGCAGTATTTTTTCGATTTATATGCGACCGGACGGCGATAAAGCGCTTACCGAGGAGGATGCCCTTCAAACCGGAGAAAAGCAGGTAGCAGCGGGCTATGTTCTATATGGTTCAAGCACTGTAATGGGATACACAACTGGGCTGGGTGTTCGACTATTTACACTCGATCCAAGCATTGGTGAATTTATTTTAAGCAGTGAGGATGTGAAAATACCCGAGTATGGAAATATCTATAGTGCTGATGAGGGAAGCTATAACTTCTGGGAGCTTGGGCTGAAGAAGTACGTGAAACATTGCCAGGTGATTGATCCCAAAACAGATCGTCCTTTTAAAGCCCGGTACATAGGTTGCATGGCAGCAGATGTTCACCGGACGCTTTTACAAGGAGGCATCTTTATGTACCCTGATAGCTCGAAGTATCCGAATGGTAAGCTTCGTTTGATGTATGAATGTAATCCCTTGAGTTTTATCATTGAACAAGCTGGCGGGCTTGCTACGGACGGAAAGAAAAGGATCATGGAAATAAAGCCAAGTTCACTCCACGAATGCACACCTATCTACATTGGTTCGCGCAAAAACGTGGAGAAACTGAAGGAGTTTATATCAGAGTCTGATGAAACCCCAGCGGGCTAATCATTTTAGTTCAAACCAAATAGTTCTGGTAACCATAAACTGATTTGTGGGAAGTAAGTAATAATCATAAGCGCTACAATCATAGCTATAAAAAGCGGTAGTAGTGGCTTAATGACTTTGACAATGGTTGTCTTGGCAACTCCAACTCCTACAAACAATATAGTACCAACTGGCGGTGTACAAAGCCCAATCGATAGGTTCAGAATCATAATTATTCCGAAGTGAATCGGGTCAATCCCCAGGTCTACAACAATGGGGAGGAAAATTGGGGTGAAAATGAGTACGGCCGGAGTCATATCCATGAAGGTTCCTACAAAAAGCAGGATAACGTTAATCATTAGCAGGATAACTATTTTGTTATCACTGAGTGAAAGTAAAGCCTCTGTCACTGTTTGCGGTATTTCTTCGAACGACATTACCCAAGACATGGCAATAGAAGTAGCAATCAAAAGCATTACGATAGATGTTGTTTTAACTGCCTCAAGGAACACTTCGGGCAGCTCATCTACTTTTAGTTCTTTATAGATGAAGCCCAAAACCAACGTATAAATTACGGCGATTGCTGAAGCCTCTGTAGCTGTAAATATTCCGGCAATTATTCCTCCAATCACAATAACTAGTAAAAGTAGTGACGGAAGTGCTCTAACAAAGCTTTTAGATATTTCAGAAATTGAGGTTCGTTCTCCAACCGGGAAGTTCTTCTTCTTTGCCCAAACGGCGGCAACAACCATCAGGGTAAGTCCTGTAAGTATTCCGGGTAAATAACCAGCCAGAAACAGTGCGGCAATAGAAACACCGCCACTAGCCAGTGAATAAATGATCAAAATGTTGGAAGGAGGAATGAGTAACCCGGTAGTAGAAGAAGTAATGTTTACAGCTGCTCCAAATTCTTTAGTATATCCTTCTTCCTCCATGCGTGGCCCTAAAATAGAACCAATAGCTGATGCAGCAGCTACGGCAGAACCTGCAATAGCACCAAATAGCATCGCCGCAACCACGTTTACGTGAGCAAGCCCGCCGGGAAGGGATCCCATCAAGTCTTTAGCTAATTTTATAAGCCGATGAGCCAAGCCTCCTTTGTTAATCAACTGACCCGCCAGTATGAAAAAGGGAATGGCGAGCAAGGTAAAACTATCTAAACCCGTACCCATTCGCTGGGCAAGAGTGGTGAAAGCGGGAATGGCGTCAATACCAACGAATAGGGTTAATAATCCAGATAAACCAATACTCCAGGCGATAGGTACACCAATTCCGAGGAAAACTAAAAAACTAAAAACGAGAATCAATACTTCTGTTAAAACCATAGGTCGCCTTAATTAAGAGGGATTATTTTGAGAGGAGAGATCAGTATTCTCAGGATCCGCAGTTTCTGGGGGAGTGAAATCAGGATTTTCAGGATCCATTATTATGATATCACGAATTTTGAAAAACACAATCATAGCACCACTAATGGGGATGATGGTGTACACATAGGCTAAAGGAATCTGCATTGCCGCTGATGTTTGTCCCAGCGTATAAGTGATATAGACCAACCTTGAGCCTCCAATAACCATGGTGGTTAAGGCAAATAAAACAATCAGCAGATTGATGAGTATAGCCAGCCTGTATTTGGAACGGCCTTCCAGGCTGCTTGGAAATAGGTCAATAGAGAGATGTAGCCTTTTGCCAGAAGTGTATGCTGCACCAAGTGTACCAATCCAGATAAGAAGATATCTAGCCAGCTCATCTGTGAAGGAACTTGGAGTCGCCAAAACATAGCGTGTTAATACCTGCCAACAGACACTTATTAGCATAAGTGCCATCAGTGTGGCGAGGAAATATTCGAGGTACTTGTTGAATTTTTTCATAATAAATTTCGGTCTGCTACTGTGCGTCCAGTATTCGCTGGACTAATTGATAAAACTCTGGATCGGATTCTTTGTACTGTTCATAAACCGACCTTGTTTGTTCTATAAAAGGTTCTTTATCCGGATAGTTGATTTCAACGCCTGCTTCCCGGGCAATTTCAAGAGCTTCTTCCTCAGCTTTTGCCCAAATCTCCCGTTGATATACCGCAGAAGAATCTGCTGATTGTTGTACCCATTCCTGTTCTTGCTCGCTTAAATTATTCCACTGGTGTGTGCTCATAATGAGTAAGTCAGGGAGCATGGTGTGTTCATCAAGGCTGTAATATTTAGCAACCTCATAATGGCGGGAGGAATAGAACGAAGGAGGATTATTTTCCGCTCCATCTACGACACCCTGTTGAAGTGCGGTGTACAATTCACCCCAGGAAATTGGAGTTGGAGAGCCACCCAGCTGGTTTACCATATTCACAGACATCTGGCTTTCCATAACCCGAATCTTGAGTCCTTCAAGGTCTTCAGGAGTTTCTATGGGCCGATCTTTTGTATAAAAGCTGCGTTGTCCTGCATCGTAATAAGTGAGACCCCGGAGCCAATATTCTTCACCCGCCAAGAGCAGTTCCTTTCCGATTTCTCCATTTAATACGTTTAGGATATGCTGCTCATCTTTAAAAAGATAAGGGAGGCTATACACTCGTAATTCTGGTACAAAGTTTTCAAGAGCGGCCGAGGATACTTTGGTCATCCCAATGCTGCCGATTTGCAAAAGCTCAAGAGCTTCTCGCTCTGAACCCAACTGTTGGCTGGGGAATATACTGATGGTTAGCTGTCCATCTGATTTTTCGTCAACCAGTTCGGCCATACGAACCATCCCAAGGTGAACGGGGTGAGAAGTACTTAAGGCATGGGCTAACCGAATGGTTTTTTTGCCTTCATCGCTTTCTCCACAACCGGTTAAAGTTACAGAGAGAAAGCAAGCAAGAATTAGAAATGAAGTTAAAGTCTTACGCATTACGTATGGAGTTGATAAGTTCAAGAGTACTGCTGACATGTTTTTCAAGCCCGCTAAAGTCTTTATTTGACAAAAACTCTTTGGTAACAAGCTTTGATCCCATCCCAACACAAGTAACACCGGCATTGAACCAGCCTTCTAAGTTTTCTTTAGATGCTGAAACACCGCCAGTAGGCATAATGCTTGTCCAAGGGCATGGCCCTTTTATAGCTTTCACGAAGCCGGGGCCAAGCTGACTTCCCGGAAAAACTTTAATGATTTCAGCACCAAGTTCTTCAGCACGGGCAATTTCAGTGAGTGATCCACAACCTGGTGACCATAATAATTTTCGGCGGTTGCAAACAACGGCAATGTCTTCTCTAAGGACGGGTGTAACCACGAAATTCGCCCCTAGCTGCATGTATAGTGAAGCAGTTCCGGCGTCAGTTACAGAACCAACACCTAGTATCATTTCGGGGAGCTCTTTTTCCGCAAATTTATTGAGCTCACCAAAGACTTCGTGAGCAAAATCACCGCGGTTGGTAAACTCGAGAATGCGTGCTCCTCCTTTGTAACAGGCGGTAAGCACCTTTTTACAGGTATCTAAGTCTTTATGATAGAAAAGAGGGACTAATCCTGTTTCTTCCATTACAGATGCTACCTGTATGCGTGTAAATCTTGCCATAAAATTTGGTCTATATAATTATGAAATCAGTTGTGAATTCTCTATAAGAAATAAGAGATGTCTTATTTAAATACAAATAAAAACGCTTTCAGATTTAAACAAAAATCTTTTTAAGGAATTAATTTTTCAAGTTAAAGCGTAAGCCCTGTTCTAATCCGCGGAGCTCGCTAAGGCCTTTTAACCTTCCAATGCACGAGTATCCTGGATTTGTTTCTTTATCAATATCGTCTAACATTTTGTGGCCATGATCTGGGCGCACCGGAATACTGATGCTTTCATCTAGTTTGGGAGATTCAAGGATGGCTTTCATTACTCCGGCAATTTCTGAATCTCCTTCCAGGTGATCTGCTTCATAGAAGCTACCATCATTTTCCCTTTGCACACTGCGAAGGTGTAAAAAGTGGATTCGATCTGCAAATTCTGCTGCCATAGCAGGGAGGTCATTATCTTCTCGCACTCCATAGGAACCCGTACAAAAGGTAATTCCATTGCAAGGTGAATCTACATCACTCAGTAACCGGGCAATATCCTTTTTGGTACTCACTACTCTAGGCAACCCAAGAATAGGGTAAGGCGGGTCATCCGGATGTATACACATCTTTACATTATACTCTTCGGCCGTAGGAATTACTTTTTGAAGGAATTGCCGGAGGTTAGCCTCCAAATCCTCCCTACTAATATTTTTGTACTGACGCAGTATTTCTTTGAATTCTTCGATAGAATATCCTTCATGGCCACCTGGTAAACCAGCTATGATAGTATCAGTAAGCTGGGTTTTGGCAGATTCACTAATAGAATTGTGAAAGAGCTCCGCTTTTTGGATATCGGAATCTTTATAGTCTTTCTCAGCACCGGCTCTGCCTAAAATAAAAAGGTCGAATGCAGCAAAAGCTGTTGCATCAAAACGAAGGGCATAGGCTCCATTTTGGATTGGATAATCAAGGGAAGTCCGGGTCCAGTCAAGAATAGGCATAAAATTATAGCACACCGTTTTGACCTCACAAAGAGAGAGATTTCGAATGGTCTGCTGATAATTTTGGATGTAACTCACATATTGCCCGCTACGCTTTTTAATGTCTTCATGAACGGGAACACTTTCAACCACAGACCAACTGAGGCCAGCGGCTTCGATCTCCTTTTTCCGTTTCTGAATTTCATCCACAGACCATACTTCGCCAGCAGGAATATGATGTAGCGCAGATACAATCCCAGTAGCTCCTGTTTGGCGAATATCCGCCAGAGTAATGGGGTCATCAGGACCGTACCAACGCCATGTGTATTCTAATTTCATATGTTCCTATCTGGAAACACGGCCAGATGCATCTCCGCCCATTAGTTTTTCAACTTCATCAACCGTAACCAGGTTAGCATCGCCATAAATAGTATGCTTAAGGCAAGAAGCAGCTACGGCAAAGTCTAGGGCTTTCTGATCATCATCTTTGTATGTAAGAAGGCCATAAATCAAACCTCCCATAAAAGAATCACCGCCACCTACACGATCTACAATATCCGTGATCTGATAAGTATTGGTTTCGAGGAATTCATCTCCATTATAAAGAACACCAGACCATGAATTATGGGATGCACTGATAGAACCACGGAGAGTAGTAATAATTTTTTTAGCTCGTGGAAAACGTTCTTTCAGTTTTTTACAGACAGAGAGGTAAGCCTGACTATCCATAGAATCACCTTTTGTGATATCCACATTATCAGGGTGCAGGCCAAAGTGTTTTTCGGCATCCTCTTCATTCCCAAGGATTACATCACAACCTTCTACGAGATCGGGCATAACTTCTCCGGGCTCTTTGCCATAATTCCATAGCTTAGCACGGTAGTTCAAGTCAGTAGAAACGGTTATACCTAAATCATTTGCGGCCTTGATTGCTTCTAAGCAAACATCTGCTGCACCTTGAGATAGAGCCGGAGTTATACCCGTCCAGTGGAACCATTGCGCACCATCAAAAACTTTCTCCCAATCGATATCGCCTTTTTGAATGGTTGAAATGGCTGAATGCGCACGGTCATAAACAACTTTACTTCCACGGCTTACAGCTCCTGTTTCAAGGAAATAAATTCCAAGTCGCTCGCCGCCTCTTGCAATATGCTCTGTGCCTACGTTTCGCTTACGCATTTCCTGAAGCGCACATTCTCCGATGTCATTGTTAGGGAGGCGCGTGACAAAGTCTACAGGAATGCCATAATTGGCCAAAGAAACGGCTACGTTCGATTCTCCGCCTCCGTAAATAACTTCAAATGAATTAGCTTGTGAAAATCTTAAAAAACCGGGGGGTGATAGTCGGAGCATTATTTCTCCGAAGGTGACTACTTTTTTCATAATGAAGGTTAGGTTTATTTGATTTGTGTTCTTTTATAGCTGATAAACAACTGAACATCAGATTCATTAAAAGTATTGTGCAATCGATTGTTCAAGTAACTAATTAAACAGGATTTTATCAACTTGAAATCACTGTTTTAGGTGCTTTTTTTGAGTGATGATTTCCTGATAATAAGTTCAGGATTCAATACGGTTCTGGAAGGCGTATGTGGGATGTCATTCTCCTGAATACGATCCAAAAATAAGTTTGCCGTGAACTGGCCCATCTTCTTGCTATGCTGGTCAACCGTTGTAAGGGCTGGATCAACAATAGAAGTGAAAGACTCATTACTAAAGCCCACAATCGCAATATCTTCAGGTATACGAAGATTATTGGATTTGAAAACTTCCATGGCGCCCATGGCGGCATAATCACTCGATGAAAAAATAGCATCAGGCATCTGTTCCCAGGATACTATTTCTTCAGCCAGAGATTTACCGGCTTCTAATTTCAAATCACTATTAAGGATGAATTTTTCTTCAACAGGGAGGTCATGTTTCTTGAGAGCTTCTTCATATCCTCTTTTGCGATCCCGATAAATACTTACGTTCTGAGGTCCTGAAAAATGAGTGATACGCGTGCAACCCTGCTCAATAAGATGTTCAGTTGCTTTGAAAGCACCTAAGTAGTCGTCAATTACTACCGCATCTACATCAAAAGATTCTTGCATTCTATCAAATAGAATGAGGGGAATTCCCCGGTCGTGCACTTCTTCGTAATGACTGAAATCGGTGGTTTCCTTTGCATAAGAGGCAAAAATTCCATCTACCTGAGCTTCAAGTAAAGCCTTTATATTTGATTTCTCCTTTTCAAGCGAATCACTGGATTGACAAATAATGACGTTATAGTTCGTGTCATTAAGCACATCTTCGATGCCACGAAGAACAGAGGCAAAGAAATTTCGATCAATGGTTGGTATGATTACGCCAATTAAATTGCTGGTTCCTCTTCTCAGCGCAGCAGCAATGCTGTTAGGCTGGTAGTTCATCTTTTTAGCCATAGCCACTACCGACTTTTTGGTAGATTCACTAATTCTGGGATGATCCTTTAGCGCCCTCGAAACCGTTGAAGCTGTGATATCCAGCTCTTTTGCTATGTCATGAATGGTGGTTCTTTTCTGAGCCATTAAGTTCACATACTAGAATGAATAATGCTATGGTGGTAATATGATCTGAGAATATTCAACGGATATAAAAAATTATTCTACAGTAATTGGAGATGAAATTTTTTGTACTTCTTCTTCCATAAAAGATCGGAAGTATTCAGCATCAGCAAAACGCTCGTCACTTAATTCCCATCCTGCTACTACATGATAGCTCAGGCTTTTCTGGTCAACCAGCTCAAATAGGTTAAGGTAACTAGTGGTAATTCCTGGACCTGATTCCGGAGCTTCCGTATAACTTAAATAGTGCATAGATGGAAAAATAATACCCATTCCTAAGTACCACTCATCGTCGTACGTCTGCTTGTCGTGGGTGTAGAAAGCGCTAAGTGGGTTATCATCTTTATTTAATAGAACAGGCTGTTCATCATTGTGAATATTTACCACCCCAATAGCTAATGTATCTGCCACATTAGTACTGCTTAAGGAGATATCGTTTCTGTAGCTGTAACTTCCAGCCCAAATCGTTACCGTATTCTCAAGATTATAGCTGTTCTCACCTGTATCCCAATCTTCATAGTGAATGCTAAAGACTGACCGAACCGGGCCTTCAGTAATTAAATTATATGAAGTCATGCCTACATTGCTTTGCTCAGCATCCAATCTCACACCGAGCCGAACGGGGTTGTTGTTTTCAATGATGCCAATACCACCCAGTCCTAATGAATTTCCGACGGCCAGTATATCACGCCCCCAGGGAAGCATAACATGGTAGTCATCAACCGGCATGTTTTCATCGGAAATGCCTACCGTATCTAATGCCATGGTAGATAGTGTCTTCCCATACAAATCACGTCCATTTCGTCCGTCGATATATTGACGGAAGCCAACTTTATCATTTTCCCATGCGGGTCCATCCATCTGGAACCGGGTGAAAAGAGGGACGGGTAATTCTTCTCCGGGAATTGAGAGTGTTTTCAGGGCTTCGATTCCATTGTCGCCAACTACTCCAAAACGCACATTGGTCCGCTGCGTGAATTCGGGATAATCACCTGGATTCACATATTCTATTGATACCGTTTTTGACTCTCCGGCTGCAATATTTATGGTGAAGGCCAGCTCATCCCATTCACCGTCGCCGTCTATGTCATCTACCTGAGCGGGTAAAGGCTGATCTCCCACAACTGGAAGAGGAAGTTGACCTTCGGTGATTTGGATGCCTCCGGTTTTATCTATAATTGCATCCCGAGAGAGGACGATAGGCTCGTTAGAACGATCAATTTCAGAATTATTGGTTAGCGTGAAATCTTCCTGCATGGCAGTACATGCTGAAATTAAAACTGCCGAAGAAAGAATGAATACAGAAGTGATGTATTTTTTGAATCGCATAGTCATAAATTTATTCGTTAGCAGGTTTTCCAATGGTAGCCAAAATACCGCCATCAACATATACGACCTGTCCATTTACAAAATCGCTGGCTTTAGAGGATAGAAATACTGCAGTTCCTGCTAGATCAGAAGGATCTCCCCAACGCCCGGCTGGCGTTCTCTGAATAATAAATTCATTAAAAGGATGCCCGTCTTTTCGGATAGGCTCTGTTTGAGAAGTCGCAAAATATCCCGGACCAATTCCGTTTGTTTGAATATTATGCTTAGCCCATTCAGTAGCCATATTCTTGGTAAGCATTTTTAATCCACCCTTAGCAGCTGCGTAAGCTCCTACGGTATCACGACCTAATTCCGTCATCATTGAGCAGATATTAATGATTTTACCTTCTCCACGAGGAATCATGTGTTTTACAACCTGCTTAGCCATGATAAAAGGTCCAACCAGATCTACATCAATTACCCGGCGGTAATCTTCGACATCCATATCTTCTAAGGGGACTCGTTTTATTATACCCGCATTGTTTACAAGGATATCTATGGGTCCAATTTCATCCTCAATTTTGTCAACGTGCTCTTTGGCTTTCTTTTCATCGGTTACGTCAAAGATAAAACCATGAACGGTGTAACCCTCTGATCGGTATTCTTCCAGAGCTTTCTCCATTTTTTCAGGAGTAGTACCATTGATGATTAATTCTGCTCCGGCCTCGGCTAATCCTTTAGCCATAGCCATACCCAAGCCGTGGGTTGCACCAGTTACAAAAGCTGGTTTTCCGCTTAAATCAAATAGTGAACTCATGATAGTATTACTAATTAGTTAGATATTGCTTTCAAATGCATTAAGGCGTTCTTAGTGATCTACTTACTTGAGATCCTGAATTTTTACATGATCCATATCGCCATAATCAAGATTCTCACCATTCATAGCCCAAATAAAAGTATAGTTACTTGTTCCAGATCCACAGTGAATAGACCATGGGGGAGAAAGAACGGCTTGATTGTTCTTCATAAAGATATGTCGGGTATTTTGTGGTTCCCCCATAAAGTGGCAAACAGCATGCTCTTCAGGAACTTCAAAATAAAAATAAGCTTCCATGCGTCGGTCATGAACATGAGCTGGCATGGTGTTCCAAACACTACCGGTCTCAAGCTGGGTCATTCCCATTTGAAGTTGACAAGTGTCAACAATGCTATTTACGATTAATTTGCGAATTACTCGGTGATTGGCTGTTTCCAGAGACCCAAGCTCAACAACTTCCGCATCGGCTTGTGATACTTTTTTAGTAGGGAAGGCTTTGTGAGCAGGTGCAGAGTTGAAATAGAAGAGAGGTTGATTTCCATCTTTTTGGTGAAAAGTGACTTCTTCCTCACCGCGACCAACATATATTGCTTCCTTAAAATCAATTTCATATTCAGTGTCGCCAACTTTAACAATACCCGGCTCACCTACATTAATTACTCCCAGTTCACGTCGCTCTAGAAAGAAGTTTGCTTTAAGCGGGTCAATGGTTTCCAATTTAAGAGGAGAAGAACCAGGCTTAGCACCACCTACAACTTGACGCCCATAAAACGAGTATACCATATTGATCTCACCATCAACGAAAAGATCTTCAATCAGGAAGTCTTCACGAAGGCGATCGGTACCATAGTTCTTGACGTCTTCTGGATTTGCAGCGTATCTGACAGAATAATTAACAGACATAATAGTTAGTTTTTAATTTTGTGTAATCGATTGCACTGAATATATAAAAATTATACCTTTTTACCAGAGACAGAGTTTATTGTTTCTCAACGGTAACTGAATAATTATGCTATCAAACTGTTGCAAAAGCGCTTTTACTTTTTTGTACAATGAAGTGACTGATTATACTTGAGTAAATGCAATCGATTGAATTAATTATTCCATGAATACTCAAAAATATTATTTTAATGAAGATTGAGCACTTTGCTTTTAATGTTGACGATCCTATAAAAATGTGCGATTGGTATGTAGACCATTTAGGATTGACTGTAGTCAGAAAACAAGAAGAAGCTCCTTTTACTGTATTTCTGGCTGATAGCAGCGGAAGGGTGATGATTGAAGTCTATAATAATCCACCAGAAGAAGTACCTGATTATAAGAGTATGAATCCTTTGCTACTTCATCTTGCCTTCGTTTCTGAAAACCCAGCCAAAGATAAGAAGAGGTTAATGGAGGCAGGAGCCACCCTGGTATCTGATGAGATACTTGAAGATGGCTCTCATTTGGTTATGCTCCGTGACCCTTGGGGTTTTGCGATACAGTTTTGCAAGCGAGCAAAGAATATGATTACTGAAAAAGAGTAAAAATTTTCGTATTTAAGTTACCGGTTAAAATAACTAGTATTTAGTATATAGAAGCACTGTAGTTTATCACTTAATTAGAATTGTTGGGCATAAAACATGAAGACTCTCTTATTATCCGTTCTCACATTATTAACGGCCTGTTCGCCAGTAACCAGTCAGATTATATCTGAAGATCAGAAATGGTCGGAGCGCATGGCGTTATCCATTATGGAAAGAAATCCTGATCCGGTTTATATGGATTTCAGGGATGAACCAAAGTGGGAGTATACCTTTGGATTAGTATTGAAATCTATTGAAAAAGTATGGAAGGCAACAGGTGATGATCAGTATCTGGAATATATTGATGCCTACTACGATTTCATGATTGAGGAAGATGGCACCATCAAAAAATATGATATCAAGAATTTTAATATAGATCGCGTTGCTCCGGGTAGGGCTTTGTTTGCACTCTATGATGAGACGGGCAAAGAGAAGTACAAAGACGCTATTGAACAGCTTCGGTATCACCTTGAATATCAGCCGAGAAACCACTTGGGTGGATTTTGGCACAAACACCGCTATCAATGGCAAATGTGGCTGGATGGTGCCTATATGGGAGCTCCGTTCTACGCTGAGTACAATCAAAGAAATGGGGATTACGAGAGCTATGATGACGTAGCACTTCAGATTAAACTGATGTTTGAATATATGCGGGACCCTGAAACTGGTCTGCTTTATCACGGCTGGGATCAAAGTAAAACGCAGAGCTGGGCCGATCCTGAAACGGGACTTTCGCCCAATTTCTGGGGACGTGCAATGGGTTGGTATGCAATGGCTATTGTAGATGTGCTGGACTATTTCCCAAAAAACCACCCTCAGCATGATGATCTGACAATCATCTTGGAAGAGCTAGTTGAAGCACTGGAGAAATATCAGGATGAAGAGTCTGGAGTGTGGTATCAGGTGGTAGATCAGGGAGACCGTGAAGGCAACTATTTAGAAGCCTCTGCTTCAATAATGTTTACTTATGCCATCAAGAAAGGAGCAAATGAAGGATATCTGGATGAATCTTACCACGATTTTGCTGAAGTAGCTTTTCAGGGCATTTTGGATGAGTTTATTGAAGTAGATGAGGACGGCCTTGTCAATATAAATCATGTTTGTGCGGTAGCTGGTTTGGGTGGAGATCCATATCGAGACGGTACCTATGAGTATTATGTGAATGAGAGAATTCAGGTAAACGATACCAAAGCCACAGGTCCATTTATAAAATTAAGTCTAGAGATGGATCGATAATCAACCGGAGTTATTTATTATGATGTTGAAACAAGCCTCCTGTATTTTTCAGACATTTTTAGTTGGGGTCATTTGTTTCTCAACAATTCCTTTGGCCGCACAAACACTCGCATTTCCAGGAGCGGAAGGGTATGGGAAATATACAACAGGGGGCCGAGGTGGTGAGGTTATTTACGTTGACAACCTGAATGACTCCGGACCGGGCAGCTTCAGAGCAGCTGTGGAAAAAGAAGGTCCCCGAATCGTTGTCTTTTCAGTTTCTGGTACTATCAAGTTGGAGTCTCCCATCATCATCTATTCAGGTGACTTGACAATTGCGGGACAAACCGCTCCCGCCGGAGGCATCACCATTCGAGACTATACGGTTGAACTGGAAACAAATAATGTAATTGTACGGTTTATGCGGTTTCGGCTCGGGGATATTCATGAATTAGCAGCCGACGCTTTCAGCGCTACTGAAGTTAAGGATATCATTATCGATCACTGTTCAATGAGCTGGGGTATTGATGAAGTTTCTTCCTTTTATAGAAACCAAAACTTTACGCTGCAATGGAGCATTATTTCTGAATCACTGAGAGATTCATATCATCCTAAAGGACGGCACGGATATGGAGGTATTTGGGGCGGGCAAAAAGCGACGTTCCACCACAATCTGATTGCCCACCATAGCAGCCGAAATCCTCGTTTAGCAGATTCTGATTACGATTCTCGCCCCACTAACCGCCAGGTAGATTTTTATAACAATGTGATTTACAACTGGGGATTCAACAGTATCTATGGTGGCGAGATGGGTGAGCATAATATCGTGAATAACTACTTTAAAGCGGGGCCCGCTACCGATGATGATGTTTCAGATCGTATCGTAAATCCATCAACACCCTATGGTAAGTTTTTTGTGGAAGGAAATATTGTTGAAGGCTTTCCGGAAGTTACCGGGAACAACTGGTCGGGAGGTGTTCAAGCTAAAAATGCCCAAGAAGCCAAGGCAGTTAATCCGTTCAGTTTTGATTCAGGAATTGCAAAACCAGCTTCTTCTATTCTGGATAATTTGTTACCCACAGTGGGAGCTAGCCTGCACAGAGACGTTGTAGATGAACGAATTGTAAGAGAAGTGAAAACAGGAACGGCTACTTACACCGGTTCAGTTGGAGGGTTAAAAGGAATTATCGATTCGCAAAAAGATGTGGGCGGTTGGCCGGAATTAGAGCAAGGTGAGCCCCAAAAAGATACGGACAAAGATGGTATGCCTGATATTTGGGAACAACAAAATGGTTTAAATATGAATCAACCATCGGATGCTATTTTATATACCCTCAACGAGGATTACACAAATATTGAAGTGTATTTGAATGAACGGGTGCAAGATATTATCAACCCAAAAAAATAGATTTTCTATGAAAATATTAGGGAGACGAATTCTTTTTTATGTCAGCTGCATCGTTTTTTTGGGTTACTTTCAAAGCAATCCGGTGTTAGCTCAGAATCAAGAAGTATCAGATGTATGGGTACCCGATAATGGTGATGGAACCTACACTAACCCCATCATTCATGCAGATTATTCAGACCCCGACGTGGTAAAAGTGGGGGATGATTTTTATATGACTTCCTCTAGCTTCAATGCTGTTCCAGCTCTTCCAATCCTTCACTCCAAAGATTTAGTGAATTGGGAATTAGTGAATCACGCCGTAAAAGAACTTCCGCCCGTAGAACATTTCAGAACCCCACAGCATGGGAATGGAGTATGGGCACCAAGTATTCGCTACCATGACGGAGAATTTTATATTTACTGGGGCGACCCTGATTTCGGAATTTATATGGTGAAAACGGATGACCCTGAAGGGGATTGGGAAGAGCCTGTTTTAGTTAAGCCCGGTAAAGGGTTGATCGATCCGTCTCCGCTTTGGGATGAGGACGGAAAAGCATACTTGGTCCATGCATTTGCCCGAAGCCGTTCAGGAATAAATACAGTACTCGTGGTTCAGGAAATGGCAGCTGACGGTACAAAGATGATTGGCAAACCCGTACTGGCTTTTGATGGTCATGAAAATGGTAATCGCGTTGTAGAAGGGCCAAAATTCAAGAAGCGGGGCGATTGGTATTACATTTTAGCTCCTGCTGGTGGTGTAACGGAAGGCTGGCAGCTGGCGTTGCGCTCAAAAAATGTGTTTGGTCCATATGAGCATAAGCGAGTTTTACAGCAAGGAGACACGGAAGTGAATGGCCCACATCAGGGTGGATTGGTAGAACTTGATTCGGGAGAATCATGGTTTGTGCACTTTCAGGATAAAGGAGTATATGGACGAATTGTACATCTGAACCCTGTTGAATGGGAAGATGGCTGGCCAATGATGGGCGTGGATAGTAATAATGATGGTGTAGGTGTACCTGTTTTAACTCACAAAAAACCGGATGTAGGAAAGAACTATCCCATTCAGTCACCGGCAGAATCAGATGAATTTGACACAAAAGAGTTAGGATTACAGTGGCAATGGCATGGGAATCCAGAATCAACCTGGGCGCTGACATCCAACTTTGGGTTCATCCGTTTGTATGGAAGACCTGTGCCTGAAGGGGCCCGAAATCTTTGGGATGTCCCGAATCTGCTTTTGCAGAAATTCCCGGCGCCTGAATTTACCGCTACAACGAAATTAAAATTCACCCCACACATGATTGGCGAAAAATCCGGTTTAGTAGTGATGGGCGAAGATTACAGCTATATAGCTATTGAGCGAGGAGAGAGTGGTTTGCAAGTTAAGCAGGTAAATACCACCGGAGCCGATGCAGGTGAACCTGAAGAAGTTAACGAAAGTATTGAGGTAGAAACCAATACCGTTTGGTTTCGTGCAGAAGTTCAGGAAGGTGGGCTTACCACATTTAGCTACAGCACCGATGGGAACATGTTTAAACCATTAGGAAAAGAATTTCAGGCTAAAGAAGGGCGCTGGATTGGGGCTAAAGTGGGCATATTTGCCAGTCAACCCCGAGATGGAGATTCTGATGACTATCTGGATTACTCGAGCCAGCACTCAGGCTTTGCTGATGTTGATTGGTTTAGAATTTCACAATAAAAACGAACTTATGAAGAGTATTAAAGTGAATAGAAGGGTTATAACAGGAAGCTTACTAATAGCAGTTTCGGTAATCTTGGTTACGATGGCCTTCACCCCGAAACAAACTCCAACCATATATTTAGTTGGAGATTCGACAATGTCGGATAAGCGGATTTCTTCTTATCCGGAAACGGGTTGGGGAATGCCTTTTCAGTATTATTTCACGGATGAAGTTGAAGTTGAAAATCACGCAAGAAACGGCCGTAGTACTCGTACATTTATTGAAGAAGGTCGATGGGAAACCATCAAAGAAACCCTGAAAGAAGGCGATTTTGTGATGATTCAGTTTGGGCACAATGATGAAGTTCCAACCAAAACAAGATATACTCCTCCAGAGCAATTTCAGCAGTTTCTTCGCCAGTATATAAGTGAGAGCCGAGCGGTTGATGCACATCCAATTTTATTGACCCCAATCACACGAAGGCAGTTTGATGAAAACGGGCAAGTGAAAGAAACGCATGAGCAATATTCTGAATTGATGCGGGAAGTAGCCGAATCAGAAGGAGTACCGTTAATTGATATGGATAGAAAAAGTCAGGCAATGCTGACTGAGATCGGGGAAGAAAAATCAAAGCTTCTGTTTTTGCAGCTAGAACCGGGACAGAACCCCAACTACCCTGATGGAGTTACGGACAATACCCATTTCAGTGAAACCGGCGCCCGCATGATGGCTGAACTGGTACTTAAAGGTTTAGAAGAACTGGACCATGAACTGGCCAAATATATTGTTGAAGGCGAGGATTAATGATAATCAGTGGGGAATACGTTTTTAAAGTGAATTAATTCGGAAAACAATATTGGAGTCTAAACTGATGAAGGTTAAAAGAATGAGTAATAGGACAACAAGCTTTCTCCTGACTTTGATATCGGTTTTTTTATTCACTGAGGTATTTGCACAAGGGTATGAAACCGAGTTTATAGTTTCTCAAGACGGAAGTGGTGACTACACTAGTATACAGGCAGCCATTGACGGTGCTAAATCATATCCATACGAGCGCATCACAATCTATGTAAGGGATGGGGTGTATAAAGAAAAGGTGAAGGTGCACGCCTGGAATACCAAGCTTTCCATAATCGGGGAAAGTAAAGAGAATACAATTATTACTTTTTCCGATTATTTTGATAGTGTTGACCGGGGCAGAAATAGCACCTTTCATACCTACACTTTTTTGGTTGATGCGAATGATTTTCATGCTGAGAACCTCACCATAGAAAATAGTGCAGGAGAAGTGGGTCAGGCAGTAGCGCTACATGTGGAAGGTGACCGGGTTTCTTTTGAAAACTGCAACCTGCTGGGAAATCAGGACACCGTGTATTTAGCAGGTGAGGGGAATCGTAATTATTTCAGAAATTGCTATATAGAAGGCACTACTGACTTTATTTTTGGTGGAGCAACCGCTTATTTTGAAGACTCCGAAATTTACAGTAAATCAAACTCCTACATCACCGCAGCCTCCACGCCAGAAAATCAGGAATACGGATTTGTATTTCAGAATTGCAGCCTAACTGCTGCCGAAGGTATAGATGAAGTTTACTTAGGACGCCCATGGAGAAATTTTGCACAAACAGTATTTCTGAATACCCGGATGGGTTCTCACATCCTCCCTGAGGGCTGGGATAATTGGGGTAAGGCAGAAGCAGAATCAAGTGCTTTTTATGGGGAATTTAGTACCAAAGGACCCGGTGCTAATTCAGGCAAAAGAGTAGATTGGAGTCATCAGCTTACTAAAAAACAGGCTGAAAATTACACCAAAGAGCGAGTTTTTGGAAATTGGGATCCTGAAATCGAGAGTCAATAAATAACCAGGGACTGAGCTGTGGATTATCATCAAAATGTCGATCAAAATTCAGTCAGAAAAGTTAAGAATGCCATAGACCAGCTGGAAGGTTTTAGCTTATATGAATCTTCAGTTCATAAAGATGGAAATGACTTCCTGGCTTTAGTGAGGAAGGGGATAGAAAAGTATTTATTGGTAGTATCAGAGGAAAAAGGCTTTTCAGAATCAGGGTTTCAAGGAGAAGAAGTGAAGGCAGGTTCGTTTTATGTGTTGAAGTGTGAGCTATCACCTGAAAATGCTGTTGTTCTCCGTTCTAAATTTAATTTTACAAATGCTCAGTTAATTGGAAAGAAAAACTCATATGGATTTGGCGATCGACTTGGTAACGCAGGTCCGGCGCACCTGAAAGCTGTTAAAGGAACCGGCTTCATGCCAGTGATGGCGCAGCAATCCATTCGGGAGCTCGAGCGTACTAAAAGAACTGCACAGGAAGTAATGGATGCGGCATCATGGGCGGTATTCCAAGAGGGTTTCCATGAAGGATTTGGAGCAGATGCCGATCACCTGAAAACAACTAAAGATATTGACCGGATGGTAGAAGCCGGTTTCACCATGTTTACCATCGATCCTAGTGATTTTGTGGTAAATGAAGTGAAGACTATGGATGAGAATGAGCTGAAATCCATGTACAAAAAATTACCATGGAATGACTTAAAGGATGAACCTAAGGCTTTCCTTAATCGCCTCACTGATACTAAGGTCGAATTAGAAACAGGCTTGCAAATTTCTGCTTCAGAGACAGAGATTCTAAAGGCAATGGTGAAATATGGCAGAGTTATTACTCACACCAGGATGATGGCCGAATATATAGCTGAAACCTATCCGGATCATCCCGTGGAACTTGAACTTTCGGTAGATGAAACTGATGCTCCAACTACACTTTTCGAGCATTATTTAGTGGCCTCTGAACTAGATCGGTTGGGTGTTGAACTGGTGAGTTTGGCCCCCAGATTCTGCGGGGATTTTGAAAAGGGCATCGACTTTAAAGGCAACATAGAGCAATTCAAAGATGAGTATGTAGAACACCTTGCCATCGCCGAGCAATTTGGCGGATATAAGTTAAGCGTTCATTCTGGTAGCGATAAGTTTACCGTTTATGAGGCTATTGGGGCACTCGATATGGGAGCAGTTCACGTTAAAACAGCGGGGACCAGTTATTTGGAAGCATTACGAACCATAGCCGAAAGTGAACCCCATTTATTCAGGGAAATCATGGCATTTTCTTTAAAGAGATTTGATGAAGATAAAAAGACGTATCACATATCAGCTGAACCTGCGAAAATTAAAGATCCCTTTGAGGCAAATGAAGAGGAGTTGACAGGGTATTTGGACGATAATCACGCACGGCAGGTTTTACATGTCGCGTATGGCTCTATTCTCTCAGAGGATTTTGTGGAAGCTCAAGACTACAAAAAACGGCTAATTACAGCCTTGGAGAAGAACGAAGAATTGCACTATGCAAACCTTAAAGCACACTTTGATAAACACTTACGTCCGTTTGAGAAAGTTGAGAATTAGCAGCTGTATTTTTTTCAATCATTATCAATTTAGAGTTGATTATTCAGAGAATATCTCGTTATTTGATAGGCAGTTTAACCGGTTAAGTAAGAAGCAGTTTTATATAGAAAACTGAGCTTAGCTTTAGAGACAAAAAGGCGGAATACTTGAAGCAGCTTATAACTGATATTTATTAGGAGAGAATAGCGGGATAAACTGGAAGCGCTTTGACGATTTTAGCCGATAAGTTTATAAAAAGAAATTGGATGTCATGATCAATAAATGGGAAGAATTTTTATCTGGAAGTTGTACACTAGCTTTTACGAAAAGCCGTGTTGATTCAGTGCCGGCTTTGAATGGAGTGTCTTTTCTATTGATAGCTTTACTTACGTTTATTCCAGGAATAGTCAATGCTCAGGAAGCCACTGATGCTGACAGTGTTGAAGTGCAGCTCGAAGCCCCAATCTCATATTCCGAGAACGCAGATTTTTCCAGTAGCCTTAATTTTTCAGAATTTGCCGCTTTTGGAGATATCTCTTTAGAAGAAGCACTAATCCGAATTCCCGGAGTTCAGGCTTCAAGAGATGGAGAAATTAATTTCAGGGGAGTAGGTTATAACTCATATGGAGTCGCTTTTAATGGGTTACGCCTTGCAAACACAGGTTTAGGTACACGGAATATTGATCCCGGAAATATTTCAATGGACGTTATTCAAAGTGTAGAAGTGACTAAAGTGTTAGATCCTTCAATGAGTGCAGATGCTTTTGCAGGATTAATTAATCTCAACACAAATCGTGTTATTCCCGCTGGGAAAAAGCGCACGCTTAGCGCTTTAGTTGGAGGAGAAGCGAATACTAAGTACAACAGCAGAACCGGTCCGGGTAGCAGGGCATGGATACATTATGCAGAAAGTTTTTCGGATGAAATCGCTGTTTCGGTAAGTCTTGGTTACCATCAGGCTATAAGATCTGTTGAAGAGTTACAAATCGACTTCGGTACGGAAAATTTTGGTAATGGAGCGGTAGATGTATTTGACCGTGTATCTCCGTCAGTTAATATTACAGAAAATGGAAGGTTCACTTCTTCTGCAGATGTGTATTTCACTCCCGATGAAGTGAATTCCTACTTTTTTAAAGGATATTTTAATAGTAATGATCAGGTTTACACCACCCATCAAGACAGCTGGATTACAGGTGGCGACTGGATTGACCAGTCTACAACCGGGGCTCAGGGAGAATTAGGCTCCTTTTCTCATGAGGCAGGAATGTCAGCATTGAATACTTCACAGTTCGCTTTCCAGGCGGGGGGAGAACATGAAATGGATTCCTACACGCTGAGTTATAATGCCGGCTGGACTCAGGGCCGAGCAGATAACAGGGATTACCTTTTTCCATTTCAAATTGATGAGCTTAACTATGCGTTGGATCTAAGCGATGAGAATCGACCCAGATTTGAATTTACTAATCGTGAAGTCCAGATTTTAGATGATGGTACTGTTGACCGTCAATTTATGATAGGACAAGATTTTGACCGGATTGTTGAAGAACATGTAAATAATGAAATTGCTGTTCGAGCCGATTTAGAGTTTCCAATTTCTTCCGGCGCGTTAAAAGCAGGTTTGAGTTCACGATGGTCTTCGAAAGAGGGTGAGTACGATGAGAACCGGTTTGAGTATAACCGAACCCTACGAATGATCAGCTTTAATATGCTTCGTGAGCCAAACAGAAATATTGATGTAATCAATGATGCTTACAATATTCCATGGTTTGTAAATACTGAGAATGCCAGAGCATTTTTTGAAAGTCAGCGGCCTCTTTTTACCGGTGATGATAACTATGCGGCTTATCAGTCAGAAATACGGAACTACACAACAGATGAACAAATTTATGCTGGTTATGCAATGGCCGATATGGAATTTGCTGGTTTGGAAGTCAAAGCTGGTGCACGGGTCGAATATGCTATTACTGACCTTGTTGGTAATTCCGTTTCCTTTAATGAAGACGGCGATGTCCAACCTGTTACGGAGCAAAGCGAAAGCGAAAGTGCATTACACCTATTTCCCAATCTGCAAATCAACTATGGGCTTACAGAGCAGAACAACATTAAAGCCGCTTATTCTAGAACCATAGATCGCCCCGATTACTTCCCGCAATCCCCGTTTACCCGCATTGATAATCAAGACTCAACTACTTTTAGTGGAGATCATACGCTGGAAGCTATTACCTCCGAAAACTTTGACTTAATGTTCGAGCAAAGGATTGGAAATAGTGGATTCATCACGGTAGGAGGTTTCTATAAATTAATAAACAACTTTATTGAACAGCGGGAAGTTGTGGGTCAGCCAAACACACAGTACGATGGCTATCAGCGCGTTCTTTATGTGAATAGTGATGAAACCGGAACAGTGTACGGAGTAGAGCTTTCGGTTGATCAACGGCTGAACTTTCTATCAGGCTTCCTACGTAATATGGGAGTGTATGCAAACTACACATGGTCTCAATCCAGCTACAGGTCAGTAGCAAGTCGTGATAAACAAGCATTTACAGGGCATAGTCCTCATGTGCTGAATGGTGCCTTGAATTATACATTAGATCGATTCAAAGCACAGGTATCCTATCATTGGAGTTCAGAGGCACTTACAAGGGTTGCATCCGGACAACAATTGGCTCCAGAGATTGCTCAGAGCAACGTTTACTTAGATCAATATGAAGACGGCTATGAAGAGCTTTCC
The DNA here is from genome assembly GCA_002694685.1 of Balneola sp. Lineage (NCBI taxonomy): Bacteria > Pseudomonadati > Balneolota > Balneolia > Balneolales > Balneolaceae > Balneola > Balneola sp. Next base: position 130,285 of record NZMW01000012.1, read on the forward strand.
TTAACAGCGAGTTATAAATTGTCTTCTCGATTCAGTGTATGGACAAATATGAACCATCTGATGAGCTCGCCGGAGATTGAGTACCTCAGAAACAGGAGTGCTTATCCAACAAGCACATACATTCGCAGCGGTTTTGATTTAAGGGTGGGGGTAAGGTTTGATATATAAAATTAACGACATAGACCCGGCTAAAATCAGAAAGATCAATATGAAAAATCGTTTTCTAAATACTATGGTTGAAGCAAGAAGCAATTACATCTCAGGCCTATTCATGGTTTTGACCATAATTTTTGGGATAACCAGCATGCAATCCGCTACAGCCCAAAATGTAACGAATAGTGAAGACCAAATATTTACGGACTCACTTAGCAATGTTGAGGTACAGGATTTTGGCGACTATACTATTGAGAATGCATTTGCTCGCTTTCCGGGTGTTCATGTGAACCGGGATGGGTCAATTAGTTTACGAGGAACAGGTTACGGGAATTATTACATGCTCATTAACGGTCAGCGGTTGTCTTCTACTGGTCGAAATACACGTGTAGCTAATGCAGGAGCTATTTCTGTTGACTTAATTGAAGAAATCCAATGGGTTAAAGTACTTACACCTGATATGGATGCGGACGGGTTGGCAGGAGCTATTCACCTTAAAACATTTTCCCCTTTGAGAGACCGAACGGTGATGTCGGGAAGTATTGGTGGAGGATTGAATCCTACATATAGCAAAGAAACCGGAGCCACAGGAAGAAGTTGGTTACGCTATTCAGGGCCCGTAAGCGATCAGCTGAGTTTATCCATTGGTGCAAATTATCAAAGAGATCAGCGGGCATGGGAATCTCTGGAGATGGGGTATGGAACTACCGATTTAGGTTCAGGTCCGATTGATGTTATTGACCGGCTTTCTCCAGGCTTTCAAAGTGAGGGCGTAAATCGTTTTGCCGGGAATTTTCAGCTAGGCTATTATCCATCTGAATCTTCAAACTATTACTTCAATGGTTTTGTAAACCTGAATCAGTTGAAGATGTCTGATCACAAGTATAGTTGGTTAGCCAATGGAGACTGGGCAGATGCTAATACTACTGGCGGAAGTCAGTCCGATTTTGGCTATGATTTAAATTATGAAGAGCGAAATACTGCTCAATTTACTTTCCAGGCAGGCGGTGAAAACACCTTTGATTCATTTATTTTTGATTATCAGGTGGGGTTGTCTCAAAGTATTATAGACCGAACAGAGAACCTCTATCCTTTTTTAGAAACCGGTGTTGAATATTCTATTGATGCCTCTGATCCGTTCCGCCCAACGGCTTCCCCTATGGAAGGTAAACCAGTTCCAGCGGATATGGATCTCGAGGAGATGAACTATATTATTGACGACTATCGAGATAAAGAATTAAGCAGTAGGGTAAATGTTGAAATCCCTATTAGTGTGGGTTCTGTGAAAGCTGGTGCGAGTGCACTATTTAAAGAGCAAGATGCTAATGAAAGAGGTGCATTTAGCGAATATCATTATCAGTTTCAGGGATTCTTAAACCTGGAAGGCTTTGAAGAAGGAAACCTGAATCGTCTAAGCGTTTTTGATAATACGTACGATCTGGACCGACTGGTTGATCCCGAGCAGGCTAATTCCTTTTTCCAATCAAGTATTCCAAATATGCGATTGGATGACCGGGCATATTACCGGGATTCAGAAATCTACAACTACTTTAGTGATGAGAATATTTATGCTGGTTACGCTATGGCGAACCTCGACTTTGATCCAATCACACTTATCATAGGTGCGAGGGTTGAACATACCTCATCATCTTATGAGGGAAGGGTTGTAGAGTATAACAGATTCTCTCAGTTTGAAGAGGTAGCTGATACTTCAGCCAGTAACAGCTTTATGAATGTATTCCCCAATGCCCAGGTTAACTATCAGTTAAGTGAACAGATTAACCTGAAAGCTGCTTACTCTAAAACCATCTCAAGACCTCAATTGAATTTGTTGGCTCCATTCGAGTTAAGCACACCAGAAGACACTTCTTTATTTGCGGGTAACCCAAACTTAGATCCCGTAATGTCTGACAATATCGATTTAATGTTTGATTATATGTTTGATAACGGTGGATCCTTTTCAATAGCGGGTTTCTATAAAACCATGTCAGGATTTATTGAATCTGTTGATTCTGAAATCCAGATCAATGAAGGAGAGTATCAATATTTTGAACCCCTATTTCAGGACGGCCAAACACAGATTGCTGGCACAAGAACCACCTATCAAAACTCTGATAATTCAGCCGATGTATATGGGGTAGAGGTAGCGATACAAAAACAGTTATCCTTTTTACCAGGGCTGCTAAAGAATTTTGGAACCTATGCAAACTATACTTGGTCTGATTCAAAGTTTGAAAACTCAAGAGGTGACGAAACAGCTATTCCAGGACAAAGTCCGCATGTTGTAAACGCAGCTCTTAATTATCACCAAAATCGGTTTTTTGCTCAACTTTCCTTTCAATGGTCAGATGAAATGTTAAGCAGCCTTGAAAGTGAAACTCAACTTGCACCAGCTATTGGAGGTGGTCAGGTTTACTTGGATCGATATCAAGATGGTTTTCAAGAATTATCAGCTACTGCAAAATTTGATGTATCTGATAAAGTTGAAATATGGACAAATATCTACAATCTGTTAAATAAAGAACGGGTTGAATACGCTTTCAGTCGGGATAACTACCCAACTAGCATTTACAAGAGAAATGGAATCGAATTTAATGTCGGTGTTCGCGTTAGACTATAGCAATTAATATATCCCAATTACTCACTCTACTATTTATAAAATTATGAAGTACCAGAATATCAATATTTTTCAGCCTTTGCTTAAGAAGGCCTTTTATGGGTTTATGACACTGGCCTTGAGCATGTTTTTTATGGCTGATGGTGTCAGCCAGCAGTTGGCCTTTCCAGGAGCCGAAGGGTTTGGGAAATACACTTCTGGAGGCCGTGGCGGCGAAGTTTATACTGTTACAAATCTCGATGATTCTGGTGAAGGAAGCCTTCGCCGTGGCGTTGAAATGGAAGGAGCTCGTACTATAGTATTTGCTCTTTCCGGGACGATTGAACTTCGTACAGATTTGACTATCCGAAATGATTCTATTTCAATTTTTGGGCAAACAGCACCAGGGGATGGAATTGCCATAAGTGGCCGTTCAACTGTAATTAGTGCGGATAATGTGATTATTCAGTACGTACGTTTCCGCCCAGGTGATATAGGAACAGGTGATCTTGATGGTTTAGATGCATTGTGGGGAAGACAAAACTCCGATATTATTATTGATCATGTGTCGATGAGTTGGTCGATAGATGAGGTAGGTAGTTTCTATGACAACACGAACTTTACGCTACAGTGGAGCATACTTAGTGAGAGTATGTACAATTCGGTTCACTCCAAAGACGAGCATGGCTATGGCGGTATTTGGGGCGGAGCAGGTGCAACGTTTCATCATAATTTGCTAGCTCACCACACGAGCAGAAATCCACGATTTAACGGAGCTAGATATACCACAAGTCCTGAGACAGAAATAGTAGACTACCGCAACAACGTAATCTATAATTGGGGCTTCAATAGTGCCTACGGCGGCGAAGATGGTAACCATAATATGGTGGCGAATTATTACAAGGCAGGACCAGCAACAGATGATACAGATCGAATTTTAGATGCTGATGCCAATGACGGTTCTGAATGGTATATAGAAGACAATTACGTAGAAGGCTATCCTGATATTACTGCTGATAACTGGGACGGAGGCGTTCAAAATATTACAGAGTTAGAAGAAGACTTAATCAGAGCTATCGAACCTTTTGAAGCTCCGGCTTTAGAATCATTTGAAACAGCTGAAGAAGCATATCTTAGTGTACTTGAATTTGCAGGTGCAACTCTACCGAGAAGAGATACTGTAGATGCACGTATTGTTCATGAAACCAGGACTGGAACGGCTACCTATGGCGGCGGTTCCTATGATGGTGGGGGAGATAATGGAATTATTGATAGTCAGGAAGACGTAGGAGGATGGCCTGAATTATTATCTGCATCCGTACGGATTGATACGGATGGTGATGGCATTCCCGATGATTGGGAAAATGAAAATGGACTAGATCCAGATGATGCTGAAGACGGTAAATCAATTGCCGGAAATGGGTATTCTCATCTTGAAAATTATGTTCACAGCATTCAAACTCAGGGCGAATTTACTCCAGCCCCGGGAACACTTGCTCTGGTATCTCCAGTTGGGAAATCCAGTGTTTCAGTTCAGCCTGAATTTATTTGGGAATCTGCGGTACTAGCTGAAAGCTACGAGTTAGAAATTCGAAACGGAACAAGCAGCTCTGCTGATATCATTTATAAAACGACTGTTCCAGATACCATGTATTTATTCCCTGCCGATACACAACTTGCGGGTGAAGAAACCTATTTCTGGAGAGTTAGAGGAAAGAATGGAACAGGAACAGGGCTGTGGACTGGGTATGAATTTTTCGTGACTGAGATGGTAACATCTACAGAAAACGGAACTGATGAACCTAATGACTTCACTCTATCACAAAATTATCCAAACCCGTTCAACCCAACCACCAACATAAGCTATGGTCTGCCTCAAGCAGCAAAAGTTGAAATCAAAGTATATGATATGGCTGGGCGTGAAGTGGCTGAATTAGTGAATAGAAATCAGTCTGCTGGACGACATACTGTTCAGTTTGATGCTAGTTCATTGGCTTCAGGAGTGTATGTATATAGGTTGACCGCCGTTTCAGGTCAGGCAGCAGGAAACATTATGTACACCCTAACTCGAAAAATGGCATTAATTAAATAAGAATGCCCCTTCAAAGTATTTAAAAGACTGTTTTCAAGGTCTTTTAGATGAAATAATTTTGATTCTTAAGACAGAAAATTGTTAATTATAGTAACAAATTTAACCGGTTAAGTTGTTGGATTATATGCGCATTAAATCAAGTGTTATAGAGAGTTTAGAGACATTGTTTCATTTAAAAGAAGCTGAAAGCGCTTCGAACGTATTAAGGCTAAAAGTTAACTGGATTCAATTCTCTATTGTTTTACTTGTAATGGTTGTATCGCCAATGATTGCCTTGGCTCAAACAGGAATCATCAGGGGAGAAGTTAAAGATGCCGAAAATGGCGAGGCTTTAATTGGTGCAAATGTTGTAGTTCAAGGAACTAGTATAGGTGCCTCTACTGATATCGATGGAAGGTATATCGTACGAGGAGTACCAGCAGGTGCACAAACTATTCTTTTCAGATATTTAGGTTTTGAGTCTAAAGAAGTAGAGGTAACCGTTGAAGAGGGAGAAACGCTTGAGTTAAATATGGAGCTTTCCAGTACTACTATCCAGGGAGCAGAAATTCAGGTTACAGCTCGCCAAAGAGGCCAATCAAGAGCGCTTAGTGAGCAAAGAAAATCAAAGAATATTAAAAACGTAATATCAGCTGAGCAGATTGAAACCTTTGCTGATAACACAGTAACTGGTGCCCTTTCAAGAATCGCAGGTATGGGCCATGGTGGAACCAATATACGTGGTGTGGGTGCAGGTTCAGCAAACGTTACCATGAACGGTCAGCGTATGGGTGCTACCGGAGGAGACCGAAGTGTTGATTTGAGTACAATTTCTGCTGATATGGTTCAGAATCTCGAGGTAATTAAAGTAATTACTCCTGATATGGAAGCGGATGCCCTTGCTGGGGTTATCAATATTAGTACACGCCGGCCAGTAGGTGGGGAACGTGACATGAATATCAGACTTGGCGGTGGTTTTCAAGATCGATACATCCGTCATGCCGGAACCCAGCAAAGAGCCTCTATTAATTATGGTGACAGCCCAACTGATAATTACTCATTTGGAGTGAATTTTAGCTACCAGAAAGATCCATCAGCGAGTGAACTTTTTAGAACTGAATGGGCAAGCAGAACTTTTGAAAGTACAGCTCCAGAAGTAGTAGATATCTTATCTGATGTACAAAATGAGTTTAATTATACTATTCCTGAAAGAATTGGCTCCGGTTTACAGTTTACGTTCCAGCCTACAAATGAGAGTACTTATCATATTGAAGGTATTTTCAATATTCAGAATCAGTCACAGTATCGATATGGGGTTAATTATGAGCCCAGAATGGCTAACTACTCCGAGCCTACCTACACCGGAAACCCGAATGGAGCCAACGATCCAGATGCTGAAAACCAGGGCAGTATAAGTTACAACCCACGTTTAGATGAGTCCACGATCCATCAATATACCGTTCAGGCTGGTGGTCGTCATCGCTTAGATAATATGGACATTGAGTACAAGCTTGGTTGGGGACACGGAAGATTTAGTGAAGATGAGTATCGGATGAGTTTTCAGACAGGTTCAGACCATGAATTTATTTTTAATACTGATAACCGGTGGAAACCGACTGTAGAGGTTGCTCCATGGAGTCGGTTTCCTGGTTATCCTCCTGCAACCGAAATGGATTTTCAGGATATGGATCATCGCGTTAACAGTAATGTTGATAATGATTTTGAAGGGACTTTCGATATTGAAATTCCATACTCTAACGGTTCATTCAAAACGGGTTTAAATGCTTCTTTAACCTATAAGCGCGGTATTGGAGAGCGGTTGCTTAGGAACTACAGCTCAAATCTTGATATCTCAAAGTTTCAGCAAATTGAGAATGCGAACTGGAGTATTTTCAATCGCTCAGGACGTACCTACGAAATCCCTTGGTTGATCGATCTGGATCAGGCAAAAGAATTTTATATAACACAAACACCTCGTTTCCAAACTGATCTTGATGAGTGGGCATTAAGTACTGAAACATCGAAGTACAATGCCAATGAAAATACCTACGCCACCTACTTAATGGCAGATTTTCAAATCGATTGGTTCACCGTTTTAGGGGGGCTTCGTCTCGAATACACGGATAATAGTTACACAGGGCGGGAAAGTGAAATTAGCAGCTCAGGAGTGTTTCAAGGCGCTACTGATATTACAGAGACGAACAGCTATTTCAATCTCTTTCCAAATTTGCAGACCGTTTTTTCCATTAACAATTTTACTAATCTAAGGTTTGCATATTCCCGATCTATTGGACGTCCAAACTTTGGTCAGCTTAATCCCTATGTACAGCGAAATTTTGCTACACGAACTATACAGCGAGGGAATCCTGATCTAAGTCCAATGCTCTCTAATAACTTTGATGTACTTTTTGAGCACTATTTCCTCAATGTTGGGCAGTTTACGGTAGGTCTCTTTTATAAGGATATGAAAGACTTTGTTTTCTCCTCTAATCAAGTTGTGGATTACTCTGCTGACAATAATGATGAAGGACTAACCGGGCGATGGAACGTCAATAGCTTTCAAAACGGTGAACAGGCTACTGTTTATGGAGCCGAGTTTACCTGGCAGCAGAACCTGGAGTTTTTACCAGGAATTCTTGGCAATCTGGGTACCTACGTAAATTACTCCTATTCGCAGTCTATTGCAGATGTTGGCCGAACAGTGAATGAAAGATATACCCACGGCTTAGCTGAATTATTTGAGTTTGTTGGAGGAAATGTAGATCCCGATTACAAATATATAACTCCTCTGGAAGGACAGCGTCCACACATCGTTAATGCGGGTCTCGATTTTACCAAAGGCGATTTCTTTACTCAAATTACGTATCAGTGGTCGGCTGCGGCTATTTCTTCCTATGGTAGTAATGACCAAACTCTCGTTTCTGTCGGGAATGTTTACTACGATCAATTTAATGGAGCAACAAAGGATTTATCTTTCACAGCCAGGTATTGGTTATCGGAAAATTTTCAAGTCTGGTTTGACGCATCGAACATCCTGAATAACCTGGAGCGAGACTACTATTACGAACCTGATTTATACCCTTACACATCTGAATTGAATGGAAGGGAAATTACACTCGGGTTGCGTTACCGACTTTAATAATGAATTTAAAGCAATAAATAATCTCCAATCATACAATGATCAGCACCATATGTATGGGTCGGAGTTTATCAATCTAAGAACAACAACTCTAAAGCGAGTATTATGCAAACATTCGATACTAAGACAAAAATAAAAGGTAGGGGAGATGTTATGTTTAATCTTTTCCGTTTAAAATTATGCAAAGCTTTTAGTGGCATCTTTTTAGCAGTAATGATGACAACATTCATGGCCGTAGATTCATTTGCCCAGCCAGGTGAAGGCTATGTTATCAACGAAGATGATTCACTGGCTCTTGTAGCTTATTATGAGTCAACAAATGGTGATCAATGGATTGATAACTCTGGTTGGCTCACTGATGCCCCCGTTTACTCTTGGGTTGGTATTGAAGAGGTAGCCAACGTAGCTGGCGATGGAGAGCCTGCTGACTGGCGTGTAACAGTGATTGATATGCCTAGAAATAACATGACGGTTCCTGGTCCACTTCCAGCGGACTTGGCAGATCTTGAATTTCTTGAAGATTTTAAGGCAGATGTGAATTTACACATTGGAGGATTACCACCAGAATTAGCTACTCTTGACAGACTTCAGTTCTTATTGGTGCGAACCAACCTATTCACTGGAACAGTTGATTGGGATGTGTTTTCTCAAATGGAGTCTATGCAGCAATTCCGAATTCGTCAGAACTACTTTTCTGGCCCTTTACCTCAAACTTTAGGTGGTAATGGTTCTTGGCCCGCACTTACTCGTCTATATGTAGATGACAATCGTTTTACTGGACAAATTCCTGAAGTTCATTCAGAATTGACCACATTAAATCGTGTTTATTTCCATAATAACAGGCTAACCGGACCGATTCCAGATTGGTCAAGTCTTGAAGGTATGGAGTATTACCGTATTGCGAACAATGATCTTGAGCCAGGACCGATTCCAGAATGGATATTTGACTCTTGGGGTGAAACACTGATTCGTTTCCAAATTCAAAATACCAACCGAACAGGTTCTCTTTCTCCGAAACTTGCCCAAATGGAAGCACTTGAGCAATTTATTATTGGGGGCCAGGGAGACACTATTGGTGAGGGCGAAACAACGGACGATATACCGGATCTATCAGTGATGCCTAGCCTGAGAAGAATTAACTTCTATGGCGGTGGATGGACAGGTGGACTTCCTACATGGGTTGGTGATGTTGCTAATCTTGAAGACGTCCACTTCGCAAATATGAATATTACAGGTACTATCCCAGCTGAATGGGCAAATGCCGATTTAATTAATATTCACCTTGAAGACCTTAACATTGAAGGCGGACTACCAGCAGCATTTTCTGTTGTGAATAGTATCCAATCTATCGTACTCATCGACAATCCAAACATGACAGTAGGTGAAATTCCTGATTGGATCGGTGGAAGCATTGGAAACGTAACTGAGCTAGTACTTGAAGATGTTGGTGTAACAGGGGATATCTCTAACAATAACCTGATTAACCTTCAACTTGAATCCTTGAATCTGAGTGATAATCCTGAATTAACAGGATCTTTACCAAGCTGGTTTGAAACTAAAAATTGGAGCTTACTTGAACTTTCCAGAACTGGAATTGGGATCAGTTCAATACCATCATGGTTAGGAGACCAGGATAATCTTTCTTACTTAGGTTTAGGAGGATTAGGACTTGAAGGCGAAATACCATCATTTTTCGGTGAAGGTTTGATTGCTGTAAATCTAACCACTTTAGCACTTGATGATAACAACCTTACAGGAAGTATCCCTGCTTCTTTAGGAAATACAATTCAGCTTGATTCCCTTAACCTATCAAACAATCAGCTATCGGGCGACATACCTGCCTCACTTGCTGATGCAGGACGAGTAACTGATGACCTGAGCGTTCTAGGTGCTCTGCAGCTTTCAGGGAATGCAGACCTCTCCGGAGAGCTGCCAATTGGATTGACAGATGCTACTTTCATGAGAGTTCTAGAGTACGATGGAACTAATATCTGTGAGCCAAGTGACGGAGCTTTTGAAACATGGATTGATGGAATTCCAGATTTTGCAGCTGAAAGCTATCCAATAGCCTATTATTCAGTATCAAGAACAAACGTCTCATGTGGAACGGTTTCTGTAGAAAATGATGGAACCCCGAATAAGTTCCAGTTACAACAGAACTATCCGAATCCATTTAACCCAACTACAAGCATTAAATACGAGATTCCTGAAGCAGCAACTGTTTCGCTTACCGTTTACAACATGCTTGGACAAGTAGTAGCTACTCTGGTTAATGACTTTAAAGCTGCAGGTAATTATGAAGTGAATTTTGATGCTTCAAACTTTGCAAGTGGAAGTTATATCTACCGGCTTGAAGCTGGAGATAGAGTCTCTACTCAACAGATGATGCTGATTAAATAGAACTTTAGTCATGATGTTGTTGAGCTTTAATCATCTCAGCAATTCTAAAAAGATCACCCGTATAGTTCGAAAAAGCTATACGGGTTTTTTTTAGTAACACATATTATTTTAATAATAAAAATCACACATCTTCTCATGAAATTAGATTATCGGTTTTATTTACTACTACCCGTTATTGTTACTTTAGTTCTTTCTGGAGTCTTCACTGGTGGTCACCTGGTATCATGGGGTGGGGATAGAAGTGAACAGGTTTCTAAAACTCCATCTGGAGAAGACTTTATAGATATTTCAGCCGGATACTTGCATAGCGTTGCCCTAAAAAAAGATGGAAGCATTTATGCTTGGGGATCAGACGGTGATGGTCAAGTTTCAAAAGCTCCAAAAACTAAAAATTTCACAGATGTAGCAGCCGGAAGCAATCATAGCGTTGCTTTGACTGAAGAAGGCACCGTTGTTAGCTGGGGATGGGATTATTCGATAAATGAAGAATATGCAAGGGGTACCATACCCAAAAGAAATGGATTTGTAGCAGTTTCAGCAGGCGGTAACCATAGCCTTGCCTTACATGAAGATGGAAGTATACATGCATGGGGATGGAATACAAATGGCTTAATAAGTGATACTCCTGAAGGAAATGATTTTGTGGCTATTTCTGCAGGTACCTACCACAACTTAGCTCTTAAGGGTGACGGAACGGTAGTAGCTTGGGGAGACGACATGTTTGGTTCAGTTGATGATACGCCAACGGATAAAAATTATACCGCAATTTCAGCAGGAGCCCGTCATAGCCTTGCACTCAGAAAAGATGGAAGCATTGCGGCATGGGGCTGGGACCTAAAAAAAGAAGTAAGTTCAACACCAACCGAAAACGGTTTTACATCTATTTCAGCGGGTTATTCCCATAGCATAGCACTTAAAGAGGATGGTTCATTAGTAGCCTGGGGGTGGGAGCGAAACGATGAGGGACAAATCAGCGAGCTACCAGAGGGTAATGGATTTACTCGAATTTCTGCCAGTGACTTTCATAACCTGGCGATACGCTCTAATTAAAACCTTAAACTTTGCCTGATGTGAAAGCGACCAGACTACTTCTAACTATACTATTTACCACAGGTATTTCTCTTCATTCTGGTTCTCTTCAAGCTCAACAATCCGTTTCACTTTGGCCTGAAGATGAACTTCCAAACTCAAAAGGATTATCTATTCAGGATAGTGTGAAGAACGACCGCATATATCTCAATAAATATCCGGAGATGTATAGCTTTCATCCCGCAAAAGAAGAAAATAGTGGAGCGGCCGTTTTGATTTTTCCCAGTGGAGGCTACCATCATTTAACGTATGATCTAGGCGGCTTTCAGCTGGCTAAGTGGTTCAATACGCTCGGTGTCCACAGCTTTGTGGTTAACTACCGGTTACCTCTTTCACCCGACCTGGTTAAGCGAGAAATTGCTCCTTTACAAGATGCTCAAAGAGCAATGCGATTAGTACGTTCAATGGCCGAAGAGCTTGGAATCGATCCTGACAAAATTGGAGTGATGGGGACCTCAGCTGGAGGTCATCTGGCATCCACTATCGGTACCTTTCATGAAGATGTTTCCGCTTTTGGTGACTCACTCGATCAATATTCTTACCGGCCAGATTTTATGGTGATGATTTCTCCGGTAATTACATTTGGTGAGTATGCGCATGAGGGGAGTAGGATGAACCTTTTGGGCGAAAACCCGTCACCCCAACTCATAAACAAATATTCAACAGAGCTGCAGGTTGATAAGGATACACCACCGGCTTTTCTGGGACACGCCGCAAATGATGAATCGGTTCACCCGATGAACAGCATCATTTTTTACGAAGCGTTGCTACAGCACGGGAATACGGCTTCCAGCCTGCATATCTTTCCGCAAGGAGGACACAGCATTGGGCTTGTAGGAAACCCCGGTTCAACACAAATGTGGTCGGATTTATGTGAGGCATGGCTTAAGGAATCGGGTTTTATAGAGTGAAATTGTATTCATTCAGAATTCAAATCACACAAAAAAGCCTCAGGCACATTTAAGCACCTGAGGCTTGGATCTACTATGGGAAACAGTTTACCAGGCCTGAACCTCTGGCGATTCTTTAACGATATCTTTCGTTAAGCCATCCTTAAATTCAATTTGATTATTAGGGAAGTCATCTGTGAAAATTGCTCCGGTATGACGTCCTTGAAGAGTAAAAGGCTTTCCTGAAACTCCATCATTTAGAGTCAGGTTATTAAGGAATATTTCATATACATCTTCAGCAATCATCGCTTGCTCTTCAGAGTTAATGGTTACATTCGTCATCTTCAGTCCCTTAACACGCGTTATTCGAGCTCCTTTTTCAGAATTAATGACGTTGATGTTTTCGAGGTGAATATTTTCGAGCCATTTTTCTGGAAGACCTACAAGTTCAATCGCAGTTGGTACACCGTCAATTTCCACATCTTTAATATGGACGTTTCTCATTAGAGGAGAAGGACCTGTAACTCCAGGGCCTGTATAAAACGTATTAAAGTTTATAGCCTGATACGTGATATTTCGCATCTTTATATTTTCGATGAAGATGTTTTCGACGACATTACCACGTCCACGTTCGGTTTTAAATCGAATGCCTCGGTCACTTCCATCAAAAAGGGCATTGTGGACATAAACATTTCGGATTCCTCCCGATGTTTCACTTCCAAATACAACGCCTCCACTTCCTGTGCGAACTCTTCGGGCTTCAAAATTTCTAACTACTACGTTTTGTGTAGGAATGTTGATTTCCAATGCCTCTTCATTGAGCCCGGATTTGAGCACAACGGCATCATCGCCCGTTTCAAAATGATTATACTCAACAAGTACATCCTGTGAGGAATCAAGAACTACACCATCCCCATTTGGAGCTTTAAGACTATTGATATTTACTCCACGAATAATAATTCGCTTGCTATAGATCATATGCAAATTCCACATAGGAGAGTCAAGCATTGAGATATCTTCAATTAAAATATCCTCGGACTCCCAAAAAACAACAAAACTGGGACGCATACCTTCCATTCCTGAACCCTTTCCAAAGTCTCGCCTGGATAAAGGTACTTTTGAGGCCGCAGCTCGGGGTGGAGTACCATGCTCTTCATACCATTCCCACCAGTGATCAGCCTGAGCATTTAGAAGCCCTGTTCCCGTGATCGATACGTTCTTCACTTTGTATGCATAGATCATAGGAGAGTAGTTGTAGGCTTCTACACCTTCATGGCGCTGCCTTACAACCGGCAAATAATCTTCTTTATCAGTACTGAATAATACTTCTGACCCTTCAGCTAAGTGAAGATCCATATTACTTTTAAGGTGAATAGGACCTGTAAGCCATTTTCCCTTTGGAATGAGAATTTGCCCGCCACCAGCTTCCGCTGCAGCCTCAACAGCCCGATGGATGGCATCCGTATTTTTGAAGTCTGAAGATTCATCCATAGTCTGAGCGCCATAATCCCGAATGTCAAATACCTGATCAGGTATTTCCGGGCGCTCCAATTCAGCCATTTCGAAAGGTGCATCCATTGGCGCAATATTCTCAGGTTTTTCTCCCATCTGAGCAAAGGCCGTTGCTGGAAATATAATGAGAAGTAAAAGTATAGATACTTTTGTTAAAGCTTCTTTTAATGCGTGGGTATAACTCATAGTAAATACGTTGGGCATGGTTAGGACTTTTAGGTTAAATGGTTTTGGACTTCAGGTAATGTCTTCATCAAGTATCCAAGAGCCATTTTTGGTTGAAGAAATATCAGATTATAAGACTGGATTAATCATTTAAACCAATTTTAAGTTACCGGTTAAATTATATATATTAAAAAGCGGTTTTGCAACCGTTGGAGTCAAAAAGTGGATGTTAATCAAATACTGAAAGTGGGGTGCTAAATCCATTGCTTCAGGATTAAGGTTTACATTTACTTTCGGAGCTGCTTCAACACTTGCTGTAATTTAAGGATGATAAGAAATGAGGTCAGATCATTAATAACGAACAGCTGTTTAAGTATTATGCGTTATTGTCAGATCTCAAAAGTTATTTTAAAGGAATCCCATACCAGCTTAACGAATACAAAATAATCCCTTTTCAATTACTTACCTTCAGTTGGTTTTTTATAGCCGAATTGAATGATCATTTTAAAATAGATAAAGATAATAATGAACTATATAGAAAAGCTTTTCTCACTCAAAGGTAAGGTAGCAGTTGTTGTTGGGGGAAGTGGAGAACTAGGGGGAGAAATGTCATTCGCCCTTTCCCAGGCAGGGGCCAAAGTTGCAGTATCGTATGCCGGCAATAAGGAAGGAGCTACCGAACAAATTTCCCGTATTGAAAGCGCTGGTGGAACAGCAATGGCATGTCAGATAAATGCCATTAGCGAGGACTCAATAAAGTCAGCTATTTCGAAAGTGATTGATGAATGGGGGCACATAGATATTTTAGTGAATGCTCCGGGAGTTAATTCCACTACGCCTATTATGGATATCACCGAAGAAGAATGGAATAAAATACTTGATATTAATTTGAAAGGCGCATTTCTGACGAGTCGTATTGTAGGTGAACATATGATTGAGAGGGGTGAGGGGGGAAGTATCATTAATATCTCTTCTGCATCTTCAGATATCCCTCTTTCTAAGGTATTTACATATAGCATTTCGAAAGCTGGAATGAATAATATGACTCGCTTCTTAGCTCGCGAATGGGCCCCGCATGATATCAGGGTTAATGCTATTATCCCCGGATTCTTCCCAGCAGAACAAAACAGGGAAATTCTTACGGAAGAACGAACGGAGTCTATATTTGGTCACACTCCTATGGACCGATTTGGTGAAGCAGAAGAACTTTCGGGAGCCGTGGTATGGCTGGCTTCAAAAAATGCTTCCTCTTTTGTGACCGGGTCTATGGTGACCGTTGATGGAGGCTTCACCGCAACAACAATCTAAAATCAGTAATAGAATCTGCGTCACTATTCGTGTGATAGTGGCTCATAAATATTTAAAAAAAATTCGAGACGTCTAAAGTAGCTTAAAAACAAACTGACCTATGAAAAAACCATTTATACATCAGGATTTTTTACTTCAATCGGAAGCAGCAAAAAAGCTCTATCATAACTATTCTGCTGATCAGCCTATTATTGATTATCACTGCCATTTACCACCTCAGGAAATAGCAGAGAATAAGAACTTTGAAAATATCACAAAGATCTGGCTCGATGGTGACCATTATAAGTGGAGAGCAATGCGTACCTGTGGGGTAGATGAGAAGTTTATTACCGGTTCCGCATCCGATAAAGAGAAGTTTTTGAAGTGGGCTGAAACCGTTCCTAAAACATTGAAAAATCCCTTGTACCACTGGACTCATATGGAACTCAAGAATCCGTTTGGTATTACTGAACAATTGTTAGACGGAGATTCTGCTGAGAAAATTTGGGATAAATGTAATGAAATGCTTCAGTCTCCAGAATTTTCTACCCGTGGGTTACTTAAGCAAAATAATGTGAAGGTTGTAGCAACAACGGATGATCCAACGGATAAATTAGAATTTCATACTCAGTTAAGAGATGAGGGTGAAGATGCCTTTAAAATGGTTCCTACTTTCCGGCCTGATCGGGGAATGGAAATTGAAAATGGAAAGGAATGGCTGAGCTGGGTTGAAAAACTGTCAGATGTGACCGGAGTAAGTATTTCGAGCTTCGATGATTTTCTGGAAGCTCTTCAGCAACGTCATGACTTCTTTGATGAAATGGGATGCCGTGCTTCCGATCATGGTACCGACAGACCTTATTCTGATGACTTTACCGACAAAGAAATTGCTTCGATTTTCGAGAAGGTATTGGGAGGAGAGTCACCAACAGAAGAAGAAACTCGAAAATTTAAATCTGCCTTTTTGTATCACTGCGGTGTGATGGATGCGAAGAAAGGATGGGTCTATCAACTTCATGTTGGAGCCATCCGGAATAATAATTCCCGGATGATGAAAGAATTAGGCCGCGACACCGGATTTGATTCTATTGGTGATTTTGATCTTGCACAACCTTTAGCACATCTTTTAAACAGGTTGGATTCTGAAGATCAACTTCCTAAAGTGATACTGTACAATAGCAATCCCAGAGATAATGAATTAATGTCGACTATGATTGGAAATTTCCAGGATGGTTCGGTAGCTGGAAAATTGCAGCATGGTCCGCCATGGTGGTTTCTCGACCAAAAGGATGGAATTGAAGCTCACATCGAGTCACTGTCAAATATGGGAGTTTTGAGTCAGCTTATTGGGATGACTACAGACTCCAGAAGCTTTCTTTCGTTTCCTCGACATGAATATTACCGGCGAGTTTTATGCAATGTGCTTGGTGATGATATTGAGAAAGGCTTATTGCCGTCCAACTTTGACTTAGTTGGAAATATGGCGAAGGATATCAGTTTTAAAAATGCTAATACTTTCTTTGGTTTTAAGGCAACCTAGAAGTATAGTCTTAGTCAATTTGAATTAGAGGTGTAACTTATAGTAGAAGTCAAGTGTGAAGTTGGCTTATCATATAAATTACAGCGGGTTATGAATGTTTTGAATTTATTAAATTTGTACCATAACCAGATAGTATAAATGTATCGAGCTTCTTTATGTGGGTATATATTAGCTCAGAACTAAATCCTATGAAATGAAAAATGTTACTCTGCAGGATATTGCCGATGAATTAAATCTGACGAAAGTCAGTATCTCTAAGGCTCTTCGTGACCATCCTGATATATCCGAAGGAACACGGATAAAAGTCAAAGAGATGGCTAAGAAGATGAAGTATCGGCCAAATTTGGTTGCCCGTTCTTTGACGTCCTCAAAATCGAAAACTATAGGGTTAATCATCCCAAAAATAGCCCATTACTTTTTCGCTTCAGTAGTTGAATCCATTTACAAAACAGCTTTTGATCATGGCTATGAGGTAATTATTGGTGTTTCTTTGGAGGATGAGAAACTGGAGAAAATTCATATTGAAACTATGTTACAGATGAGGGTAGATGGCTTGCTTATATCCACGACCGAGCAGACCAAAGATCTAGAACGATTTGAGGTGGTTAAAGATATGGGTATTAATCTGGTATTCTTTGATCGGGGATTTAATGATTCAGGCTTTAGCTATATAAAAGCCGAAGATAGAAACAGTGCACGGCAGGGAGTTACCTATTTAATAGAACAGGGTTGCACTAATATTGCTCACTTATCAGGTTTTGATTCTGTAGATATTGGTCGAAATCGTAGATTAGGCTATGAAGATGCTATGAAGGAAGCAGGTATAGAGATTAACCCTGACGCTATTATTGAAGGAGGATATAACGAAGAGGCTGGCTACAATAGCTTCAAGAGATTAGTCGAATCTAGCGGAGTGCCGGAAGCCGTGTTTACTGTAACCTATCCAGTGGGTTTGGGAGCATTAAAATACATGAATGAGCATGACATTGATCCTAAAACAGTAAAAATTCTAAGCTTTGGCAAAAGTGATTTTAATAAATATCTGACTTCACCTTTTACCTGTATTGATCAGCCTACAAAATCGTTAGGTAGACGCGCAGTGAAGCAGTTACTTTCTGAGATAAATGAGGAAGGGACAAGTACCCCCGTTTTGACCGAATTAGCTTGCAAGATATCTATTTAAGAATGACGGCAAATAACGGGTATATAGTGCTATTTTTATGCTAATCAGCCGATACCACCAAATTAGTTAGTACAATTTCAGAAAATTTTACTTAACAACTTAAATCGGCTTTATTTGCACTTTTTGATTGAATTAGACCTGCTTTTCCTTTACAATACGCATCTACTTAACCGATTACTTAAAAGAGTAAAAATACCCAGTATTTATGAAAAGCCTCAGCAGAGATAAGAGTGAAATCGAAAAGCCTCTAAAAGTAATTCAGTTTGGTGAGGGGAACTTTTTGAGGGCCTTCATTGACTGGATGATTGACATCTTTAATAAGGAAACAGACTACAATGGTGGAGTTGCAATTGTTCAACCCATAGAACACGGTATGGTCAGTGTTTTGAAAGAACAAGATGGACTATATCATCATCTGAGACAGGGAATTGAGGGGGATCAAACGATTGATGAAATTCGCAAAATTGAATGTATAACCTCTGCAGTCAATCCTTTTGAGGAGCAGGATGCTTTCTTTAATCTTGCCGAACAGCCTGAGGTAGATTTAATTGTTTCAAACACCACAGAAGCAGGGATTGAATTTAAAGAAAGCGACAAACCTGGTGATAATGAACTGGCGGTGACCTTCCCAGGAAAGTTAACGCAGTTGCTTAAGCACCGCTTTGATCATTTTGGAGGCTCAGCTGACAAAGCCGTTTCGGTTTTACCCTGCGAGCTTATTGAAAGTAACGGTGATAACCTCAAGCAATGTATACTAAAATACATTGAACTTTGGGATTTGAGTGATGAGTTTAAAAGCTGGATAACCGAGCATACCAACTTTGCTAATACATTGGTTGACCGGATTGTGCCTGGTTATCCAAAAGATGAAATTGAAGAAATTAAAGAACGCATTGGATACGATGATAACCTGGTTGTTAAATCAGAAGCTTTCCACCTTTTTGTAGTTCAGGCTCCAAAGTCTTTACAAGATATCTTTCCAGCAGAGAAAGCAGGGTTGAATGTGAAATTTGTGGATGATATCACTCCATACCGAACTCAGAAAGTAAGGATCTTGAATGGGGCCCATACATCTATGGTTCAAATAGGGCTCCTTTCAGGATTGGAGACGGTTGCAGAAGCCATTGATCATGAGGTAGTTGGAGAAGTTATGCAGGAAATTATGTTTGAAGAAATTGTCCCAACTATCCAAATCCCTGGGGGAGATCCCAAAGAGTTTGCCAAGGAAATAAAAGGGCGATTTAAGAATCCGTTTATTCGGCATGAGCTCATTGATATTTCACTCAACTCAGTTTCAAAGTATAAGGTAAGAGTGTTGCCTACAGTGCTGGATTATCTCAAAATAAAAGGGGAGCTGCCAAAGCGACTGGTTTTCGCTCTTGCTTGCTTGATAAAACTCTACAAAGAAAGACATGATCAGCTTCGGGATGATGCAGAATTCCTTCAATTTTTTAGTGAGCGTCAGGACCTCTCAGAAGAAGAGTTGGTAGAAGAAGTACTCAGCAAAGAGTCGATGTGGGATCAGGATTTGACGGAGGTAGATGGTATGAGAGATTTAGTTCTCAAGTATTATACATCTATCAATTCTACAGAAATGTTAAAAGCGATACAAAATATTTAAGAATGACGGAAGCAATCACAATTCACCAAAAAGATGATGTAGCAGTAGCTTTAACTGAGATCCCTGGTGGAACTAAGGTGACGGTGAATGGTCAGGAAGTTACGGTGAAGGAGTACATCAAGTCGAAACATAAGTTCGCCTTGAAAGACTTTGACAAGGGTGATGAAATTCACATGTACAATGTCACAGTTGGAGTAGCTCAGGAGGCAATAAAGACTGGTGAAGCGATTACTACGGAAAACCTGACCCACAAATCAGACACGTTCAGCATAGAAAACCGAGAGAAAGCAAGTTGGTCTAAGCCGGATGTATCTAAATGGAAAGATGTTACTTTTGATGGCTACCATCGTGAAGATGGACAGGTTGGAACGGCTAATTACTGGTTGGTTTTTCCACTCGTTTTTTGTGAAAACCGGAATATTGAAACTATCAAAAAGGCTTTTAACAAAGCTCTTGGGTTCGAAAAAGAGGACCCTTATGTAGGGATGGTAAACACGTTGGTGGAGCGCTATGAGAATAACAACCTCAACGGTGGTGCTATTGAATTTGAAGTTTCAGAGTCGCCCCAACCAACGAAAAAGCGAGTTTTCGATAACATAGATGGAATTCGTTTTTTAACTCATCAGGGAGGTTGTGGAGGCATTCGTCAGGACTCTGAAACACTATGCCGCCTTCTTTCCGGATATATTAACAACCCTAATGTGGCAGGAGCTACGGTGCTAAGTTTGGGTTGCCAGAATGCCCAGATCAGTATGTTTAGGGATGCGCTAAAAGCTGTGAATCCCGACCTCAAGAAACCGGTCGTTATTCTTGACCAACAAGCAACGGGAACCGAAAAAGATCTGATTACAAATTCTATTTCGAAAACCTTTATGGAGTTGGTTAAAGCCAATCAGATTGAACGTAAACCGGCTCCATTAAGTAAGCTTACCATTGGGCTGGAATGTGGTGGATCTGATGGATTTTCAGGGATATCAGCCAACCCAGCGATTGGATATACCAGTGATTTATTGGTTGCCCTAGGTGGTAAGGCTATTCTTAGCGAATTTCCCGAGTTGTGTGGCGTAGAACAGGAATTGATAAACCGGATGGACAAAGACGAGCATGCCGAGAAATTTGTTGACATTATGCGCAGATATGAGCAGTCAGCCATAGACTCAGGCTCTGGTTTTGATATGAATCCTTCCCCCGGAAATATTAAAGACGGGTTGATTACGGACGCGATGAAATCAGCTGGTGCAGCTAAGAAAGGAGGGACTTCTCCCGTGATGGACGTGCTTGATTATACAGAGTACGCAACCAAACCCGGACTGAATTTACTTTGCACGCCCGGCAATGATGTAGAATCTACAACCGGACTTGCAGGTTCAGGGGCAAACGTTATTCTATTCACAACCGGACTAGGAACCCCTACAGGAAACCCGATTGCACCCGTCCTAAAGCTTTCTTCTAACTCTCACCTGGCAGAAAAAATGCCTGATATTATTGATATAGATACGGGTCAGGTGATTACGGGGGATAAGACCATTGAGGAAATGGGAGAGCAGATTCTGGATCACATCATAGAAACGGCAAGCGGTCGCAAACCTGCCAAATCTATGGAATTGGAACAGTATGACTTCATTCCTTGGAAGCGAGGTATTTCGCTTTAACTCTGAAAGCGGAAACGATTTTAAATATTTTAAGAGATTGGAATAGGAGGTTAAGAATCCTTTCAGGCTCTTCTTAAAGTGCTCACTGTAGTTTTTCATAAAATAATTTGAAGAGAGGTATACTCCAGCCTTCACCTCAGCCAGTATAACAGTTGCCCCATTTTATCGAATTACCTAAAAGGTGTGCATAATTATGTTTGGTATTTTAGTAGAGCTTAGATATTAGTATTATACAAACGTGAAATTTTCAGCCACATACCGTGTAATTGCTTCATTTCTCAGTTTAAGCATCCTTGTCGGGATTGCTGTACCTGTGGGACTCCATGCAAAATCGATGGAAGAATGCGATTCAATGGAGGTTAAGCACACTGACCATCAAATGCCTATAACCATGATGGCGGGACATGACGACTGCCCCATGGAAGATCAGCATCAGGACCAATCTGCAGCTGAATCAGTAATGGACGCGGGAATGCATGATTTTGGTTTTGCCTGTGCTTGCAGTATCGATCAGGCACCGCTAAAAACGGAATCGCAGGTATTTCAAAAAAGTAAATTACCTGTTCTTAATCTGACTGCGATAATTTCTGAAGCTCACATAAATCAACCAGAATCCGATAACCACGCTATTCTTATTTCGGATTCCTATTCACAACCTCCCATCTTTTTAGCCAACGAGTCCTTTCTGATTTAGGGATCGGTATATCTTTTCTCCACTAAAGTCATTCCTGTAACGTCAGGAACCTTGATTCTTGTACTATCTATTTTAAAAAATAGGCTTCAAGGTCTCAGATATCTATCGAGAGATGACTGCTTTTTTAATTGTACCGATTCATCAATAATAAACTCATGCTAAATAAAACCATCCGGTTTTTCCTGGAAAATAAGCTTGTTGCTGTACTATTCTTGCTAGTCTTAGTAGGCTGGGGACTTGCAGTAGCTCCCTTTAATTGGAATCTTGACTTTCTTCCTCGGGATCGTGTTCCTGTGGATGCTATTCCCAACCTTGGGGAGAACCAACAGATCGTTTACACTGACTGGGAAGGACAATCACCTCAAGATATAGAAGACCAGGTTACCTATCCTTTGACCACTCAGTTACTGACTGTGCCTGGTATCAAAACCGTTCGAAGTAATTCCATGACCGGTCTTTCCATCATTTACATCATTTTCGAAGAGGATGTGGATTATTATTGGAGTCGCTCCCGTATCCTTGAAAAACTAAACTCGCTTCCTGCCGGCACTATCCCTCAAACTGCAAAGCCCGCCCTTGGTCCTGATGCTACCGGATTAGGACAGATATTTTGGTACACGCTGGAAGGCAGGGATCAAAGTGGAGAGCCAGCAGGTGGATGGGACCCCCAGGAGTTACGGTCTATACAAGACTTTTATGTGAAATACGGGCTATCAGGAGCTCAAGGTGTGGCAGAAGTCGCCTCCATTGGAGGGTATGTAAAAGAGTACCAGATCGACATCGACCCAAACAAACTAAAAACGTATGGGGTTACTCTACCTGAAGTGATTGATGCGGTTCGGAAAACCAATGCTGAGACCGGTGCCCGAACTATTGAAATGAATAACGTGGAATACCTGGTTCGGGGAATTGGGTACATAGAAAACCTGGAAGATTTGGAATCTGCTGTGGTTAAAGTAGTGGATAATACGCCCATTCGAATTCAGGACGTTGCCTTCGTAAGTATGGGGCCGGCTCCACGAAGAGGTGTGTTGGATAAGGCTGGAGCAGAAGCCGTTGGTGGAGTAGTCGTAGCCCGGCAAGGTGCAAATCCCCAGCAGGTAATTGATAATATAAAAGCACAGATCAAAGAGATTTCTGCCGGCCTGCCTGTAAAAACCCTTGAAGACGGAACCGAATCTCAAGTCACCATTGTACCATTTTATGATCGCTCTACGCTGATCTCTGAAACCTTGGGGACGCTCGAAGAAGCCCTCACGCTTCAAATACTGATTACCATTATCGTGATCGTTATAATGGTACTGAATCTGCGAACTTCGGTGCTAATTTCTGCAATGCTCCCCATCGCTGTACTCATGACCTTCATTGCTATGAAGTATTTTGGGGTGGATGCTAACATTGTGGCCCTTTCCGGGATCGCTATTGCCATTGGTACCATTGTGGATATGGGAGTCATTCTTTCTGAGAATATGCTCCGGCATTTGGAAGAAATGGAGGAAGATGAATCACTTCTGGAAGTTATATACAATGCTACTGTAGAAGTAGCCGGGGCTGTATTGACGGCCATAACTACCACCATTGTGAGTTTTCTCCCGGTCTTTACGATGATCGCTGCCGAAGGGAAACTATTCAAACCACTGGCTTACACTAAAACCTTCGCGCTGATTGCTTCCATCATCATTACAATCACACTTATCCCACCATTTGCCCATTGGTTCTTCGGGCTGAAGATCAATAATAAGAAATTAAAACTTAGTTGGAACGGTTTGCTGGTGATCGGAGGATTCATTGCCATGTTGACTGTTTCAGGCTGGGGTGGTCTGTTGATCATGGGCTTCGGACTCATCAATGGCGTGGGATTCTTTTTAGGCGAAGAATATCACAAACGAATTCCAATTCTCAACAACGTACTTTCTGTAGTGGTAGTAACCTGGCTACTTACGGAATACTGGCTTCCTTTTGGGCCATCGGTCTCTTTTGCAGGTAATTTGTTTTTTATCGTTTTAGTGATCGCCCTTATTCTTGCCACCTTCTGGCTCATCATCAAATATTATCAACCCATTATTAGTTGGTGCCTGGATCATAAAAAGATTTTTCTAACCCTTCCATCCTTTTTCGTGATTTTTGGGGTGGTAATTTGGCTGGGCTTTGCAACTACCTTTGGGTTTGTAGCCAAAAGCTTTAATACGGTCGGGGTTGATATAAGCGAAACATCCGTTTGGACTTCAGCGTCCGAAGCTTTTCCAGGACTGGGTGAAGAATTTATGCCTGCCCTGGATGAAGGAGCTTTCCTTTTGATGCCTACTACGATGCCTCACGCCGGTGTAGAAGAGGCAGAAGACGTGATGCGTAAAATTGACCTGTCTGTTAACTCCATACCGGAAGTTGAAATGGTCGTTGGAAAAATGGGCCGGGCTGAATCAGCTTTGGACCCGGCACCTATCTCCATGTTCGAAAATGTGATTCAATATAAATCGGAATACAAAACGGATGAAAATGGCCGGCGGATGCGATTCGAGGTCAATGATTCAGGGGAGTTTGTAAGAGATGAAGATGGAGAACTGATCCCGGATGAAAACGGTGAGTATTATCGCCAGTGGCGCGATCATATTCACTCCCCGGATGATATCTGGGATGAAATTGTAGCTGTCGCACGGATTCCCGGAACTACCTCGGCACCAAAACTTCAACCCATTGAAACACGATTGGTGATGCTACAATCTGGCATGAGAGCCCCTATGGGGGTCAAAGTAAAGGGAAGTGATCTTCAAGAAATTGAAAATTTTGGTTTACAATTAGAAGATGTCCTGAAGAATGCTGAAGGCGTAAAAGCTTCATCGGTATTTGCGGAACGTATTGTTGGTAAACCCTATTTGGAAGTTCATTGGAACCGGGAACAGTTAGCCCGCTACGGGTTATCCGTTCAAGACGTGCAGCAATTTATGTCGATGGGTGTGGGTGGGATGGCAGTCTCAACCTCCGTTGAAGGGCGCGAGCGATACCCCATTCGTGTTCGTTTTGCACGTGAGTTAAGAGATAACCCTGAGGCTTTAAATGAACTTTTGGTTCCCACCAAAACGGGTGTTCAAGTACCTCTTTCACAACTGGCTGAGATCAAATACCACCAAGGACCACAAGCCATCAAAAGCGAAGATACGTTCCTGGTGGGTTATGTAATCTTCGATAAGTTAGATGGCTTTGCTGAAATTGAAGTGGTAGAAAATGCCAGACGTGCTATTGAAGAAAGTGTGAACTCCGGTAACATAGCGGTTCCCGCAGGTATCAATTTTGAATTCGCGGGCAACTATGAGAATCAGGTCCGAGCTGAGAAACGGCTAAGCGTTATTCTGCCTATTGCGCTGGTCATTATCTTCCTGATCATGTATTTCCAATTTCGGTCTGTGGCTACTACATCCATGATCTTCAGTAGCATTTTTGTGGCTTGGGCGGGGGGATTCCTGCTCGTCTGGCTTTACGGTCAAGGATGGTTTCTGAATTTTGATCTGTTTGGTCAAAATCTTCGGGATCTGTTTCAAATGGGAACCGTGAACTTAAGTGTGGCCGTTTGGGTAGGTTTCATCGCCTTATTTGGAATTGCAGCTGACGGAGGCGTAGTGATGGCAACCTATCTCGACCAATTGTTCGATCGCAAGAAGCCGAAGACATCGGCCGAATTACGAGAAGTAGTGATAGAGGCAAGTACACGCAGAATTCGCCCGACACTCATGACGACAGCCACCACCATCCTTGCTTTGTTACCCGTCCTAACATCCACAGGCCGAGGCTCGGATATTATGGTGCCTATGGCAATCCCGAGTGTAGGTGGCATGTTCCTGCAAATCATCACATTACTGGTTATACCGGTCCTTTATTACATGTGGAAAGAATTTAAAATGAAAAAAGAATTGTCATGAAAGAAGAAAATCGATTAAGGAACATTGAATATCCAATATTGAGCAGGATGGGAAGAAAGTCTTCAGCACTCTTTGCGAAACATCTGCACGCTCTGCTATTAATTGTATTACTTGGCATAATTGCACTGCCTTTTACCGTGCAAGCTCAAACTATTGCAGAATACCAACAACAAGCAGCTAAGAATAATCCCGAGTTGAAGGCTGAATATCAGCACTATCTATCAGCTCTTGAAGAAAGTCCTATTGTTGGTACTTTGCCCGATCCGGAAGTTGCTTTTGCCTATTTCATCAGTCCGATTGAAACCAGATTGGGACCACAAAAAGCAAGGATTTCACTAACCCAAATGTTTCCCTGGTTTGGGAGCCTCTCAGATAAACGATCAATATCGGAAGCGCAGGCTAAAGCGCAATACGAAGTATTTCAGGAGACCCGAAATCGACTGTTTTATCAAACCGAGAAAGCACTTATTGAACTTTATGAGTTGGACCAAAGCTTGGAGATTGCCAACGAAAACCTCGACATCCTAAACTCATTAGTGGAGATAAGTTTGAGCCGATATGAAACAGATCAGGCTTCGCAGGTGGATGTGTTACGGGCACAAATCGAACAGGAAGACCTGAAGACGCAAATTGCTTTGCTTGAAGACAATCGGAATGTGTTAATTCAAAAAGTGAATGAGCTTTTGAATGCTGAGCAAGAACAGGTGATCACCTTGCCGGATACGTTAATTCCTGAAATGAGTATAGAAAGCGAGCCGGAACTACTGAATAAATTGGTTCAACAAAACCCGGCATTAAATCGCCTTAAATATCAGGAGGACTCCGCCCGCGAAATGAAAATGCTGGCAGTAAAAGACGGGAAACCATCCTTTGGCGTAGGCCTGGATTATATCTTCACCGAAGAACGCTCAGATGTACCAACGCTAGCTGATAATGGTAAAGATGCCATCATGGCCAGAGCCAGTTTCAAAATTCCCCTGTTCCGAAATAAATACAATGCCAAGGTTCAACAAGCAGAGCTGAATATTCAATCAGTACAGTCGCAAATAACAGACAAAGAGAACAAGCTGGAAACAGATTTATCCTCTTCGCTGAGGGACTATTATGATGCGCGGCGGCGGTTTGACTTGTATGACCAGAAGCAGATTCAACGGGTTAATCAGGCACTGAGCATTATGACACAGAACTATTCAACCGACAGTTCCAATTTTGAAGAAATTCTACGGATGCAGCGCAAGCTTTTGGGTTATCAACTTAGCCGTATTCAGGCTTTGGTAGATATGCAGGTTTCATCGGCTTTCATCGATTACCTGACGGGCAAGCACAACATTAATCTAAATAAATAGACGTGTGATTTGAGCCATGAATAGTAAGAAAAACTAATCACTACTCTAATCTCACAACTCAATACTTACAACTATGAAAACAAAAAACATACTTATTTACTCTGGACTTATACTGGGTGGACTCTTACTCGGCTACCTATTTTTCGGAGGGACTTCGGAACCACAAACACTTGAAGAGCATATATCAGAAACCCACACTGATGAGGAAGGCAATGTGGTTTATACGTGCAGTATGCACCCTCAGATAAGAGAAAGCGAGCCAGGAAATTGTCCAATTTGTGGAATGGAGTTAATTCCGGCTAATGATCTTGATGACAATAACTCAGAATCGCTCAACCCGAATGCTGTTACATTTTCAAAAGCCGCACTTGCGCTTGCTGAGGTTGAAACCACTCCGGTTAGAAAAGGAGTCCCAGTGGTTGAAACCCGGTTACCTGGCAAAGTGGCTGTAAATCAGAACTTGGTATCGAATGTGACGGCTCACTTCCCCGGTCGTGTTCGGGAGTTATATGTAGATTATACCGGTGATTACGTTCGTAAAGGGCAAAAACTGGTTTCTATTTATTCTTCGGAGTTAATTACGGCACAGAGTGAACTTTTGGAAACAGCCCGATTCAAAGAACAAAACCCTCGATTATATGAGTCTGCCCGGCGAAAGCTATTGCTTTGGGAATTTCCGGAAGAGACCATAAACCAGATTGAACAATCAGGAGAAGTGATGGAAGAGTTAGACTTTTTCTCACCAGTATCTGGCTATGTATCAGAGATCAATATCTCTCGGGAAGACCATATTCAGGAAGGTTCAATGCTATACCGGATCGCAAAGCTTTCTGAGGTATGGATTGAATTTGAGGCGTATGAATCGTCAGTCAATAATTTAAAAATCGGAGATAAAATTGATTTTACGGTGAGCTCCATTCCTGGGCACACTTATACCGGCGAAGTCAGCTTTATCCAGCCTTTTTTAAATGATAAATCCCGAACAGTAGAAATACGTATTACTGTTGATAATCCAAGAAAAGAGATGAAACCCGGCATGTTTGCTGAAGGAGTTATTTCTTCTCAATCAGGCCAAAAACAGCAACTTCTTGTCCCCCGAAGTGCCGTGCTATGGACCGGAGAAAGGTCCATTGTGTTTATGGATGTTTCCACAGCTGAAACTCCTGCTTTTGAAGCAAGGGAAGTTGTATTAGGCAAAAGGGCTGGTAACGAATATGTAATCGAATCTGGACTGGAAGTTGGTGAGCGTGTGGTATCAAACGGCACATTTAAAGTGGACGCTGCCGCCCAGCTTAGCGATAAACTCAGTATGATGAATAGAGAACCGGGCTCAGGAGCAAATCGCGGGGCACATGATCACGGTGCTATGGACATGAATAACGGTGAAATGAATATGGACGACGGCGATATGAATGAATCCACTATGGATACAACTGAAGATCATTCAAATCATGAAATGGATAAAAGCCTTGAGGCATTAGTACCCCAGTACTTGAAACTTCGGGAAGCACTGTCCAAAGATGATTTTGAAACGGCTAAAGAACATGTCCGAGTGTTCTCAACGGATACATTCAGTGATATTGAAGAGCTCAGAGCCGAGTTCAAATCCATTTCAGAAATGCTTATTTCACGAATTGAAGAAGAAGGATATGAAGGAGCACTGTTCAAGCAATATTGCCCTATGTACGGTGGTGGAAGCACCTGGATAAGTGACAAAAAAGATATTGAAAACCCTTTTTATGGCACTCAAATGCACAACTGTGGAGAAACCGTTGAGCAGATGAATTAATGTATAAATCAAAAACGGAGGTATTATGAAATTAGTAAAAGCATACATACGCCCCATGCTGCTTGAAGAAGTATATAAAGCGCTACGTTCTGAAGGTCATTGTTGCATAACAGTATTCAGAGGAGAAGGAGCAGGTCAATATACCGATCCTGACCATGCACATGGCTCGTTGCAATTCCCGGCGATGCACTCCAAAGTTGTGAAAATAGAAATAGCAGCGGTAGACGAAGATGTCAATTCTATTATTGAGATCATTCAACAAACTGCTTCAACAGGTTCGCGCGGAGATGGAATTATATTTGTCATGCCTATTGAGAATATGATTAGGATCAGGGATGGTGAGGGAGGATCTAAAGTAATAGAATAATAGGCTTACACTAAATAAACGGTAAGTATTAATCATCATTGAATAAGCTAACCTCTTAGATAGTTGATATTTTAAGTAAAGCAAACATTAACAAAACCATAAGATTATGAAAAAGATGAAATCAATCGCACTGTTACTGGCAATAAGTTTAGGTCTAACCGTAACCGCTGTGGCCCAGCAACAAAATATAGAGCAGAAAAAGCAGCAAATGATGACCATTATGCAGGACTCATCTATGCAATCCATGATGATGGATCACATGATGAATAATCCTGAAATGCGAGCCAAGATGATGCAGAGAATGATGAAATCACAAAAGATGGATCATTCCAAAATGATGGAAAACATGAACTCCATGATGAACAATCCTGAAATGAAAGAACACATGAAAAAGCATATGGAAATGATGCAATCTATGATGGATGGAGATATGGATCACGCTAAAATGATGAATATGATGGATAACTCATCTATGATGAACATGCATATGATGTGTATGCAAATGATGCAGGGAGGCATGATGGATTCGGGAATGAAAATGAAATCAGATTCTACCGATAATAAAGGTATGAACCATCATTAGTAAAATTAAATG
Source organism: Balneola sp. (assembly GCA_002694685.1). Lineage (NCBI taxonomy): Bacteria > Pseudomonadati > Balneolota > Balneolia > Balneolales > Balneolaceae > Balneola > Balneola sp. Next base: position 160,288 of record NZMW01000012.1, read on the forward strand.
GGGATGCACTTCAAAGTCATCCCCGAATTCTAAAACTATAAATGATAGCATTATGCATGATTTTCAATTTTTTGGAGGTGGCTGGATGATGTTTTTCTGGTGGTTCTTACTCATTGCCTTGGTCATTGTCTTAGTAAGGCCGTTATTCAAGACAAATCAACAAGAATCTGATAAAGAAACTCCCCTTGAGATCCTTAAGCGAAGGTATGCAGATGGAGAAATTGATCAAGAAGAATTCGAGAAGAGGAAAAAGGATCTGATGTGATCAAGTATTTAAAAATACAATCATTATAGTTTCAAAATTATGAAAAGAAAACAATTTTTACGCAGAGTAGGTCTTGGAACTGGTGCATTAGCCCTATCACCTTGGTTAACATCCTGCCTAACTTTTTCTGACGATGAGTTGCAGGGTTCTTTTAGAAACAGATTGCCTTTTCCGGGTCAAATAACAGATCCTTCGTTTAATTTATCTGCCTCTTCTGCAGAAATAGAGATGCCAGAATCGTTAAGTCTGGCTGCTTTTCAATTTAATAATTCAGTTCCCGGTCCAACAATTCGCCATGTAAAGGGGCAGGAACTTAACATCCAGTTTACTAATAATATAGGTCAGGAAAGCATTATTCACTGGCATGGACTCATTGTTCCCCCCGAAATGGATGGACATCCCAAAGATGCAATATCAGGAGGAGCCTATGATTATGAATTCAGCCTGAATCAAAGAGCCGGCACCTATTGGTATCACCCGCATCCTCACAGAATAACAGGAGAGCAGGTTTACCGCGGGTTAGCAGGTTTTTTTATTATTGAGGATGACGAAGAAAAAGCGCTCAACTTACCCAGTGGTAACTACGAGATACCGCTCGTTATTCAGGATCGGAGAGTAAGTGACTCTGGGCAGATCATTTATAACCCGTCTATGCCCGAACGGATGATGACTGGGTTTTTGGGAGATACAATCTTAGTTAACGGAGCGCCATCTCCTTACCATGAAGTTGAGCCAGGTGTGTATCGCTTAAGAGTATTAAATGGCTCAAATGCCCGGATTTATAATGTAGCGTTTCAAGATGATCTTTCCTTTATGGTCATCGGCACCGATGGAGGCCTTCTGCCGGAAGCTATTGAGACGAATGAATTATTAATGGCCCCCGGGGAAAGAGCAGACATACTGGTAGACTTCTCTGGAGTGAAGAAAAATAGTATTCACCTTATCAGTAAACCATTTGATGTGCCTTCCGGCGGCGGTATGATGGGAATGCAAAACATGATGGGGAGCTCCGGACCAGAGCAAGGCACCAGTTTTGATCTTATGGAATTCAGGATCGATGGAGAATCTAAGCAAGAATCGATGGGCCTTCCCGGTCAGCTGTCTGAATCGACCTTTCCTGAAGCTTCATCTGCTGATCGCACCCGCTCCATTCGGTTGGACATGCAAATGATGAACGGCCATACCATTAATGGGCGTCAGTTTGAGATGGAGCGAGTCGATGAACGTGTAGAGCAAGGAAGTACTGAAATTTGGGAGTTTATCAATAACTCAAACGTACCTCACCCCATGCACGTGCATGCCATTCAGTTTAAAGTTCTTGATAGAAGCGGAAGTAGAGGATTAACGCCTACCGAAACAGGTTGGAAGGACACGGTACTTGTTATGCCCGGTGAGACTGTTAGGGTTATCATGAATTTCAATGCGCCAAAAGGCCTGTACGTTTTTCACTGCCATAACCTGGAGCACGAAGACAACGGCATGATGGCTAACCTGGAGATTATATAACCTTTTGGACACAACAATTAATTTCTGAACTCAATTATTTAAAACTTTGACTAACTAATTATGGAATCTTTACTAACTCCTGAATGGGCTCCCAACATTCACCCACTGATCGTTCATTTTCCTATTGCGCTATTAGTGACGGCTGCATTGGCTAATTTTGTATCTCTTTTTTTTCAAGAAAAATGGTGGGATGAAACAAAGAATACCATCCTTTATGTAGCAGGAGCACTTTTCGCCGGTGTCACCTATTACAGTGGTACATTAGCTGCAGATAGCGTCTTTTTACCTACAGAAGCTCAATCTGTTTTAAGCGAGCACGCCGACTGGGCGGAGTATCTACTTTGGTTCTTTGTTATTTACACTCTATTGAGAATCGCCTTTCACTGGTTTGATCTTTTTGAAAAGAAGAGCTTTAAGATCATTGCATTCATTACAGTGCTACCGGGATTATTTATGGTATATGAAACGGCTGAGTATGGCGGTAAAATGGTATATGGATATGGAGCGGGAACCGGTCAATTATTACAACAAGAAGAAGCCTCATCTGAAGTCACCGACAGTACTACTGTTCCATCCTCTTTTATTACGAAAGACAATGGAGACTGGACCTGGGACATAAACTCAAATTCAGTCAGTGATCTAATCACTAACTTTCATTGGGTGGAAGGTTCTTTACAGGCGTTAAAGCCAACTATCACTTCAAGTGGCAATCCGCTACTACAGCTTCAGGCTTCCGGGCAAGCAAGTCTATTTGTTACCCATCAATCATACCAAAACATACAAGTTGATTACTACCTCAATCTGGATGATTTAGATGGAGAAATAGAACTTAGTCATCACCTGCAGGATGCAAGTAACTATGATTTTGTTTCACTGAATTCGGATGGGATTATTCGTCAAGGCAGAATCCAGAACGGGGAAACAACCATTTTCGAAGAAGGCACCTATGAAACCGAGGGTCTGTTATTTCTACGGGTAGTGGCAGATGAAACGCACTTTCGCGGATATATTAACAGAGAGATGAAAGTTCACGGCCACGGAGATGCTCCGGAAAGTGGAAACGTAGGGCTAAAATTACAAGGGCAGGGATCGGTACTCATATCTAAAATTGAAATGACGCAACTCTAAAAAACTATCTCAATGAAATCACTTATAAAAATATTCGCTGTTCTTGTGTTTTTATCAGGAACGGTGATGGCTCAGACAAATCAAAAAGAAACCAAGGTATTAGAAGCACTTGACAACTTTAAAACCGCCATTATTGAAAATGATTCTGAGGCTGCATCGAGTGTCATGGCTGATGATGTCTTGATACTGGAAGGCAGCGGAATGGAAACGAAGGAAGAATATCTTTCCCATCACTTTCACTCCGATGGTAAATTTCTGAAGGCCATGGATCGTGAGATACTAACTCAAAAAATCAGCATTGAAGGGAATACAGCATGGGTAAGCACGGTTAGCTCCATGAAAGGAACATATTCCGAAAGAGAAATAGACCTGACCTCTCTCGAACTGGCTGTATTAAAAAAGGCAGGTTCGGATTGGAAAATTACCGCTATTCACTGGTCATCCCGATAAGCAACAAACGATTTAACTAAACAGAGCAGAATATGAACCACGAACATCACAATCACGAAGACCATAACCACAATGGTCACCAAAATAAAGAGCATAACCAAGATCAGGAACACAATCAGGATCACGGTGGGCATGAAGGGCACTCCCATCATGAGCATCACAAAATGATGGTTCAGGACTTCAAATTTCGATTTTGGTGGGTGCTTGCACTCACGATTCCGATCATGGCCCTATCACCCATGATCCAGGATTTTCTGGGTGTGGACTGGAGATTCACCGGTGACAGCTGGATTTTAGCTGCGTTATCAACCGTCGTTTACTTCTTTGGCGGATGGCCGTTTCTAACAGGACTGATAGATGAGCTGAAGAAAAAGCAACCGGGTATGATGACGCTTATCGGTCTTGCTATTTCTATCGCCTACCTCTATAGCACGGCTGTGGTCTTTGGCTTTGAAGGAGACCTGCTCTACTGGGAGCTTTCAACTTTGGTCGGGATTATGCTTTTGGGACACTGGATCGAAATGCGTTCTGTGATGAGCGCTTCGACAGCTTTGGAAGAGTTAGCTGCTTTGATACCGGGTGAAGCTCATCGTGTACATGAGGATGGATCAACGGAAGACGTCCCGGTAGAAGAATTAGAACAGGGCGACAAAGTCCTCATCAAGCCGGGTGAGAAAGTGCCAGCCGATGGGATTGTTCTTAAAGGGGAATCGAGCGTGAATGAAGCCATGCTTACCGGAGAATCCAAGCCGGTTAGTAAACAAAAAGATGATGAGGTAATTGGCGGTTCTGTAAATGAAAAAGGCTCTCTTACTATACAAATTTCTAAAACCGGGGACGATTCATTCTTATCTCAGGTTATTAACCTGGTAAGAGAAGCTCAGGAAAGTAAGTCTCGTACACAGGATTTAGCCAATCGGGCTGCTTTTTGGTTGACCATCGTTGCTATTACAGCCGGCCTGATAACCTTTGGAGCCTGGATCTTTTTTACGGGACAAAGCTTTGACTTTGCGATGAACCGAACCGTAGCGGTCATGGTGATTACCTGTCCACACGCGTTAGGTCTGGCCATTCCATTGGTGGTTTCCCGCTCAACCAGTATTGCTGCGACCAATGGATTTCTTATACGCAATCGGTCTGCTTTTGAGCAGGCAAGAAACTTGGATTCCATTATCTTCGATAAAACCGGTACGCTAACCGAAGGAACCTTTACGGTAACCAATATTCTGAATTTTGGGGATGATCACTCCGATGAAGAGATACTTAAATATGCAGCTTCGCTGGAGAAAAACTCTGAACATCCACTTGCAAAAGGAATCCTCGAAAAAGCCGGCGAAACCTGGGAGCCGGATGAGTTTAATTCCATTACCGGAAAGGGAATTGAAGGCAAGGTAAATGGAAAGTCGGTGAAAGTAGTAAGCCCCGGATATATTCGGGACCAGGAAATGGAATACCCAACAGCTGAAGTTGAAAAAGTATCATCCCAGGGAAAAACGGTGGTTTTTGTGATCATTGGAGATCAATTGACCGGAGCCATTGCTTTGGGAGATCAAATTCGAGAGTCGTCTAAGAATGCGATTGATGCATTACACAAGATGGGGATTGAGTGCATTATGCTGACGGGCGATAATCAACAAACGGCCGATTATGTAGCTGGAGAACTAGGCATTGATCAGGTGTTTGCTGAAGTACTTCCGGATGAAAAAGCCGATAAGGTGAAGGAGGTTCAGGGGCAAGGAAAACTTGTGGCCATGACCGGAGACGGCGTCAACGATGCCCCCGCTTTAGCTCAGGCTGATGTTGGAATTGCTATCGGAGCCGGGTCAGATGTGGCTGTTGAAACCGGTGATATCGTACTGGTAAAAGATAACCCTCAAGATGTAACAGCATTGATCAAGCTCTCAAAATCTACCTACAGAAAAATGGTGCAAAACCTGTGGTGGGCTTCCGGCTATAATATTGGAGCCATTCCTCTTGCCGCTGGTGTCCTGTTCGCCTGGGGCATTATATTAAGTCCTGCAGTGGGAGCTATACTCATGTCGCTAAGTACTGTTATTGTAGCTATCAATGCACGGTTCTTGAAGCTCGAAAATTGAAGGATGTAAAATGGAAACTAAGGTTATCAAAAGATGGGTTTAAAACTGCGAATCTGACTTATATATTTTCAAATCACTAAATAGGTACATCAAACCAATAGAATAAAGGAGATACTATGAGAAAACTAAACACTAAGAAATTAGGAATAGCGGTTGGCGCAACAGGCGTGATTCTATACCTGGGCTGTGCTTTGTTGATGATTGTGCTTGGCCAGCAAGGAACTATTTCCTTTTTTAACGCCCTCTTGCACGGTTTTGATACGTCATCAATCATTCGTATGGACATTCCTTTGTGGGAATCACTACTTGGAATTATTCTGACCTTCATTATAGGCTGGATAACAGGGGCAATAATCGCTGCCACGTATAATTATAGTCTTAACGATTCTGATAATTGAACGTGATTAGTGAGCCAGTTAAAAAAGTAATTTTTTGGGCTTTTATTCTTAATACCATTTGGGAATTTGTTCAATGTGGCTTTCTATATGGCATGTGGGACTGGCCTTTTCTCAAGGCTACCGTTTGGATGTGGGGAGCTGTTTTAGGGGATATCATCATTGTATTAGGGCTATGGAGAGCCACCTCAATGCTGACTTCGTCCGTGCATCTGGAACCTCGTCTAGGTCGCAAAGGATATATTGTGCTTTTCGGCTTAAGCTTTGCAGCAAGTATTTTTCTTGAATGGGTTGCTATTTTTCTTAGCCTTTGGGAATATACATCTGCGATGCCAGAGCTAACTATTTTTTCTTATGAGGTTGGCTTATCGCCGATTGTTCAAATTACTGTTCTTCCCGCTTTGAGTATTTATTTGACTGATATTACTACAGACAAACCAGTACCCAGAAAGTAGAAATAGATAAATATATACTACTTAGCTACATGTTGTAGCCCAGAGATAATGGATCTGTTATTATTTGACTCTGGACCATGGTACAGGCCTTATATTAGGTGTGTATTGAAGTTATAACTAAATGGAGAACTAAGTATGCCGTTCAAAAAGGAGAAGTTTATAAATGCCCGGATGAAGGGTGTGGATATGAAGTTACCGTAACCAAAGGAACTCCAGCAAGTTGTGGAGGTACGCAAAACCCTCCCTGCTGCTGTGGCAAAACCATGGTATAGAAAGACTAAACTAAGATTGAACCGGACCTTGTTTCCGGTTCTTTTTTAAGTAGTTATTATTTCGGTAGAGTAAGAACAAGAAATAAATTCGCCCAGCCATGAAACCTGATAATAAAGAAAAATATAATGGTGTAAGCACTTTCAAAATCGGAGAAGTAGCCCGGCGTGCTGATGTGAATAAAGAAACCGTCCGTTATTACGAAAAACGCAATCTCATTCCCAAGCCTGACCGAAGAAGATCAGGTTACCGAATTTTTACCCAACGGCATATCGATCAGATTAAATTTATCAAGCGGGAGCAAGAGTTAGGGTTCACGCTGAGAGAAATCAAGGAACTGCTGGAACTACGAATTGATGTTGACACCACTTGCTCTGAGGTCAAAAGTGAAGCGGAAGAAAAATACCAAGTGTGGTAGAAAATATCGAAGACCTACAACAAATAAAGAATACTCTGATAGATTTAATTGATTCTTGTACTGGCGAAGGACCTAAAGGAGATTGTCCTATTTTTAAAAGCCCTGGAAGGTGAATGTGAAAAAAGGAAAAAGCTGAGATGAAGGTATTATTATATTCCAACATCACATGCCCGGTCTGTTGTTTTCAAAAAACCGAGGAAATGGCTACGAATGACCACAGGCGATTCGGAGGGCAATGTTCAGGACAACGATTACACCCTTACCATGAGCAATGCTGCAGTGAAGCTGGCAGAAATCCAGACGTCCCCAGTCGAATATGGAAACCCGGTTCATAGATTTAGCTATGAATAAAATCATACACTCGTTTAAAAAGGACGAGATGTTAGCGAAGAGGCTTGCCGGTATCAGAAAATCACTCTTTTCAGACCCTGAATCAAGTTCAGGGTGACAACTTACTTATCCGATACACAAAGCAAAGGAAATTTCATTTTTCATAATCGAACCCAGGCTTATAGGTAAAGAGAAATTTCTTCAAGCCCGTTCTAACTACGGTGAGTTTTGGGGGTTACTTCATGAGGAGCATTTTGTTCGAAATGATAGTCCCATCAAACTGAAGCTGATAAAAGTAAACCCCACTGGAGAAACCCGTTGCATCGAATGTCACAGAATGTTGACCCTGACTTCGAACTTCATCTACTAAAACCATAACACTTTGGCCTACAACATTGAAGACTTTAAGCTGAACAAGTCCATTTTTTGGCAGACTAAATTCTATCTGAGTAGAGGGGTTAAAAGGGTTTGGGTAGTTTTGTTCTAACGAGATTTCAGTAGGAATTTCTATTTTTTCATTGACTTCATTTGAAACCATTAATGCGTCGAAATCCGGGGTCAAGTATTTCGAGTGAATGACGTTGGAAGGGTTGGGACCGGTCCAGCGAAGATACATTCCAGCAGGGCCAGTTGTATGGATATATTCGACTCGTATATTTCGGTTCTCTCCAGAAACCATAGCAACTTGTTGGCTGGGTGATACCTCCTCGCCATCAATAAAAACCTTTGCACTGCCATTCGTAGTACCTGTTGAAAAACGATAGTTACCTGTAGTTGGACTCATTACTTCACCTTCCCAGCGGACACTAAAGTTGTCGGAAGGGATTCCTTCCAAGGGATTATTACTAAGCCAATTCCAGGCAACCATAGGTTCTTTGCGAATGACTTTATCACCTGTGAAATCATTATTTGAAAAGTAGGTAGCAGCCAAGCCTTCAAGAGAATCTGAATTCTCTTTAGCCACACCTTGCCCGTGAAATTCAAACCAATTGAAGTTTCCAATTCCTCCCGGGTTCAATACATTTTTGAAAACAAAATAGACATCATGTGTACCGCCCGGATTATCTAATTCGGTGGTGAAATAGTCGTAAGTCTGCCATCCGCCTGTAAGTGCAGTTTGCATGCTTGCAATAAGTGGACCGTCTATTTCATCAATTCTTACCTCAACACGGGCCGGATTTTGTTGGGTTGCATATCTTACAGTCATGAACTCTATGTTCTCAAAATTCATAGGACCAAATTTCAGAGCTGAGCCATTATTTACAAAACCAACATTTTTCCCTCCTCCAAGGAAATCTCCGGTATCTTCGAGTTGAATATCAAATGACTCAAGCGCATGTTCTGCCTGCTTTAGTTTGGGCTGAAGAACGGTTAATGCAGAGCCAGTGAGGGGAGCGTTAGCACCGCCTCCATCATCTTCATAAGTGGCATTAAAAACATAAAAGACGTTATCAGGTCCATCGCCATGGCTTACGGTCATAAATGTTCCCTCACAGCCGCTGCTTGGGCCTGCACCATGGGAATGATCGTCATGCCCGATAGAAGGCTCTGTTTCAACGGCTGAGCATTCTATACCGTCTCCAATAGTACCTTGTTCAGCATCAGTCACCGAAACTTTATACTCGATTTCATCCCCTTCAATATAAAAACCACCATTAACGGGATAGTCGATCGTTACTTCGGGAGCTGTATTTCCGACTACAATCTGAATTTGATCAACGGAGCTTTCTCCATCAGGATCAGTAACAGTGAGTTTTGCCAAATAGGAACCCGCTTCTGTGAATGTATAGCTCGTGGTTTCGGAGTTAGCGTCTTCAACATCATCGCTATTAAAGTCCCAGGAATACTGTAAAAAATCAGCATCAGGGTCGCGAGAGAGTTCAGCTGAAAAATCTACGGTAAGCGGAGTTGCGCCCGTAGTTTTTGAAGCTTGAAGAACCGCTTGTGGAGGTCGATTCCCTAAGTTTTCAACATATTCGATTTTAATGATTCGGGCATCTTCATTACCACCCCCAAATCCGGTTCCCCATTCAACTACATACATAGCACCATCGGGTCCAAATTGCATATCGATAGGCCGGTTTAAGACCAGACTATCAAAAAATGGGTTTATTTGAAGAAGATCTCCATTTTCATCGAAACGAACTTCTTTGATCCAGTTGCGAGTCCATTCCATGATGAAAAGCGTGCTGTCATAATACTGTGGGAAACTTCCGGTTTCTTCGTTTGCTGGATTGAATTCAAAGAAACCTCCGGCTATAGCTGTTCTGTTTCCTTCTTCAAATTCAGGTCGGTCCGGGGTGAATCCATACGTGTAGGATAGCCATGCAGGTTGGGCGGCAGGTAGGTTTGTTGCTCCTGTGTTATTCACAGATTCGTTGACTGGGGCATCACAACTAAAAGTACCTGATGAAGTTTGAGTGGCAAAATTATAGTCGTTGTAGGGGATATTTTCAGCAATACAGTAAGGCCAGCCAAAGTTTCCGGCAGTAGTCGTGCGGTTAAATTCATCATACCCAACCGGACCCCGATTTGGATTATCTTCTCTTGAATCAGGCCCAACTTCACCCCACACTAACTCCCCTGTATTTTGCCTGATAGCCATTCGATAGGGGTTACGTGTTCCCATTATAAAGATCTCTTCCTTGCCATCATCAGTAGTCGCAAATAAATTTCCGTCAGGGATGGTATAAGTTCCGTCATCTTCAGGGTGGATGCGGAGGATTTTTCCTCTTAAATCTTGAGTATTTGCTGAAGTCCGTTGGGCGTCCCAAGGTTCACGGCCTGGGCGTTCATCAATAGGAGACCACCCATCTGCAAAAGGATTTGAATTATCTCCGGTAGCAATAAATAGATTTCCATCGGCGTCAAATTCCATATCACCACCTGAATGGCAGCATTCATCCCGCTGAGTAGGTATTCGAAGCAATATTTCTTCAGATTCAGAAACGATCTCATTATCAACAAATTCAAATCTTGAAACTCGCTGTTCTGTCACTGATGTTGGCGAATAGAAGAAATACACCCATGAATTGGTCTCGAAATCAGGATCTAATACCACACCGATCAGGCCATCTTCAAAACCATCGAAGACATCTATACTACCGGCATCTTCAATGACACCTGTAGCTTCATTTATTAATTTTATAGCGCCACCGCGTTCAATATATAGCACATCTAGGTTTGGGAGTACTGCAAGTGAAATTGGGTTGACCGGATTGTTGTCGATTACGGTCATCTGGTATTTTTCGTCAACAGTTCCTTCGTACTGACCTTGCACGTCGCCACTGGCATAATTAATTCCACCCAGAATGTGGTTTAGGAAATTTGGTTCAGAGAAACTTTCACTGGTATGTCCACCGCCGGTATACCAGGAGCGGCCACCATCATATTGATGTAGCCATGCAATGGGGTGGTCATATCCCATATTTCCACCACTGTATGTGTCTTCATCGAGCGTCATTAATACGTGAACTTCACCACGGGGATTGTCCCGGTAGTTATACCATTCGTCGGTTCTGACCCAATAATCCGGTAAAAAAGAGGTAGAAGGGTGCACCTTATCCGCAACTTCAATGGTGGCGGTGGGAGTTCCCGGAGGATGGCTGTCAAAATATGCTCCAACTAATCCACCATACCATGCCCAGTCATATTCGGTATCTGAAGCGGCATGAATACCCACAAATCCACCTCCGCTTTGGATGTACTGCTCAAAGGCGGCTTGTTGGTCTGCATTAAGAACATCTCCGGTTGTACTGAGAAATATGACGGCATCATACTGTAACAGGTTTTCCAAGGTGAACATCGAAGCATCTTCGGTTGCGTCTACTTCAAAATCATTATCCAACCCAAGTTGTTGAATAGCTGAGATCCCTGCAGGAATGGATGCATGTCTGAATCCTTCAGTTTTTGAAAAAACAAGAACCTTAAAGGTTTGGGCAAAAGATAAGGCCGGAGTAAAAAAAATAGAGAATACAAGCAGAAAGAGGAGTGAAGATTTTTTCAATGTACAGTTTTTTTGTTCGTGGGATGCTATAACATAACTAAAGCGGTGTTAATGGAGTAATTTTAAATTTCTAGCCTCAAATAATTAAATGTATTCTTGACTTCAAAGCCGGTTAAAATCATTAAGTTTGATAATCTGTTTTAGAACAGAATCAATTCTTTGATACCCCAAAAAGTTAGAGAATCATTCTAAGAGATCTTTAATGTGCTTAGTTGCAGTTAAATAGTACTTTGATAACTGGAAAAATTCAGTACTTTCATCTCGATTAATTTCTTTTAGTTTTTTGGACACTGGGCATGCCAATCATATTTAATTCTGACATACATATAAATGACTCCGCAAAGAGTGTTGCGTTCATATTATTCCTAACCTTCCTTTTTTTCCAAATCCCCGGATATTCCCAATCTTTTAATGCAGAAAACTATGTAGTTACGAATTTTGGTCTGGAAGAAGGACTGCCGCAAAGTTCCGTAAATGATATTATCCAATCAAAAGACGGATATATATGGCTGGCTACCTATGGAGGTCTTGTACGTTTTGACGGAAATACATTTACAACTTTTGAGCGCTCTAATACTCCGGGAATGGTTGAAGAAAGGATTCTAGGAATACATGAAGACTCAGAAGGAAGTATTTGGATTATCGCTGAGGCACCTCGAGCAAAGTTGATGAGGTATAAAAATGGTGAAGTCCAATCTTTTCCTTTAGATAGAAGTGGGGGGTTCGGTTTTAGAATGCGGAATGCCAAAGATGGCAGTCTTTTATTGACGAGTTCAGAGAAACTCTTGAAGTTTAATGGGGTGGAATTTCAGGAAGTTGACATTACCAAGTCAGTTAGTACCGAACCAGAAAAAAATTATGAAGGAGGAACTTGGGTTAATCTCAATAAAAAGATCGTATTCTTCAAAGGAAATAAGGCAATAGAAGTAGCAGACTTGAGTGATCAGTTTGATGGTATTTTTGAAGACTCAAGAGAATTTCCGGCCGGATCCGGAGAATTGATTTTGGCTACTCGCAGTGAAGGGTTTTATAAATATGCAGACAATAAACTTTCCCCACTAAAGTTTGAAGGCGATTTTAAAAATTTAATTTTTAGTAATTTTGGAGTTGTTAATAATGGGGGAGAAAATTTATATGTAGAGTTTTTAGGGCATATTGTTGTTTGGAATGGATCAGAATTAAAGCTCTTCAATCCGGTTCAACAGAACTCAGAGCTTAATTTTAAAGGCATTTTAATAGATTCTGAAGATAATCTATGGTTTGGAACGGATGCAAACGGGCTATTTAAAGTACGGCAATCAGCTATACAAATGATTGACAAGAGTGAGGGATTATCTAATGAAAAAATGTTGTCCTTAACTATACTAGATGACGGATCGGGCCTTTTTTCTACAAATTGTGGAGGGCTTTTCGAATGGAGAGATGGAAAGGCCTACTCATCAAAAGTACAGGAATTTTATCAAAGTGGTTGTAACTGGTCGGTGTTTCAGGATTCAAGGGGTAGAATATGGATAGGGGGTGGAGGAGTTTATGTAACCAATTCTTTAAATAAAGAAGGACAGTATTATGGAGAAGCTGAAGGCTTTACGAATTTAGGGGTACATGCCATGATGGAAGATAGCGATCAGAATATGTGGATTGCATCTTCAAACGGATTATATGTGAACGATGGAGAACAGTTTTTTAGAACATATACTGAAGTAGATGGTTTGTACTATAATGATGTAAGGTCAATCTTAGAAGATAAACAAGGCACAATCTGGGTTGGGTCGGAGAGTGGTCTTAATACTATTATGGATAGTGAAGTAAGTAAGATTCCTTTAATAGGAAAAGGCGAAGATTCTTCTCAACCTAATGTGAGAGCTATCTACCAGGATGATGAAAATTATATGTGGATTGGTACCTATGGAGAAGGTTTGTTCAGGATTATAGGAGATGAAGTTCAACAGCTGACTGTAAAGGATGGACTTTTTGACAACGTTATCTCTCACATTGTAGAAGATGAATATGGCTATTTTTGGATGGGAAGCAACCGGGGAATTGTTCGTATAAAACGAAAAGATTTAAATTATTATCTGGATGGAAAAGCAGAAAGCTTTACGATTGATTCATTTGGATCTAATGATGGAATGAATTCAGCGGAAACTAATGGTGGCTTTCAGCCAAATGCAATTAAAGACTCTACAGGTAGAATCTACTTTCCCACAATTGAAGGGGTAGCAGTAGTTGACCCCTCTAAAGTTGCTAATAACTCAATTCCACCACCTGTATATATAGAAAAGCTTCGATCTGAGGAAAAAGAACTGTCTATAGCTGAAGATATTCAACTATCATACAATACAGCATTTTTAGAAATCTATTATACCGGTATAAGTTTTACTGATCCTAAAAAAGTTCAATTCAGATATAAAATGATTGGGCTTGATGATGATTGGATTGACGTAGGAACCTCAAGATCTGCTTTATACTCCAAAATACCGCCAGGTAATTACACCTTTCAGGTAATAGCTGGAAACAGTGATGGAGTTTGGAATACCGAAGGCGCTTCATTAAATATTATTGTGATACCTCCATTTTGGCAAACTACATGGTTCTATACCTTAGTGGGGTTACTGATAATTGGAGCTATTGGCCTTATCTATTATTTAAGAGTAGAACAGCTAAAAAGGCAGAATGCCCGACAGAAACGCTTTACTGAACAGCTGATTGAGTCAGAGGAAAATGAAAGAAAGAGAATAGCTTCAGAACTGCATGATAGTTTGGGGCAGCAGATTTTGGTTATTAAAAACAGGGCAGAACTTGCCAGAAAATTTGTTGAAAAACCTGCAGAGCTGGATGAACAGCTTGATGAAATCATGCAAAGTGCTGTTATCTCCATAGACGATATTCGTTCGATTTCACATGGTTTGCGTCCAATTCACCTTGAAAAATTCGGACTTACTGAAGCTGTGGAGAATTTGTGCAGTCAGGTGCAGGATGCTTCGTCTATCGAATGGAGCTATCATGTGGATGATATTGATGAAATAGTTCCTAAAGAAAAGGAAATTAATTTCTACCGAGTTATTCAAGAAGGAATAAACAATATCTTTAAACACGCTCAAGCCACTGAAGCGTCGGTCATCATCAGGCGGACTGATCCCGGATTGAAAGCCATGATTTGGGACAATGGCACCGGTTTTGATCCACTTGATAAATTAAATGCTGGTGGACTTGGTTTGTCAGGGATGAATGAACGGATTGAAACGCTTGGGGGTACCTTAAGCTTGAATTCTAGTGCTAAAGAAGGAACTACAATTACAATAGTTATACCAATAAAAGAATGGGCAGTATCATAAAAATTCTGATAGCAGATGACCATCCTCTAATGATGAAAGGACTTCAGCAAGTGTTGGAAGCCCATGATAATTTCGAAATTATAACTGCAGAGAATGGAAAAGAGGCTTTGGATCTTATCCGTAATCAAAGTCCTAAAATTGCGATACTCGATATTGAAATGCCGGAGTTAACAGGCTTTGAAGTAGCTAAACAGGTACACCAAGAGGGAATTCCGATAGACGTCATCTTTCTGACTATGTACAAAGATGAATCAATATTTAATAAAGCCATGGATATCGGGGTGAAAGGGTATGTATTGAAAGATAATACCGCTTCTGAAATTTTTAAATGTGTTAAGACGGTATTGAGTGGAAAACATTACTTGAGCCCTGCTTTATCAGACTTTCTAATCAAGAGAAATGAAAAACTTCTTACTCCTGCCAGTGATAAAGATGGCTTGAACTCACTCACCCAAACAGAGAAAAAAGTCATCAAACAAGTGGCTGATATGAAAACAAGCCAGGAAATTGCTGATGAATTCAATGTGAGTATAAAAACGGTACAAAATCACCGAAATAATATTTGCAATAAACTTGGACTTAGCGGAGCACACGCCCTTCTTAAATTCGCAGTCGAACACGCTTCTAAGGTATAATAAGTTCATTTATAGGTACAAGTACCTATACGAATGAGTACTCCTGCCTATTGTAATCGGGAAGCCTAAAGGGGACTTTATGCTCAAATGGGAAAAGACCGAATCGTTGGCTTTTTCGGGTACAATCCCTTCCTAATGAAATAAGTGCAGTAAATGAAAATAATGATCGTGGATGATCACGCGGGTATGCGGCGTCTTTTAGGAAATATCTTAACACTGGGATATAAAGACTTTTTGATCAGTAAAGATACTCTGGAATTGGTTGAATGTGAAAGTGGCGAAGAAGCCATAGAGCAATACTCTAAAACCAAACCAGACTTTGTACTTATGGATTATCAGTTGACAAACATGAATGGTATTCAAACAACTGAATGTATACTTGAAAAAGATGCAAGAGCAAAAATCATATTTGTTACCAGTTACGATAGCCCATCATTGCGAAAAAGAATAAAACACTTATCCACTTTAGGCTTCATTTCAAAAAAAGACCTTTCAGGCATCATCCCAATGCTTTCTTCTCAAAATCATAAAACCGATACGTTATGAAAAAACTGATACTACTCTTACCCATATTTTTTTTAAATGTAATTACTTTATGGGCTCAGTTTCCGCCGCCACCTTCAGGTCCTATAGCTGACTTTTTAGAGGTTACCGGCACGCTGGAAGTTGGTGAAACGCTTACAGGAAGCTATGATTATGTAGATCCTAATGAATTACCAGAGGATGGGACAACCTATCAGTGGTATCGGTTAGATAGTGAGTTCGAGCCACCTGTGCTAATTGATGGGGCAACCGCACAAACCTATACTTTAGTTTCTGCAGACGAAGGAAAATTAATTGTGTTTGAAGTAACTCCATCTAATGGCACAGAGACAGGAATGCCTACTCCAAGTAATCCTGTTGGTCCTATTGGTGGTAGTGGTAGTGGTAGTGGTGGAGGCGGAGGAAATAATCCTCCAACGGTTTCCAATGTATCAATAAGTGGAACATTGGAAGTAGGGGAAACTCTAACCGGTTCCTATGATTATGATGATCTTGATAGTGACCCTGAAAGTGGCTCTGTACTTACATGGTATAGAAGCGATGATAGCGGAGGAACGAATAAAACAGCCATTGGTGGAGCGGACGCAACTACCTACACATTAGTTTCTGCTGATGAAGGGAAATATATGAGTTTCTCTGTCATTCCAAGTGATGGGGTTGATGCCGGAATCTCAGGAGAAAGTTCATTGGTAGGACCTGTACAGGGTGAATCAGTGTCCGTTAGTTTTGCCGGTGGAACGGGAATTGAAGCAGACCCTTATCAGGTAGAAACCCTTGAACAATTACAGGCACTGAAAGACAGTCCGTCTTCGCATTTTGTATTGAATAATGATTTAGATGCATCAGCGACATCAACATGGAATTCGGGAGCAGGATTTGTACCGATAGGAGGCAATACACCTTTTACCGGAAGCTTTGATGGGCAAGGATTTGTAATTACAGGTTTAACTATAGACCGAACTACAGAAGATTATGTAGGGCTGTTTGCTGTGATTGGGGACGGTGGTACGGTTTCAAACATTGGATTAGAGCAACTATCAATATCAGGTGGGGGAAATACTGGTGGTTTAGCTGGCGAAAATAATGGAACAATTTCGGGTAGCTATGCCGATGGAGATGTTGATGGATCAGCGGTGGTAGGAGGCCTTGTTGGGCTAAACAATTCAAATATTAGTGAAAGCTATTCAGCCGGTACGGTAGCCGGAACACAAGATATAGGAGGCTTGGTTGGACTTCATAGTTTAGGCACCATCACAAAAAGTTACTCCACCAGTGATGCCACCGGAACGGCGAATAACGTGGGTGGATTGATTGGTTTTAGCTACGACAACGTGGAAAATAGTTATGCCACCGGCTCTGTAAGTGGTGATACAAACGTGGGGGGCTTTGCCGGAAACTATAATAGCGGTACGGTAAGCAACAGTTATTCCACAGGTGCGGTTACAGGTAGTTCAAATGTAGGAGGTTTTATTGGTCAAAAATATATCTCTGCTGCAGCCACTAATTCCTTTTGGGATACCCAAAGCAGTGGTCAGGCTGCCGCTACAGGTACTGGTAGTACTACCGGAATTACTGGTAAAACAACCACCGAAATGCAAACACAAAGCACCTTCACGGATGCCGGCTGGGACTTTACCGATATCTGGGCGATGAGCGGATACCCTTCTCTTAAGGCATTTGTGGGAAATACAGCTCCGGTTGTGACCAATGCCGTTGCGGACTTTTCGGTTTACGAGGATAGCTCTGTAGACCCCATCAATTTCACCGATGTATTTAGTGATAATGAAGATAATGATGCGGATTTGACGTACTCATTGGTATCAAATACCAATACTTCATTAGTATTCACCTCGGTTGACAATACGCAGGATATCCTGGGCTTTCTTTTGCAATCCAATGCTAATGGGTCGACAGATATCACTATTCAGGCTGAAGACAGCGAAGGGTTGACCGTACAACATAGTTTTACCCTTACCGTGAACCCGGTGAATGATGGTCCTGTATTTACTTTAGCCGGAAACCAATCTTCAAACGAGGACGCTGGCGACCAAACAGTAGAAAACTTTTTAACGGTTAGTTCTAAAGGAGCAGCAGACGAGTCTGATCAGGCTTTAAGTTTAACTGTAGAGTCGGATAATGAAGCACTCTTTTTAACTCAGCCATCCATTGATCTCAACACAGGAACTCTTAACTACACGGCTTCGTCCGATAGTAGTGGCACGGCTACCGTTACGGTAACATTGAGTGACGACGGCGGTACAGGAAATGGTGGTAGCGATCAAACGGTAAAAACATTTGTAATCACAGTAAATCCTGTTAATGATGCGCCATATGCTGAAATTACCTATGGAAACCCTGTTGTGCTAAATACTTCAGGGTTATTTTCACAGGCTCTTTTTATAGCATATTTTGAGCCAGGCCCTTCTAATGAATCCGGTCAGAAGCCATTGGAATATGCTGTTAGTACTGAGGATTCAAGTTTGTTTGAGGTCCAACCAGAGATCGTAATTGCTGGTACTGGATATTCAGGTGGTTACGAATACGCGGGTACATTAACATTTACTCCTTTACCGGATACAACCGGAGTCGCTGTAGTTAGCGTTAAAGTAATTGATGATGGAGGTACAGATAATGGGGGAGAAGATAGTTATGAAATAGGATTTACCATCACTATTAATCAGGGTAACAGAGCACCTTTGGCATCCAATGCTGGAATAACAGGCTATCCAAAAACAGGAGAAACCATTGCGGCGACCTATGATTTTGAAGATGCAGATGGCGATGCCAATGCCGGAGCCAGCTTCCAGTGGTACAGAAAAGTGTATGGTGAGTACGGGAGCTCTTCTGAAGCAAAAATAGATGGAGCAACAGACTCTTTATACATCATTACCAGTACGGATAATTTTAACGACCTGCGCGTGGAAGTGGTCCCGTTTGATGGAACGGCGTATGGTGATACCATAACCAGTGGATATGTGAAAGCAAATCCATTTGAAGGGGGTTCCGGAACGGAAGCTGATCCGTACCTGATCTCCATGGCAGATCAGCTGAATGCAATGAGAGATGTGTATTCCGAACAACCCAATAATTTAGATGGACATTTTAAACTGATAAATGATATCAACCTTGATGTAGCTCCATACAATGAAGGAGAGGGTTGGATTCCGATTACCAGAGGCGAATCTGTATGGTTTCTTGGAAGTCTGGATGGAGACAATCATACCATTACCGGATTGTACATTAACAGCACGGCGCAACAAGAATATGTAGGCTTGATCGGCGGACATTCGGGAACTGTTCGCAACCTTAAGCTTGAAGAGGTCAATTTACGAGGTACCACAAACTATAATTATGTAGGTCCTATAGGATATGTATCAGGCGGAACGGTATCTAATGTACATGTAACGGGTACAGTTTCCGGGCCAACCGCAGGGGGTATAGCCGGAGCGCTATGGAATGATGGATCTATTACAGAAAGTTCTTTTGATGGAACGGTTACCGGAACCGTTGTTGGTGGTATTGCCGGTGATATTGAAACTGATGGAGTTGATAATACATTCATTAGCAAAAGCTATTCAACCGGATCAGTTTCAGGCGAAAGAGCAGGTGGTATTGTAGGTAGTGTAACTGATGGAGGTACAATTTCCGACAGTTATTCACTGGCAACAGTATCAGGAAGTACTTTTGAAGGCGGTATTGTTAGCTTTAATGGAGCAACCCAAACCCATAATTACTTTGCAGGTACACTTTCAGACGTAGAGTCCAACACCTACTGGAACACAAGTGGTGAGCAAACTACTGATGTTTCCACTGGTGCAATGAAAGACTCTTTGACCTTTGCTGATGCAGGCTTTGATTTTGCCAATACCTGGGCTATAGTAACCGGAGACTCTATTAGTTATCCGTATTTACAAAATAATCCACAAATCCCAATCCCGGGTAAAGAGCTGGGTAACACCACTCCCATAGCAGCTAATGCAGCCATAGCAGGCACACCCAAAGTAGGAGAAGTTCTTGCAGCAACCTACGACTTCACAGATGCCGATGGCGATGCGAATGCAGGTGCAAGCTTCCAGTGGTACCGTGCCAATGACAATGCGGGAACTAATGAGGTGGAAATTATGGGGGCAACTGATTCTACCTATACACCTATACCGTCGGACAATTTTAAATACTTACGACTAGATGTAACCCCCAGTGATGGGATAGAAAGCGGGGAAAAAGTATCAAGTGGATATGTGCTTGTAAGTCCTTTTGAAGGAGGTTCTGGAACTGAAGCTGATCCTTTCTTAATAACGACAGCCGCGCAACTAGATTCGATCAGGACAAATATAGATGATCTTGGGTATATTACGGGTCATTACAAGCTAAATAATGACATTGACCTGAATGTAGCTCCGTACAATCAGGGTAATGGGTGGATACCTTTTAAAGGCTCATTTGGAGATGGAGATTTCGATGGTACTTTTGATGGAGATAATCACACCATAAGTGGTCTGTATATAAATAGCAGTGATTTTGAACTTATAGGGTTGTTCGGATTTATTTCCGGTACTATCCGCAACCTCAAATTAACCGATGTTAATATAACATCAGGCAGTGTTTATGTAGGGTCATTAGGATATGCTGGTAGTGTTTCTAATGTACATGTAACCGGTACAGTTCGAGGGGGGAGCTCTATGACCGGCGGGGTAATTAGTAGGGGTGCTAATATTACAAATAGCTCATTTATGGGTACTGTAACAGGTACTAGAGTAGGTGGAATTGTAGGTGAAATACCAGGAGGTACAATTAGCTCAAACTATACCAGTGGAACAGTGTCAGGTACGGAAAAAGCAGGAGGTTTAGTTGGAGTCATTTCCGATCCAGCCTCCATAAACACTAGTTATTCACTGGCAACGGTTACAGGAAGCTCTTTAGAGGGAGGAATTTTCGGAGAGGCTCAAGGTTCTGCTACTTCTGTTTCTCAAAACTCAAACTATTATGCTGGTGTACTCGGAGGTACAGCTACAAATGCTATCTGGGATAATACTGGAACTGAACTAACGGGGATTACCGCAACACAAATTAAAGATTCTTTAACCTTTGCCAATGCAGGCTTTGACTTTGAAAACACCTGGGCAATTGTTACAGGAGATTCGGTGAGTTATCCGTATTTGCAGGCTAATCCACAAAGTCCTATTCCTGGTAAGGTGAAAGCTAATTCCGCACCAGTTGTAAGCACACCCATAGCAGATGTTACTGTAGATGAAAATGCTGCAAATACTGTGATTGATTTAAGTGCCAACTTCAGTGATGAAGAAACTGCTTCAGGATCATTGATCTATAGTGTGGAAGCCAATGACAATCCAACAATGCTTACTGCTACGATAACTAATTCTGTACTGTCACTGGATTATCAGACGAATCAGTTTGGCACAGCAAACATTACGGTACAAGCCAGTGACGGAGATTTGAGTGTAGAGGATACTTTTGTAGTGATCGTCAAAGAATTGTTGGACTTGAAACTTGCAGCCACCGAACCTATGAGTTCGGCACCGGGTACGCAGATTAGCTTGCATGGGTCAGGCTTTGAGCCCACAGCAGCAGCCAACACGGTAACCTTTACCA
>NZMW01000013.1 GCA_002694685.1 Balneola sp.
CCCCCCGGTTGTCACCCAGAGCGTTTATCAAATATAATAAGGGTTACATTGTATTTCGCGAAGGGTCTCAAAGTTCGAAATACTCAATTGTATTATACATTGAGATCCTTCGCGTTAAACAATTGTGTTTAGTATGGCTCTTTATGCGCTCTGGATGACAATTTCAGATACCTTATTTCGTGCTCACATTTTTAGGAACGAAAAACCCCGATTTCCACTTTTCTTGTGTGACTATTTATCAAGAAAGAAATCATATTATGGATAATAAAATTGTATTAATTGTTGGCGGTTCAGGTGGAATTGGAAGTGCAACGGCTAAAAAATTTGGTGATGCAGGGGCTAAGGTGGTTCTTGCTTCAAGAAATAAAACAAACGTTGAAAGCGTAGCTAAAGAAATTAATGATGCCGGCGGAGAAGCTTACGCGATTGAGGTCGATGCCAAAGACCAAGCTTCAGTAGAGAAAATGGCAGAAGAGATTAGCAGTCAGCTTGGTAAAATTGATATACTCATCAATGCATTTGGTCAGGGTATCATCCAGCCCTTCTTGGATATTGATCCAAAAGATGCCAAAGAAATCATCGATACCAATGTGTACGGTACTTTTCTAGTTACCCAAACCGTGATGAAAAATATGAACGAGGATGAGACTACTTCGGTGGTTATGTTTCCCGGTACTATGGGTAAATATGTAATGAAGAATGCATCTGTTTACGCGGCATCAAAATTTGCCATCCAAGGGTTTACCAAAGCACTGGTTGAGGAACAGCGTCGCGGTAAAACAAAATTCTCCCTGCTCTATTTAGGCGGAGTTGACACTGCTTTTTGGGATGATGACAGAGTAAACATGCGGGTCAAGAAAGACATGATGCTAACCCCTGATGAAGTTGCTGATGCCGTATTTTACGCAGTAAATCAGCCTTCAGGTTCTGTAATGAATGAAGTGGTTATTCAGCCTGAAAGTCATCAGTTGGTTTGATCTTAGTCTTCCACGTAATTTTTAAGCCCTGAGGTATATCTTGCTGATGTGTTTCTGAATTGGGGACGCACCAGCAGTTTATCCATGAGCATCCCAAAAGCACCAAACTTTTGTTTATAGCTAAAGGTCAATGATACTTCTGTCTGATCTTTAGACAGTGGTTTTAAATTCAGAATCCCTCTCATAAATGAATAAGGCGGAAGCATCTTTCCGCCTATTACTTCGGTCTAAATTAATTCACCACCTATCAATTCAGAGATTAATTCTTCCATGGTTCCCATGGGTTTTAATTGGCAGTATCTTTTTGACCCCTTCCTGATTGTTTATCACTAGTCATGTAGGGTTCTTTTATAAGCGGATGATAACGCTTGATATCACGGGGGAACTTTACAGCATCCCAAACAGCATGGATTGCCCTATTAATAATAACAGTAGATCTTAAAACGGTGTAGTTCATCGTGTTTGCTTTAGTTGATCAGGGGCAAGAAGATTCGCACACACAAAATAAAGTGCCCCGAAATTTGAATGAATCGGCACTTTAAAACACTGACTCTGATCTTTTGTAGGAATGGTATGGCTACTATTGAATACAGAACTCCAACTACTTAAGAGCCCGATGAAAACGATACTACCATTATTAATATTCATATCAAGCATATTTCCTGAAGCTGCTTTTGGGCAAGCGTTAGATTATAAAGGGGATAACTTTGAGCTAAGCTCCCAAATATTAGGTGAGCAGCGAACAGGAAGCATTTTTTTACCTGATTCAGTTAAAGATCCATTACCTGTTTTATATGTATTAGATGGGGAATGGAATCACGAACTAGCATCAGGAATCGTTGGGCATTTTATACGATGGGGCCGTATTCCTGACATGGCAGTTGTGAGCTTAAATAATATCAATCGAACTAAAGATTTCACCCCAACTGAACATGATCAGCGATATCCGGGCAGTGGAGGAGCCAAGCAGTTTCTTGAATTTATAGAGGAAGAACTCATTCCCCACATGGAAAAAGAATACAACCTTTCAAATCAGAGAATCTTATTCGGACATAGCTTTGGTGGATTGTTTTCACTTTATACTCTAAAGTCAAAACCAACACTTTTTGATGGATATATAGCCGTCAGCCCAAGCGTTTGGTGGAAAGATGAATATATGTATGGTTCTTACTCATTTAATGATTTGGACAGTAAGCCGTTTGTATATACAACCGCAGGAACTAACGACCGAACCAACATGCAGGCCATAGAGCAGTACATCAATTTCCTAAATGAAAGTGGACATGCAGAGCAACTTGAGCTCTATTCTGATATCCATGAGGGAGAAAATCATTTTACCAACGTCTCCATCACGCTTCATGAAGGATTGAAAAAACTATTCCCTGTAGAGCAGTTTGAAAGAGCACTTATCTCAGCTTGGACAAAAGGAGGTAAGGATGAGATTCATTCTGTTTATGAACAGAATGCTCAGGAGTATGGATTTCGGTTTCGGTTACCTGAAGAAGCTATTCGTACTTATGCATATGGCCTCCATGCCCGGGATGGAAAAACACAAGAAGCCATAGATATGCTGAGTTGGCTTGGTTCTGTTTATGATGAAAGTTATCAAGTATTCTATTTTCTGGGCGCTATTGCCAAAGAAGACGGGAGAAAAGAACTGTCCATATTCAATTATAGAAAAGCACTGGAAGTCGGAAATATGCCTCCCAGAATGCGAACCGTTATTGAAAGAAATTTAAATGAAGTTTCGGAAAGCCAGTCAGAGTTATGATGATATTTAAAGTGATACTTCTGCAATCAGTCCTCACTCTTTTTGGTGAGGGTACACTATCAACAGAAAAAGTTGATTACGGAATTGCATTTACTCCTGATGAAAACGTAGCCTATGTGGTTCGGCATGATGGGGAGTGGGGAAGCAGAGTAAATCCACCCTCAAAAATTCACAGGTACGTCAAAAAAGATGAAAAATGGATTAATACCGGATATGCAGATTTTAGCGACAAGGACTCCCCCTGGTCTGATTCAGGCATATTTATTAGCCCTAATGGTGAACTAGCCTTTTTTGTGAGCAACCGACCTTATCAAGGGAAGTCAGGTGAATCGGATCCGGATATATTCATGATGACTAAAAATGGAGATAAATGGAGCAAACCTTCAGCTGTCGAGGCGCTAAACTCTCCCGGGTACGAGGCAAGTCCTGTAACTGATAAGGAAGGGAATATCTACTTCAGCTCTATAAGGCAAGAGGGCTTAGGACTCGGCGATATCTATATGTCCAGAGTTATTGGGACAGGAGAGTATTCAAAACCCGAGCTTTTGGAGGGTTCTATAAATTCACCCTCTGGCGAATGGAACCTAATTATATCTCCGGATGCTGAGTGGATTATTTTTGAATCCTCTGGTAGAGCAGATGGGAGTTCGCCTTATGGAGACTTATATCTCAGTAGAAAGAATACCACCGGTGATTGGTCAGAGCCAACGAACTTGAAAGCCTTGAATACCACCGGCTCAGACTTGAACCCAAGAATTCTATATAAATCGAATAAGCTGGTATGGGCAAGCAGTCAAAAACTTGAACATACTGGCACCGATTTCTTCAGCCTTTCTTTGAAAGAAATAGAAGTAAACATTAAAGATAATTAAAGGCTTAAGAATGAAGATGAAAATCTGCTTGGGGGTTTTAGTAGCTGCCATACCTATAGCTTTACTAGCATGGTCAATTACTTCAATAGGAAAAGAGGTCTATAACCCTTTAGATCAAAGCTCAATTAAATTCGATTACCTACAACACTCTCCACTTAATGGAAAAGAAAGCACCGGTGGTATCAGCTTAATTGATGTTGACCACGATAATGACTTGGATGTCTATGTCAGCAATGGGTATGATGTTAGTTCATCTCCCCCAGTTCCTCAAAAAAATCGCTTATATCTTAATGATGGAAAGGGGGTATTTGCCCTGAATGAAGAAAGTATCTTATCTAATGATGTGTTCTTTTCATCAGGAAGCACTTGGGGTGATTTCAACAACGACGGACTAATAGATGTATTTATTGCTAATCAACAGTCCCAGAATAACGCTCTATTTGTAAACAAGGGAGAAGGCGAGTTCAAGATGGTAGCCCATTCAATAGTCAGCAATGATGCGGGCTATTCCTATTCAGCCAATTGGTCAGATATTGATAATGATGGTGATTTAGACCTGTATGTAGCAAATGGTGGGATCAGTAATCAGGAACCTGATTTTTTGTACAGGAATGACGGAAACGAAAAATTTTCAAAGGTAGCAAACACGCCAATAACAAAAGATACCGCTTCTACAATTGGGGGATTGTGGAGGGATTTTAATGGAGACAATCTCCCGGACCTATATGCTTCCTACCGGCTTCAAAAAGATCGCATCTATTTTAATAAAGGTGAATGGGAATTTGATGTGTATATGCTTGAAACGCCACAGGCTGAGCGTTTTTCATTTCCTAAAAGTACCGGTACCGTTGGTGATATTGACAATGATGGTGATCTGGATATTTATCAAACATCACTTATGGGAGGGGCTAATTTCCTTTATGTAAATAATGGAAATGGAAATTTTGAGTTTGTTGAAAAAGATGGCCTCACCTCTGTTGGAGGCCATACTTACGGCACTTTGATGGATGATTTTGATAACGATGGAGATCAGGATATAGCGATTGCTAATTGGGGAAGTGGGGTACAACTTTTCAAGAATAAGGGGGCTGAGTTCGAGCTGCTTGTAAATACAGCCTTTCATAATCGGATTTTCTTCGCATCTACTATCACCAGTGGAGATTTCAATAATGATGGTAAGCCGGATATCATAATCCCACAATGGCCGAATTCGAGAGGTGATTTTGAAAAAAATGAAGTCTATATAAATACATACGAAAAACCGGGGAATTGGATAAAAATAAAATTAGAGGGTAGGGAGTCAAACCGTTCTGCTATAGGTGCAAAAATCAGTGCAAAATGCACCGAAAACGGACAGTTGAAAACCAATTCAAAAGGGGTTTACTCCCAAATCACATGGCGATCACAAGCTGATTTGGTACAGATTATTGGTTTAGGAAATTGTTCTCAAGTTGATGAGATAACTGTTAATTGGCCTTCAGGAAAAGTCACAATTATGCAAGACATAACTATAAACGAATTTTTGGAGATTAAAGAATGAATCCAAGGATAGGGTTAGTATGTATTTTATTGGCAGGATTCTTGTATTCGTGTCAGAAAAAGGAAGACAGGCCTGAACTAAAAGTATTCACCATTCAGCCTGTTTCAAAGGTGATGATTGTCGGTTCGTATCATTTCGCCCAGGAATCAGAAACCGATGAATTATCGGAAGAGAATCAGCTTGAGATTGATAAGATTTTAGATGCTCTGGAAAAGTTTTGTCCAACTAAAGTTGTGATAGAAAAAGAAGCTCAATTCAAGGATCACTTTAACGAAATTTATACAGATTATAGAGCTGGTTCATTTTCTATTGATACTTTGGCAAATGAGACGTACCAGCTTGGGTTTAAGATGGCACACAGGATGAATCATGGCTCCATTTATCTGTTCGATAATAAACCTGAGTTCATTGGATCATTGGAAGGGTTCACATTTTCGAAATTCAACGAATATGCAGCTAAGAACGACTCAGCATTCGCCAGAAAACACATTGATCAGATTATTTCAGCCTTTTCATATAACGATAGTCTGAAAAAAACACTTCCTCTATACAAACGAATTAAGCTTCTGAATTCACCAGAGGCCCAGCAGCAGAATACCTACCGGATGCATATGTACGAACTAAGGGCAGGCATTGGTGATAACTGGATGGGGCCAGACTGGCTTGGACGTTGGTACCAGCGTAACATACGTATGATGGGAAACTTGTTGAAAATAAGTGAAACTGGCGACCGGCTTTTGGTGATTGTAGGCGATAATCATAAATGGATCCTCGAAGACTTGATAGACAATACCCCTGAATTAAAAACAGTGAGTACATACAAGTATTTAATGGACGAATAGAAATCGAGTATTCTCTTAATCAAGCCTTTATCACTTGATGTTTATAAATGGAAAATATCCAGTTTACCAAAATGGAATATTAGAATAATGAAGCTGAGTTTAGTACTCAAATATCTATTGCTTTTGGGATGGTTAGTTTTTGCTATAAATGAACAGTTATATGCACAGACCCCGAAATTAACAAAGGATGAAAAAGCTATCTCAAAACACTTTAGTGAGATAAAGAAACGAATGGGCGTAGCAGGATTAAGCCTGACCATCCATTCCATTGCAGAATGCAAAGGTCCTGATGGGGCTTATGTCACCAAAGTTGAAAGCAGTGAAGGTCATTTAACCTTTAAACAACAATTCTCTTATCGTGATGAACCAGTTGAATTAAAAATAAATGGTGATGAAGGAGTTGATGCAGAAGGTGAGAGCATAAGTGAGTTCATGATTTTCTTTGGCAGAATGCATGACTACGTACGAATTGCATTACAGCCAGAATATTTATTTCAAGAGATCGATTCAGTGATTCAAAAAAAAGACGAGATTAAGTTTTTCGGGAGTGCTGGTTCTGGATACTCAACTGAGTACATAACAAATGCTGATCACAAACCTTTGAAATACAGTTTGAATTCAGAAGATAACCAAACGATAACCACGATTTTTGATTCCTGGACATCAACGAAAGAGGGGATAAGAGTACCAGAATTGATCCGGATTATTGACGGGGAAAAAGTTTTCACATTTAAATACTCAGAAATAACCGTTCAGATAGAAGAAAGATAAAATCGATTTCTATGATTAAATATATATTACTTAGCCTGATCCTTACTTCATGTGTAGACCAGAAATTAAGCAGAATGGTTCATGAAAAAGAGATCATGAAGATGCATGAAGCACAGCGAGAGTATCACTTTCAAAAAATGTCAGAAGAGTTTGCAGGTCAGCTTACAGATGACTTTATATCTGTAAACCGAGGAGAGCTATCACAGCAGAGCTTCGAGGAACATAAGGCCAGGTATGACCGATATTTTGCTTCCGTAGAGTTTGAAAAGTGGGATGATACAGAAAAGCCCATTATTCGTTTTTCCGATGATCATTCCCTTGCATATACTATCGTTCAGAAAGACGTTATTGTTAGGTATCCAGACGACAATGGAACAATACTTAGAGATAGCGTCCACTTTGCTTGGCTTGCGGTATACAGAATACAGAAAGATGGAAACTGGAAGATAGAATCGGTTGCATCAACAAACTCTGAACCGGTTGTCAATAAGTTAGATTAACAGCTCTGAAACTAATCAGCAACCGGGCATTTGTCTAGTGAAGTCTTATATGCTTTTTCCAGTATATCCAGTCCTTCATCAATTTGAGCCTGAGTAATAGTAAGTGGTGGTCTGAACCGAACAGTATTAGGTCCGCAGGATAGGATCATTAGTCCATTATTCATGCATTCTTTTATGACTGCATTTCTGGAATGAGTATCCGGTAAATCAATGGCGCAAAAGAGGCCTTTACCTCTAGGATTGGAGAAATATTCGTGATTGTCAGCTAGCGCTTCCAAACGAGTCTGCAGGTAGTTGCCGACTTTGGCTGCATTATCAACCAGATTTTCCTCTTCAATGATGTCGAGTATTCGTCCAAACCGGACCATATCAACGAGATTACCACCCCAGGTTGAATTGATTCGGGATGAAACGTGAAAGCAGTTGGTTTCTACTTCATCAACACGTTTGCCAGCAAGGATGCCGCAGACCTGAGCTTTTTTCCCAAAAGCAAGAATATCCGGCTTCACAAAATGCTCATGCGCCCAGAATTTCCCAGTCATACCAACACCGGTTTGTACCTCATCATAAATAAGCAAAGCCTCATGTTTGTCGGCAAGATCTCTTAGCGCCTGATGAAATTCAGGACGGAAATGTCGGTCTCCACCTTCACCCTGAATCGGCTCAATCAGAATGCAGGCAATATCATCTTTAAACTGCTCGAAATACCGTTCTGCCTGTGTAATAGCCAGGTCTTCCTGCTGCACGGTTTCCTGAATATTTTCTTTGGTTGCAGGGAAAGTCATGGCGGGACTGATAACCCTTGGCCAGTCAAACTTCGGAAAGTATTTTACTTTATTGGGAACCGTATTGGTAACAGAGAGCGTGTATCCCGAGCGCCCATGAAATGCTTTTTCAAAATGAAGGACTTTATGGCCCTTTTCCTCACGATAACCCTTTTGAAAGTTTTTCTGCACTTTCCAATCAAAGGCAACTTTCATGGCATTTTCAACGGCTAATGCTCCTCCAGAGATGAAAAAAGAGTAGGGCATGTAATCAGGAATTCCGACTCGGTCAAAAGATTCCATGAACTCAGCCATGTCTTTGGTGTAGATGTCAGAATTCGATGGCTTGTTAATGGCCACTCGCCCAAGCTTAGACATGAAGTCATCATCCCCGGCAATTTTGGGGTGATTCATTCCCAGTGGATTAGAAGCAAAAAAGGTGAAGAAATCGAGATACCGTTTTCCGGACTTGGAATCATACAGGTAGGCGCCTTCACTTTCTTCAAGATCAAGCACCATTTCATATCCATCTGTTAGCATATGCTTGCTTAAAACTGAACGCACTTCGTTTGGACTAATCGTCATTGTATCCGCCATATCATCTCTTCGTTTATTTTCTTTTAAAGAAGCTACCAAATACGGCCTAACGCCTCAATAGCGTTTAAATTCACTAAAGTTTGAAATGCCGATTTTGGAGTAGTAACTCGTGCGTATAATATGCCACACTATTGGTAAAAAGTTGACCATCGCATGGAAATGCTATGAATAAGTTACGAGAACTGTATATGTTGATAGAGAGTTGTAAGGGATATTTTTTTATAATGAGCCTTCACGAAAAATCCATTAAGTATTTGTATCCACGAAATAGCAGTATGAGATTTGTTTACCTTTTCATTGTTACACTTTTCACCACTACAACTTTGGCAGCCCAATCCAGCTCTATTCTGCGTTTCGTGGTATCTGAAGAAGGTGGACAGCCAATAGTAAGTGCTAATGTTCTGCTTTTTGAGGGGGATGAAGAAGAGTATACCGATTACGGCGTTACAACAAGAGATGGTTTTGTGGAATTCAGGGGACTTAGTGCCGGTACCTACCGGGTCAGGATTTCATTTATCGGTTTTGAAACCTTTGAAGAGTATTATGAAATACAACCAAGCGAAACCAAAGTATATCGCTTGACACTGGAGGAAGCGGTTGGCGAACTGCAGGAAGTTCAGGTTATTGGGGAAGGAAATAGCACAGGCGGAGTGGGTATCACCAGAGTTAGAGCAGAAGATTTAAGCAGGCTTCCCTCTGCCAGTCTTGAAGGCGATTTGATGGCCTACATACAAACCATGCCGGGTGTAATCAGCACGGGTGATCAAGGTGGGGATCTTTACATCAGGGGCGGAACACCGGCACAGAATCTGGTTTTGGTTGATAACATCCCATTGATAAAGCCCTTTCATATTTCAAACTTATTTTCAGCCTTTCCGGAAAAAGCAGTCAATGATGTTCAAATTATGGCCGGTGGATTTGACAACAGATACATGAGTTCCACTTCAGCAGTAATAGATGTAAACCTGAAGACAGGAAATTATAATCGATCAGGTGGGAGCGCTTCATTCAGTCCATATATGTCAACGGTATTTGTTGAAAGTCCGCTTGTACAAGGTAAATCATCGTTGGTGCTAAGTGGCCGAAAATCTACGATCAATGGGTTTTCGGGATATTTAGGTACTGAGAAACAGGAGATGGAATTTTATGATGTGATCGCCCGGTACACCCTGCAGGGAAGCCAATTTAACTGCAGCGCCAGTATGATCCTCACAGGAGATGAAGGGAAAATAAATGAAACCCGAAATCAAACCTTAAGCTGGTATAATACCGGAGCGGGACTACGATGTTTTGGTTTTGATG
This sequence comes from Balneola sp., assembly GCA_002694685.1. NCBI lineage: Bacteria > Pseudomonadati > Balneolota > Balneolia > Balneolales > Balneolaceae > Balneola > Balneola sp. The sequence continues at coordinate 9,937 of NZMW01000013.1, forward strand.
AGACTTTCGACCACCCGTTTGAAGTTTCTATGGGCTTTTCAAATTTCAATAATTCAGAGGGAAGTGAACTTGTAACTGAACGAGATGCCGATGTAACTCAGGGTTATCTTCGGTTAGATATGCAGGAAGAATTGCTCAACCTCCGAATCGATTATGGCATCAATATTTTAATGCAGGGTTATAAGGCCCGGGCCGATGAACGGTTCACAAGCATAGATGATGGCGTTGATATCATTGATGGGGTAGTGCAGCTCTATACCAAAACCAAGTGGCAGCCCAGCCGATGGCTTGCAATAGAACCTGGAATTGGAACTCAATTTGCATCAGAAAGTGAAGCAACTTTAGAACCTCGGGTGCGAGTTCAATACAATCCCTTAAAGAATAACAGAATGGAGCTGAGCTTTGCTACAGGGATATATGCTCAGACCATGGAGGGGATAACGGATCAGAGGGATGCAGGATCAACGTTTACTATCTATCGATCAACGAGAAGAGGGGAGCCATTACCATCAGCTTTTCATGCTATTGTGAGTGCGCAGAATAAGATCGGAAGATACTGGACCACAAATGTTGAAGCCTATTACAAAGATCATCAAAACACACCCGTACCACTTTGGACTCAGGAGACCGGAGTAGAAACGGAAATTATTTTAGCAGATGGCGAAACCTATGGGATGGATTTTAGATTGGAATTCAATAACGGACCTCTGTTCTGGTATGCCGGCTATGGGCTTGGGAAAGTGGAATATAGTGCAGTAGGTAGCAATCTGGGCGAGTGGCTGGGTAACGAAGTGGTAAGCTATACGCCGGCACACGACCAGCGACATAAATTCAACACGTACATAAACTATAATGTTAAAGGCACCACCTTAAGTGCCGGATGGGAATTTGGAAGTGGTTTACCATACACCCAGATATACGCCACCGATCTGCGCTTAAATATCCCCGATCAAGATCCCATCAGAGATCCGGGTATAACTGATGCCTACTATGATGAACCTTATACCGAGCGCTTACCCGTCTATCACCGGTTAGATATTTCAGCAAAACGGTTTTTTGAAATTAACCCAAGGTTCGAGATCGGCGCTGAACTTGGAGCCATCAATGTCTATGACCGAACCAATGTTTTTTACCTGGATGTAGTAGAATTTGAAGTGGTCAATCAGTCTCGGTTTTTACCATACGCATCTGTAAGTCTGAACTTAGACTGATAAAGTCACAAGAGGATGAGAAAACGTAAAGAAACATCGTTGTACGTAGTATTGACAATGTTACTGCTGGTAATACTATCAGCCTGTGATACCAGCATCCAGCCCATAGTTGATAAAGGCAAGGCTTACTCTATTTACGGGCCTTTGGATATTCAGAAAACACCAAACTACATAAGAGTACACGATACCAATGACCTGTTAAACCCTGATCTGACAAAGGATTTAGGGGTTCAGGTTACTATGACAAATTTAAACACCGGCGCTTCCCAATTGTTGAAAGATGAAGTCAAAGTTTTTGACAGCTTATATACCCACAATTTTGAGATTCCGGATTCACTTGAATACGACACCCGCTATAAATTTTCGTTAGAAGATGAGGATGGATATCGGGATAGTGTAATTTCTGTTACAACAAAAGAAACGGAACTGACTGTTATTCAGGATTCTGTGTCATGTGGGGAGCTTTTTATGCTCAGGTTTACAAATGTCGATCTTAATGCAGGAGAACGTATCGAAACCGAGGTTGGGATTAAAGTTGGAGTTGCTTGGATGTACACAAAACGTCCGGCTAATTTCCGACAATACAACAGCGCAACGAATACCTTAACAATGGGCTGGAGTCCAAACTATGTGTCTGAACTCATCTTTGGTCCTTTTGATTGGGTAACGTGCAGTACGTTTTCGAGTGATAAAATAAAGTTTAGCTTTACTCATGTTGGCTACATGGAAGAGGTCCAACCTAATGCCCCAAATGAACTAGAATTCGATCAGCTTTATACGCCTAACCAGGTAGTACTTAGCAAATATAAGGGAAGCACAGAAGTCACCATAGATTCAACTGTTTTTAATTAGAAACTACCTTAGCTAAATTCTTAACTCTGAAAATAGTTTTACTCTCCTTAAATAGTTTATGATTTCCTTTTTTTACATTTTTGTCCTTCAAGGCTACATTGAGTCAGAAAAGAAAAAGGACTAAAAAAGAACATGAAGGCTGCTGTTTACGGGATGATATTGTGGGTGGCTCTGCTGGGTATTTCAGGCTGTGACAGCCCTATTGAACCTATAGCTGATAAAGGGAAAGCTTACTCCATTTATGGCCCTTTAAATATGTTGGATACTCCAAATTACATTCGTGTACACGACACGAATGATTTGTTAAATACCATCGCCACCAAAGATTTAGGAGCTGACATTACCCTCACTAATTTAAATACGGGAGCCTCACAACTACTTGAGGACGAGTTCAGGGTTTTTGATAGCCTCTACACCCATAACTTCAGAATCCAAGACTCCATAAACTATGATACACGCTATAAAATTTCGTTAGAAGATGAGGATGGTTTCAGGGATAGCTTGATCACGGTGACCCCAAAAAAGAGCAGCGTTTCACTCTCAAAAGACCTTGTGCATTGTGACGAAGTCTTCCAAGTCAGGTTCACCAACATTGATCTTGAGGCTGGAGAAGAATTGGAAATTGAAGTAGGCATGCAACTGGGAACTCAGTGGTTTTGGACTCAAAGAAACAGCAATATTGAATACGATCCTGAAACAGAGGTATTGGAAGCGAGGTGGACACCAATTGGAGTTTCAGCTACCCTTTTCGGTGAATTACAGGGTGGGATTTTAGCGTACCCTCAATGTGTGGAATTTGATAATCCTAAAATTAGAGTTCGATATACCCATCTTGGGTTCATAGAAGATATTGGGGATTCAATAGCTCAAGACATTCAGGATCAGGAAGGGCAAACGTATTTCCGGAAGATTGTTTTAAGCTACTACAGTGGAGAAAAAGAGTTGTTCTTCAAAGACACCGCTAAATCACCTGATCCTCCCATTTCCAATCAATAATAAGCTCCTGTTTTAAGGGCAGAATCCTTTGGGGATACTGACAGTATCAGAAAAAGACTCATATTCCACCAATACTTCAGCTTCCATGTCAGGATTATTTCTAAAACTACCTTCAATACCAAGCTGAACTTCCCCCGACTGAAGTGTATATGACGCAGTTTGAGCAAGTGAATACTTGACACCGTTAGAAAGTGTAATGATTGGGTTCATTCGTCTAAAGAAAAGTCCTGCTGTACTCTGGCTGGGGATACATTCCAGCACAACATCCATGCTTTCTTGTTCCGGCTCTTGAGTCCCAAAAAATAAGGTCAGCGGAAAGGGTATGCGTTCCAGCCAATCTACCTGTTGGTGACTACCACCCGGAACTTCGTAGTATAAGTTTCTAATTCCAGGCTCAACTCCGGCATCTTCAAGTTCGGCATAAAGCGGTACATAGTAGTTCCATTCTCTGGTGCCTATATCAAACCAAAATTTTTGACCATTGCTGTAATCACCATCAACATCATCAAAAATCGCATAATCAGCAACCCAGAATGATCCGGAAAGACTGGCTGAGTATTTGATTTTATCAGGGTATTTAAGACCCATCCACGTTGAAACTAATCCGCCGAGGGAATACCCTAAAATACCGACTTCATTTTCATCAATATTATATTCCATTTGCAGAGAAGGTATGACCTGTTCAAAAATCTGTTCGGCATAAAGGTCAGCTTGTGGTTCATAGGCGCCCCAGTTATTGGTAACCCATTCATCCTCATAAGGGATATACCAGTTATTTCTTTGGCTTCCGCTATATATAGCTACTGCCAAGAAAGGCTCGGTTATACCTTCATCAATCAACGTATTAAAAATAACAGCCATACTGCTTGGGTTTGGCGGGAACACGGTCTCGCCATCATTGAGAATCAGCAGCGGGTAAGCTTTTGATTCGTCATAATCGCTTGGGGTATACACCGTAACCTGCATTCCATTATTCAGTTGGTAATCCTGAAGGCTTCCCCTGCAAGACTCATTATTGCAGATGTCGGAAACGGGGGAGTCAGGGCATCCCGAAATAAAGACCGCTAAAAAGCATAAACCAAGCAGGTTTTTTAAAGCCGAATTTTTAGAGTAAATAGAATTCAAGAATAGTTTCATGATGCTCAATTATTAATGATTGAGACTAATATTCTGTATAAACCAGACCTCTGCTCGGCTAAGAGTTTCTAATGGTTATTTGTACTGTTGAAGGTGCATTTTTTGAGGATGAGGAAATTAATGCTTAGACCTGCATTTGTATCTTTTGGAGGTTGATTTGAGATCGAACCAAATCAGATTATTTATTCAGCCCCCTCATTTATGAGTTTATTCAACAAAGGTGCCATTTGGTCTGATAAGAAAGGTAAACCTTAGTCTTTATAGCTACCATTAACATGAACAGATCACCTATATAATTATAATGAAAGGTATTTTTTTAGCGCTCATTCTTACACTTGTTTCATCTGCGGTTTTAAAGGCACAAGATTACGTTGAGTATCACAGGCAGGGTATGGCTGCTCTGGAGGCTAAGAACTATCCGTCCTATTTAGAGAATGCAAGAAAGGCGGATTCGCTTCGGCCTAACCACCCGTCATTAATGTATAGTTTGGCTAAAAGTTATGCGTTAAACAATCAGGACAAGGAGGCTGCAAAAACACTTGAGGTACTAACGCATTTTTATGCTTCGGTAAATGTTCTCGATACCACCGACTTCAATAGTCTTTTTCATTCTCAGGACTGGTATGTTCTGGAAGAAATGGTGAAGTCATATCAAACTACAAAGGCGACAAGCGATTTGGCTTTTGAAATAGAAAAAGCTGGCTTTCATCCTGAGGGAATAGCCTACCATGCTAAACAAGATGTCTTTTATATATCAGATATCAGAGAGGGACATATATATAGAGTAAACCAATCAGGAACCGAAATTGAATTGCTGGCAAGCTTAAAAGAACTTGGGTATTGGTCAGCAATGGGAGTGGCTGTAGATCCCACAGATGATGAAATACTCTGGGTTACAACATCTGCAGTTTCATTATTCTCAGGATATAAGGATGCTTTAGCAGGAAAATCGGCTGTCTTAAAATTACATGCCCAGACCGGTGAGCTTCTGAAGGCCTACAAACCTAATAGTGAAGGTCAGTTACTCGGAGACTTGATTCTTTCATCTCAAGGCAAGCTTTATACCACCGACAGTAACAATCCAATAATATATACCATTGACGAAAGTGGTGATTCCCTAACCCAAGCTTTTAAAAATAACGATTGGTGGAACTTACAGGGCTTGGCTTTTTCGGATGACGAACAAGCGTTATATGTTTCTGACTACATTCAAGGCATATATAAAATAGAAGTGGCAACCGGAGCCATCACACCTTTCATCAATGAGAATGAAAGGCTGCGAGGAGGAGATGGCATTTACCTGAAAAATGATAAGCTCTACATTCTCCAAAATGGTTCAACACCGAAACGCATTGCGCACATCAAACTTGACTCAGAGGGGTATGGAATTGCGGAAAGTTTATCATTTCCTGATCAGGCCCGTGGGGACATGGAAGAGCCTACACTGGGTACTTGGGTAAATTCGGAATTATTCTATATTGCGAACAGCCCCTGGGGGTATTATGATGATGAAAATCAGCCAAAAACTAACGAATGGCCGGCGCTAAAAATATTTCGCCTTAAGACAGAAAAATGAGATTTAATACTCTTAAAAATCGAGCAATAATAGCTGCAGTACTAGCAACTCCTTCTTATACCTTTCTATATCTCATCAGAGGGTACGATTTTGCGGACATGACGGCATATGCCCATATCGAGTATTCATGTGCAGTCTTTTTGATTCTCATCTGTCTTTTTGAACTTCATACTCTCAAAAGTCGCTGGCTAGAAGGTAAAATCCCCTGGAAATTTAACGTAAAAAAACGCCTTTGGGCTGAAATTGCTTTAACTGCAGTCCTGACCCCGGCAATAGTTAATCCGGTTATGGTGCTGTTATATCAGACCATCTGGGATATGGGGGTTTGGTTTCCGGGTTTGATTGAGTACAACCTTTTCGCACTGAGTTTTTCAGTTTCCATCGCTGCCTTTGTGAATGCGGATGTCATCATAAAAGAGTGGAAAAAATCGCTTTTGGACTATGAAATTTTAGAGAAGGAAAATGCCAAAGCTAAGCTGAGTGTTTTGCAAGCACAGATAAGTCCACATTTCTTGTTCAACAACTTCAACGTGCTCAGTGCTTTAATTGATGAGGATCCAAAGCTGGCTCAGAAATATTTGGATGTTCTGAGTGATATCTACCGGTACGTGCTCAATCAGAAGAACGAAGAATTGGTTTATTTAAAAGATGAAATTGAATTCATAGAAAAATATCTGTTCTTGCTTCGAATTCGGTTCAACGAAAAACTAAACTGTGAAATTAACCTTAATGGTCATGGTAATTATAAAGTACCGTCCGCTACATTACAGATATTGGTGGAAAATGCGGTTAAGCACAACGAGATATCATCCAGAAATCCTATGAATATTGCTATCAAAGTAATAGAAGACGAATGGCTGGAAATCAGGAATAACCTTCAGCCCAAACGAAGTTCAATTAAGAGTACAGAAGTGGGTTTAAAGAATATTTCTGATCGTTTCAAATACTTTACAGAAAAAGAGGTCTATGTCAATAAGACCAAAGATGAGTTCATCGTACAAATTCCAATTTTAAGTATGGAGGCCCCATGAATGTGCTAATTTGTGAAGACGAAGCACCAGCAAGGAAGCAGATTTCAAAAAATATCAAAGAAGTGTATCCTGATGTTCATATCGTTGCAGCGGTAGAGACCGGGGAAGAGGCATTATCCGTAATTCAGAATGTAGATTTAGATCTGATCTTTATGGATGTCGAGCTCGCTGACGGACCTTGTTTTGAAACCCTCGATAAAGTTGAAATCCACACCCCTGTTATATTCACCACGGCTTATGATGAATATGCACTTAAAGCCTTTAAGCTGAACAGCATCGACTATTTGGTAAAGCCTATTTCCCGGCAGGATATTGAGAGTGGCTTCGAGAAATACAAGAAAATGAAGCAGAGCTTTGAAGAGGTGCCTTCTTTTAAGTTTAAGAGAGAGATTTTTCAGGAAAAAAATTATAAAGAACGCTTTTTGGTGAAATTGGGAAGGAAGTTATTCCCTTTAAACACCAACGAGATAGCCTATTTTATGGCAAGTGATAAGCTGGTATGGCTCGTGACTAACGAAAAGAAGCGATACATCGTGAACTTCACGCTTTCGGAATTGGAAGAAATACTTGATCCTGAAATCTTCTTTCGGCTAAACAGGCAGTTTATTACCAATGTAAATGCTGTCAAAGATCTGGAACCTTACTTTAAAGGGCAGGTCACCGTAAACCTTTTGCCGCCGGTTGAGGAAGAGATTATAATCAGCAGAAATAAAACCCCCGAACTCAAAGATTGGCTCGGGGTTTAGTAAGAAATCTCTAAAATTCTTCAATCGTTTTTCGGATTATTCCCACGCACTCCATGAGCTGGTCTTCAGTCATTACAAGGGGAGGGGCAAAGCGAATGATGTTACCATGAGTAGGTTTTGCGAGTAATCCATTCTCCTTTAAAGCTACACAGAATTTCCATGCGGTATCACTTTCGGGGCTGTCATTAATAATAACAGCGTTGAGTAACCCTTTTCCTCGCACTTTCACGAATAGAGAAAACTCATCAACCAGTTTCTGCATCTCACTTCTGAAAAGCTTCCCAAGAGTGCGCGCATTTTGTGCCAGGTTTTCTTTTTTAACTACTTCCAACGCCGCCATCGCAACCTTACATGCTAACGGATTGCCTCCATAGGTGGAGCCATGCTGACCGGGTTTAATGACTTCCATAATATGATCATCAGCTAAAACAGCTGAAACCGGATAAGCTCCGCCGGAAAGAGCTTTGCCTAAAATAAGAATATCGGGCTTGGTGTAGGTTTCCTGTCGCTCACAATGGTTTTGGCAAGAACAATCTCCACAAACAGCCAGCAAGCTTCCCGTTCTGGCGATACCCGTTTGGATTTCATCTGCCATAAAAAGTACGTTTTGCTCATTACAAAGGGCGGCTGCTTTAGAAATATATCCTTCATCGGGAACTACAACACCGGCCTCGCCTTGAATAGGTTCAGCTAAAAGCCCGGCTACATTTGGGTTTTGAAGTGCTTCTTGAAGTGCATCAATATCATTATATGGTATTTTGATAAATCCGGGAGTGTATGGCCCGAAATTCTTGCGAGCGTCAGGATCATTCGAAAAAGAAATAACGGTGGTAGTACGGCCATGGAAATTATTTTCCAAGACAATGATTTGTGCTTCTTGCTCTGGGATGCCTTTCTTTTCATAAGCCCATTTACGGCAAATCTTAATAGCGGTCTCAACCCCTTCGGCCCCGGTATTCATGGGGAGAATTTTCTCAAACCCGAAATACTCGGTTACATATTTTTCATATTCGCCCAGTACATTATTGTAAAATGCTCTGGAAGTGAGGCTTAATGTATTGGCTTGGTCCGTAAGCGCTTTAATAATCTCAGGATGACTGTGCCCTTGATTTACGGCAGAATAGGCCGAAAGGAAGTCGTAATACTTGTTACCCTCCGGATCCCACACATAAACACCTTTCCCTTTAGAAAGGACTACCGGTAGAGGATGATAATTATGGGCGCCAAATTTGTTTTCCAGCTCAATCGCTTGCTTACTTTCAGTCATATAGAATGGTTTATAATGTTTTCTTTGAAACTACTAAATCATTAGCTGAAAGATTAATGAGAAATCGAAAAAATAGCTTGATATCGGTATGATATTAGTTGTATATTTGTGTCTCCACATCGCGGGGTGGAGCAGCTGGTAGCTCGTCGGGCTCATAACCCGAAGGTCACAGGTTCGAATCCTGTCCCCGCCACTTTAAAAGCCTTCTGATTAACTTCAGAAGGCTTTTTTTATTTCTTACCCTATCCACTCAAAGATCCCGCTCCTGCCAAATTTTTCAAATTACAAGAAATTCTATGCTCAAAAAAAGTTATCAGGGCAGGTTTGAGGGGGGAAGTGTTTGTTTGAAGGTGATATTGTGAATGTTCAGCCACAAAAAAATGGTTCTTTATAGAACTTGAGTAACTTAAGAAAAGCTCCGAAATACACTTCCTATATTCAGCTTAAGGACTTCTTTTTTACAATTATGCAGGTATTATGATGCCTAATAACAAAGAAAGAAATTCAAAAAGTGAATTTAATATTCTTTGAAATGGATAGAAGTTGATTATTTTAAATAGTGGTTTTGGACAGTAAACATGATTTTAGAAGCAAAGCACTGATTCCATGCTAAAAAATACATTCATCATATCATTACTCCTTCTTTTAAACCCGTTTTTAGCTCAAGGTTTGAACGAAAAAGTAAATCTGGAAAGCTTATCTGTAAATTTTCAGTCTTCTCTTTCAGATCAAAATAGCATGTTGGCGTCTAATGATGGCCCTGAAAGCACAAAGCTAAACCAATCTGCTGTTGATTCTGCCAAACAATTGATCAGCAAAATAGAATTGTGGCAAGAACCCGATTTTACTTTAAGCCAGCAGCTTATTGAAATAGTAACCAGAAACAAGCTAAAGGATTACTATGAGGAGGCCAGTAAGAGCTATTTTTCGGGTCTTTCCGGCAACTTTTTTGATACAGAAATAAAAGAAAGCCTTTACAAAGAGCTGGCTTACCTTGAACCCATCATTGGGGCAAAAGAAAGGAAAAAATTAGATGAGCTAGTAAGCAATTCAGATCCGGAGATATTTAGGTATCTAACTCAATTTTGGGAAAATAAAAGCCTGTCCCCCTCTGATGACTATAATGAACGTCTTTTGGAACATTGGGAGAGGGTTAACTATGTGTCAGAGAATTTCAACACAAACCAAAGAGAAAAATTTGATGACAGAGGGGAGATTTATCTTCGTTTCGGTGACCCAGTAAAGAAAAGAAACGGTTATCTAATGTATAACCCTGCCTTTGCTTCATTCATATTATCAACCAGGATGCAGGATGGGAGAGGGGGTGAATCTAGCCCGGTTGAAAGTTCCAACAATACCACTTCCTACCTTAATACTTTATATAGAGTAAGAGAGTATCACCAATATCCGGCATATGAAATTTGGTTGTACGAAGATTTGTCTACCAGCGAAGATCGGGTCATTTATTTGTTTGGGAATAATTTTGGCGGACAAGAAATGGAGTTGAAAAGGTCAGTAGATGACTTTATTCCTTCAGCAGCCTACAGCATGACTAATAGAAATATTGCAGGAAATATGTCCATTGGTCAATCGATATCGGGAGGGGCAGGCGGCTCCGATGATAATTCGAATTCTGAAGAAAGTAGAGAAAGAGAACGTACATCGTTGGCTTTTGAGTCGAATCAGGATGTAGGGCAGTCTGAGGTAGTTTCGCCGGCCGTTGTGCTTCAACTTATGTATTACCGCCAACTTGCAAGTTTAGATATCTTTTTTAGTAGTCAATACGATCAGATGATGAATCGGTATATGGATGTTTCAACTCCGATGTCAAGATCTTTAGCACGCCAGTTTCAGCAGACAAACACTGCTAAATTATTAACAATACAAGCGAAAGCTCCTGAAGAAAACTCCAGCAACAGCAATTTCATATATGATCTGGCACCGGATGCGTATAGCTATCAGTTCTACGATTCGGATAATAACCCATATTATAGGGTCTATTTTACTGGGAAGTCAGAAGAGGCCATTACATTTGATGGTCTTAAAAAGGGTAGTGGGCTTGGCAGTATCAGCCCCTCCAATTATGAGCTCATCCATACGGTACGATCAATGACTGGTGAAATTGATATAAGCCACAGTGTTACTAAAGAATCGGAGATAGCAGAACTTCAATCCGAAAATACATTCTCCAATTATATTGATGTACCCACTACTTTAGCTGATAATACTATTAAGGTCTATTCGGAACTTCACAGGAAATTGGGTGAGGAAGAAACGAATATAGATCAAAACTCTACACTCAAAACGTCCTTGGTTGGGGCGGGTTCTTCAAAAGTGGACATTGAGCCTACTGAGGCAAAGGAAGATTTATTTTCATCTGACATTATTGTGGGCTATCATAGGGGTGGAGATGAATCATTTACTGATTTCCTTGTAAGCCACGATAGAATTATCCCCAGAGGAAAAAATTTGATAATTTATTATGAAGCTTATAACATACCACTCGATACCGATGGCTACTATCGGTATAACTTAACAAGCAAAATAAGTAAGGACAGAAATTTTCTAGGAAAATTATTCCAATTCAGGAAGGATAACGAAAATTCAATCACAATAAACAATGCCAGTGAAAGCTCAAGATTTACACAATTGCTTGAAATTCAATCTGCGGAATTTGTTGAAGGTGAATATATTCTGGAAATAGAGTTATCCAATCCGAACTCTGAAGAAGTGTTACACAGAAAAGAAATTAAACTGACAATTGAACAGTAATTAGGTTGGCTGCAAAAAAAATCTTTATCGTTGGAAAGGCTTTTAAATTAAGTATTACAACACTAACTCTTAAGTGTTATAGAATTATTAATTGACTGTTTTATTTGTGACAATTTTTTCATTATTTGATGACTTCAATATGTGAAGACATTTTTGAGGCTTAAATAGTGTTAAATCAAAATACCAATAACAAAACCATAAACTAATCTGAGGTTACGTATGTATAAAAAGTTACTAACCGTATTAAGTATGGTCCTCTTGACATCATCATTAGCATTTGCTCAGACAGGTGCTCTTGAAGGACAAGTAACGGACGCCGAAACCGGCGAAACGTTAGTTGGGGCCAATGTAATTATAACTGAACTGACACGAGGTACTCCGAGTGACGTTAACGGAAACTATCGTATCACTAACATACCTGAAGGAACATATACTGTTACTGTAACATATGTGGGATTCCAGGATTTCGAAGAAACTGTAGAAATCAATGCCGGACAAACAACCGTGCTTGATATCGCTCTTGCAGCAGGTGCAGTTGGCTTGGACGAATTGGTTGTATCGGGTTATGCCGTACAAACAAAGCGTGAGCTAACAGGGTCTATTTCAAGTATCAGTGCTTCTGAGCTTGAAGATGTATCTCTTCAAAGTACAGAAGGACTTCTGCAGGGTCGTGCTGCTGGTGTAAACGTAACCACTACATCTGGTAACCCGGGTGGAGCTTTCCGCGTAAATATTCGTGGTAATGGTTCTGTTAACGCCGCTACTCAGCCTCTTTACATCATTGATGGTGTACAGATTTCATTCTCACAGCAATCTTCTCAAGCTAGTACTTCTGCATTGAATGCATTGAATCCTAGCGATATTGAGTCTATTGAAGTACTTAAAGATGCGGCTTCTGCTGCTATCTATGGTGCTCAGGCTGCTGCCGGTGTAGTAATTATTACTACAAAAGGTGGACGTCGTGGTGCTACTAGCGTTACAGCACGTGCTGAGACGGGTGTTCGTACGCTTGCAAGAAACGTAGACTACATTACTTCGGATCAATACGTGCGTTACCTTGCTGAAGGTGGTGCCCTTAATGACCGAACAAATGGAATTGATCAGGTTGTAGACAGTGATATCTCTGCTTACGAAACAGCTGAGAAAAACTTCCTTCTTGGTTTCTTTGGTGAAGATCCAGACCGTCCAGGTGAGCTTGCTAATACTGACTGGCAGGATTTCATCTTTGCTGATGGTGTAACTCAAAAATATTCTGTTTCCGCTTCTGGTGGTGACGAAGCAACAACATTCTACCTTTCTGGTGGATACGAAGACACTGAAGGTACTGCCTTCAATAGTGACTTTACTCGTTTGAACCTGAGAACAAACATTGATCACTCTATTACTGATCGATTCAGAACTTCTTTAAGAGCGAACTTATCTCGTTCTACTCAAACTGGTGTATGTCAGGATGGTAACTTTATTAACTGTCCTCCATCACAGGCTATGTTTGAAGCTCCAATGAGTTTCCCATATTTAGCTAACGGTGATTACAACCCACAAACTCGTTTTGGACTTGCTAATAACCCGGCTGTTCAAAAGAACGAAGTAGATCGTGTTAACGAAGTAATCCAGATCATTACAAACTTGAACTTAACCTACCGTGCTAACGACTGGTTAACATTCAATGGTTTAGTTGGTGTTGATTACCGAAATACACAGGATGAGCAATACCGATCAGCTATCGCATCTGCTGCTACTGGTGGTTTTGTATTCTTTGCGAACAGAAACGTGAAAAACTTCAACACCAACGTGGTTGCAAACATGCGCCAAACGTTTGATGGTGTTCATAACCTTTCTGGTCTTGTTGGTACTGAGTATCGACGTGACTACTCTGAAAGTTATCTAGTTCAAGGTGATGGCCTTCCGGGACCGTTCTTTAACACCCTTGGTGTTACAGCAACTCCTACTACTGCAACCGGTGCTTCCACCGAATGGAGACTAGGTAGTTACTTTGCCAATGCGAAGTACAACTATGATGAGAAATACTACCTTGCTGTAGTAGCCCGATATGACGGTCACTCTCGTTTTGGTAATGAAACCCGCTGGGGATTCTTCCCATCTGTTTCTGGTGCATGGCGTATTTCTGAGGAAGACTTCCTCGATATTGATGCGTTAGACGAATTAAAACTTCGTGCCGGATACGGAACAACAGGTAACTCTGCGATTGGTAACTTTGCCGCTCGTGGTCTATTCAGTGCTGCTGGTTCTTACCAGGGTGCTACTGGTCTTCGTCCAGCTCAGCTAGCGAATGCTAACTTAGGTTGGGAAGAAGCACGTGAAATTAATGTTGGACTTGACTACGAACTCTTCGAAGGTCGTATCTCTGGTTCTATTGACGCGTACCAAAAAGATAACTCTGAACTGCTTTTCAATCGCCCATTACCTGGTGATAGTGGATACGGAAGTATTACTGAAAACATCGGTAAAGTGAGAAATACTGGTCTTGAGTTTGAAATCAACACTGTAAACGTTTCAAGCGGAGACTTCATCTGGAGTTCAAGATTTAACGTTGCCTTTACTGACAACGAAATCCTTGAGTTACCTAATGGAGACCCAATTGGTGAAGATAACTCATTGACAAGCTTGATTGAAGGCCAGCCAATTGGTCAGATCAAAGCGATTCGTTGGGCTGGTGTAAACCCTGCTGACGGACGTCCTATGTGGTATGACGGTGATGGTGAATTAACATTCACTCCTACTTTTGCTGATGACGCTGTGAATTATAAAGATGGTGTTGCTAATACCGTTGGTGGTTTTGGAAACACAATCAGCTTCAAAGGATTAACTCTTGACGCGTTCTTCCAGTACAGCTTTGGCCAGTGGGCATTCTCTCAAACGGATTATTACTTCACAAGAAGTCCTGATTTCCTAATGCAGTTGAATGAAGAAGTACTTGACCGATGGAAGCAACCAGGTGATGTTACTTATTACCCGCGTGCTATGAACATTGGTGGACAGGATTATGCTGGTACCAGTAACTACCGTACTACTTTCAGTACACAAGGTATTTACAACACAGGCTATATTCGCTTAAAGAACGTTTCTTTGAGCTACAACCTGCCTGACAGAGTAACTCAGCAGCTTGGATTAGCAAATGTTCGTTTATTTGCTTCCGGTGTGAACTTACTTACATGGACCGCATGGCCATGGTACGATCCTGAAGTAGCTGGAAATATCAATGATATTTACAACAACTCTACTGCTGCTTCTTACCCAACAGAGCGACAAGTTAACGCTGGTATAGAAATCCAGTTTTAATCCAAAACGAAATTAGATAACACAATGAAAAAACTTAAACTTTCGAAATACGTTATTGTCGCCACGCTTTTTGTAGCAATGCTGGGCTGCGACAGTATATTAGAGAACGTGGAGCCGTCTAATGCGGTATCCGGAGAAGTTGTTTTGACAACGGAGAACGGAGTTAACGCATTACGCGCTTCCATGTACGCAAAAGTCTATCAAAGCTTCTCATTTACTACAGATTACTTTGTAGGACCGAGCGCTTTTAGTGACGAAACACGCAACAGACCTGGTTCATCCAGGTACCAAGCATATAACAATGCTGAAGGTACTTTCGGAACTACCCATATGGGTAACTGGGGTGCTGGATATGACCTGATTCAAGATGCTAACCTTATTATAGGCGCTGTTGAAGATGGTGTATTACCTGCTGCTACTCTTGCACAGTACAGAGCAGAAGCTCTGGCACTGCGCGCCTTTGCTTACCACAACATGGTACGCGTATATGGCTACGAGCCAGGTAACTTCGGTCAAGGACCAGAAGCAAACTGGAATGCAGGTGTAATCATCCGTAACGAACCAGTGATTGATGTAAGTGATGCTGATTTCCGACCACGTAGTACGGTTGGCGATGTGTATACAGCGATTCTTGCTGACCTGAATGAGGCGGAAACCTTATTCACTGCTAATGGAGACGGTGGTAGCAATACCTACGTTACTCTCGCATTCGTACATGGAATGCAAGCACGAGCTAACCTTTATGCCGGTAACTGGCAAGCTGCAGCAGATGCTGCACAGGATGCTATTGATGAATTTGGTGGTACGCTATCAAATACTCAGGATGCTGTAACAGGAATGTTTAATGAAACTTCTACAGGTGGAAACCACCCGGAAGCATTATTCAAACTGGTTATTAATCCTAATACAGAAGGTATCGCTGGTGGTTCCGGTAATAACGGTCCTGCTACCTATACTTCTGATGGATTCATGGCTCAGCTTCCAACACAATTCGTGATTGACCAGTATCGTGCTGGTGATTTCCGTCTAGGTTGGTACCAGCCATGTGCAGACGTTCAAAAGAACCCGCTAACACAGCCAACAAACTGTGACGCTGTGAACACAGCTGGTTTATCCAGTGTGAAGTGGTCTGGTGATAAACTGCAATCTGTTGATGACTTACCAATGATGAGGCTTGCAGAAATGTACCTTATCCGTGCTGAAGGCCTTGCTAAGGCAAGCAACAATGCAGCTGCAGGATCTCCTGCACTTCAGGCACTGCTTGACGCCCGTAACGGTGGAACTGTTCCGGCTGCAGCCCTCACAAGTGTTGATGCATTTGAAGACGAAATCTTGATTGAGCGGATTAGAGAACTGGCTATTGAAGGCCACCGATTCTATGATCTCAAGCGATTGGGACGTGCGATCACAAATCCTGACGGATCTACGAAGATGCGTGCTGATTCTTACCGAATCCTTGCACCTCTGGGTTCCGGACTCCTTAACGTAAATGAATTACTCGTTGAGAATCCTGAGTACGAAGATAACTAGGATATACAGGAATCAATCTCTAATCTAAAAATATCATACAATGAAGATTAAACTTTTAATAGCAATTATGATTCCACTTTTGTTTGTAGGATGCGACAGCATCTTCGACAAAGGTGATGCCGAGAAAACCTTTAATGGTGCTCAAATTGGATTCTTCCTAACAGGTGCTGAAGTGAATCAAGCTTCTGGTACTTACAATGTTGAAGTTCAATTAATTGGCGAGCAACGTAACTCTGATGTAACGGTTGCCTTCTCTACAGGTGGCAGCGCAGTATCAGGAACACATTACACAATTAGTGGTAGTTCAGTAACTATACCTGCAGGCTCAAGTACTGCGGATATAACAGTTAACTTGATTGACGGTGGCCTGGCTGCCGGCGGTGAAGTTGATCTGGTACTTACTATTACCGATGGTAGTGGCGTTAAGGTTGCTCCAAACCTCGATGAATTCCAAATATTTATTCAAGGTTAATTAAAACCTTGCTTATATTTAAGGCCGTATCCCGAAAGGGATATGGCCTTTTTTAATATCATTAAATACCTAAATATGTCAGCAATAAAACCATTTTCTATTTTCATCATTTTCGCCTCTTTATTCATATCAGGTTGCCTGACTACCTCTGCCAGTGATGATGAAAAACGAGTATCATTATTTTTTGAAGTAAATGGACTTGACCGTAATGTAGAATCCACTAATAACAGTGATAGTGTTTCTGTTAGCGAATTCAAATTCGCGTTGAACCAGTTCAACCTATATGCTGCCGATGGATTAATACTAGAAAGCTCTGATAACATCAATGCCTTTATATTCGGAATAAAAAGTACGAGCAGAGAACAGGTATTAGTTATAGATGTAGGACTTGGATTTTCAGATGTAACAGACTTTAACGGATATGAAATGTTCCTAGCACCTATAGAAGAAAGAGAGGGTATACTTGATAACGATTTTTTTGGAGATGAAACCAATTATTCTATTGTAATTACAGGACTATATAATGGTCAGGACTTTATATTTAAGTCTTCTGCCAACTTTAACAGAAGATTTGAAACCGAAGTACAGCTAACGAAAACAGCCGAGACACTCGTTATTATCAAATCAGTGGATGTTGAGGACGTTTTTAGAGGAGATGATGGCAATCTATTAGATCCCAGAGATCAAGAAAACAGTGCAGCTATCGTGGAAAATATAAGAGAAAATCTTTACATCCAGGGCTACGCATCAAATCAGCTCTAATAGAGGGCTTATTGGCTGATCTGATCTTTTATTGCCCAGATTCTAGAAGGAGAAAGCTAAAGTAATAAAGTAGGAGCATTACAGGAGAAAAATCTCCTGTAATTTTTAATTATGTATTCCTTGATGGGAAAGGGCTCTTACGAATTATCTTATTAATGGCTTTATCAATAAGCGATGAATATATCGGGCCGGGGTTTTGAGCATCAAAGATATCGTCTGAATCAACGCTTCCCCAGGCAATCGCATCTTTTATTTCATTATCCCAGATGATGTACTTGGTTTCGAAGTTCAGTTTGGTCTCTACTTTAGTTTCATGGCCAGCATATCCGCCTCCACCGCTTTCAATTTGAGTAAACTCAAAATTGAATTGGTCAAAAATAACAACGAAACGAGTTTCAAGATCTTCACCTTGAACAAGTGCACCTTTACTTGGGGCAACCATCTCTAACTGCGTAGATTTATTCAACTCAAATACTCTTTGCTCCATTGGGAGTTGTTGTACAAGGGACTTATCCAATGTTCCAGCAATAGATGCATTAGTATTTTTTGCTAAAAGACGTTCGAGAGATTGGTCGAAGATTTTTCTTTCATCCGGTCTTAAAGCCCCAAAAATATAGTCGGGAAACTCGTCGTACAGATAATTGAGTTCAATAGTTAAAACCGATATACGGCCTTCTAAGCTTTTGTTGTTGTAGTCTGAGACTAGATACTGAGTATTATTAGTAGAACAAGAAATTGAAAATAATAATAGAACAAGTAACGCGATGAGGTTCTTTAACATTGATAAATAGTTTTGGTCAGCCTTTCAAGACTGGTATAAATTAAAATGAGTATTTAACGCTTGAATCTACATTGGTTTAGCGTTAAATACTCATCTCTTTACAACGTTTTAAAAAAGAAATACTATTAAGAGTTTTGTTGATTATAATAATTGATAAGTGCAGCAACATGATCAACATTGTTCATGTCTAAATTTTTCTGGTTGATATAACTTTTTAGAGCTTTAGAGTTATCAAGTTCTCGCAGAATGAATCTCTCTTTTAGTCGTCTTAGTTTAGAAGTTTCTCCATCGTTGTAGATGTAATAGACCTCGTCATCAATATACTCTTCTGTTTCAGTTGCCGTTCCGTAAGATGGCATATTCTCCTGGAGGCTAACTTCGTGTTTAATAAGTAAAGAAGCTTTTCCTGTTCCATATACTTCAACAAACTCATCTGAATCAAGTCCTTTAGCAGAATATCCTTTTTTAAAGATTCTTATTTTATCCATGTCATAAAATTCAAAAGAAGTAACTCTTCCGGATTCTATTGCCATTATTCTGTCATTGTCCTGATACTCTAATCGGTCTTCATAAACATTTAAATTCATGTATAAGACATCAGTCTTGGAGCCATTAGTAAGAGTTATCGTACCCTGTATGTATCGATCAAAGATATAAGGATTGCCAATCGTTTCAGTATTGGTTTTTTTCGGAACCACACTGCTGGTGGCTAGGTCGTTTAGGGAATTACGATCAATTTCGCCTTCGCCGCTTTGTGCAACTGAGAAATTTGTCAGGAAAAGCGTCAATATAAATATCAGTGGTATGGTGGTAACTTTTTGGATAGACATAAAATTAAATTTTAATGTTTTGGAAGAGTTCGATAAGTAGTTAACTCATCCATTAAGGTATTATTATTAATTATTTTTTCCGCAATTTTATTTAGAGATCAATTTTGTCTGGTTAAAATGCTTCCAGATAACCATCTTTCTTTCTGTTTGTATTCAAGAGAATTTAAATAGATCGATCGGTCTAGAATAAAATTGTAAAAAGGATAGAATTTGTTTTTCATTTTTGGCTGCCTGAAAACAAAGTTTTTTTCAGGATCATCTAAGTTATAAGAATACGACCAAACCATCCTATCATTATATCTTACGAAATCCCAGGGTGGTCCAAAAAGAATATATACCATACCGGGATCCGTTTTCCAACCTTCCTCAAAATTGGAGAATTGTTTATTAGCTTCTTCAACTCTTTCATAAAACATAGAAATTACACTCTTCGCCGTACTTGAATTCCCGATGTTTGATAACCAGAATCGATCAATAGCACTCTTCAAAGAGTCTGGGTCACTAATCGAAGTTAGTTCCTCGAATTCTTTATCATTCATTAGATATTGTAGTGGAGCTGCTAAATCTTTAGGCTTTTTTAGAGAAGGATAGAACGCACTTTTAATTCCAAAATCTCTGGCTCTGATAATCTCCTCATTTCTATCAGATTTCGCTATTACTTCAAGTCTGTAATTACCTTCCTGTAAACCCTTAAAGTTGTTTTCAATAAGTATATTTCCCCTCACCTGCAGATTTCTTAAAGACGATTGAATCACCTCAAAATCATCGTACTCAATTCCCTGATATTGGATACTAGAGTTGGGATAGTTTTGATAACTCATTGGCCATGCTGCTGTTGAATCAGAATTAAATTTGATGAGACGGGATTCAACTTCCATGGGCCTTGAAGTTGGTTTCAATACTTGAAATACAAATTGTAACGAATCAAGTTGAGAAGGAATGTCATAGGTCGTTACCTGACTAAATTGACTGCCTTCCTCCGTAGAGCTTTTTGCTAATGTTCTAATCTGGGTGATTTCAGCTGTGTTATCCTCGACTTCAGGAATTTCGACTGTAGTTTCTCTGGTTGTATTGGCGCCTGATGCCAAATCAGTGATTGAAACCGTGACCTTGTATTCCTGAGGCTCAACATCAAACTGCCTCTCAAATCTAAAAACATTTTGATCGAACACAGCTCCCCGGTCATTTCTAATCAGTGTTTCGGTGAATTGTTGATTGGAAACAACAGTCTTTTTCCCGGACTCCGAATTTCTTTCAACCAAAACCTCAATATTAATAACTGCGGATATATCTTCATCCCTTTTTTTATAGATGAGGCTAGCATACACCACATCGCCGGTAACGAGTATCTGTGGAGTGTTCTGTTCATTGATAAAGCCCGAGGCAGCTAATCGTAGCTCTGGTTTTCCTGGCTCAAACTGAAACCCGGAACCCCTGTCAATATTTTCATAATAATTATTTGAACAGGCACCCGTCAGAAGCACAGCAAAAGTAAGAGTCAGTATGTGTGTAAAAGTGTTGTTCATGGTAAAGAATAAATCAACAAAGCACGGGTAATAGCTTTAGTGCTTTCATCTATAAATTATATGTAAGAATGCTTCCTGTACGCCAGCGCTGCTTTTGCTGATATTGAATATTATAGTAAAAAGAATTTCTACGAAGTAAATAATGATTAAAGGGGTAAAACTTTGACTTCATTTTTGGTTCTGTAAACGCGAAGTTTTTTTCAGGATCTTCTTGATTATAAGAATACGACCAATACAATTGATCAGAAAAGCGATCACTGTACCAAGGCGGTCCGAAAAGTATATAAATCATTCCGAGGTCGGTTTTCCAGCCTTCCTTGAAGTTAGAAAACTGTTTGTTTGCCTCCTCCACACGCTGATAGTAAAGTGAAATAACGTTCTTAGCAATATTTGAGTTTTGAACATTGGTAAGCCAAAACCGATCTATGGCCGCCTTCATTTTTTTAGGGTCCTTAATGTCCATCAGCTTGTCGTATTCTTTTTCATCCATTAAGTAAGCAAGTGGACGGGCTAATTCTTCAGCTGTTTTAAGTGAAGGGTAGTTTGGGCTTTTGATACTAAAGTCCCTTGCCCGATACAGCTCATCATCTTCCTCCATATTTGAAGTGACTTCAAGTCGGTAATTGCCTCTTTCCAAATCTGTAAAAACAAACTCTATAACAACACTTCCCGGTTGATTTAGACTTCTTGTGGAGCTCTGAATAACTTCAAATTTGCTATAGTCTATACCAAGGTAGGCAATGCTTGAAGGAGAATAGTCGTTGAAATGCATGGGACGTGCAATGGATGTGTCAGACCTAAATTTTAATAACCTCGATTCCAACTCTATAGGCTCATCCGGATTATTATTGGTAACCTGAAACACAAACTTAAGAGAATCCAGGCTGGAGGGGACATCATAAGTTGTTGCCTGATTAAATTGCGACTGTTCTTGATCTGTATTTTTTCCGAGTATTCTGATCTCAGTGATATGAGAAACATTTTCTTCAGGATTCGGTATCTCAGTTTCTGATGTTTGAGTAGTGCTTTTACCGGAAACCTGATCGGTTACTACGGTTCTGATTTCATAGTTGCCAGGCGGGACTTCAAACACTTCTTCAAAACGAAGCACGTTCTGGCTATTGATTATTGCCTCATCATCCTCGAGTACCTTCCTTTCAAATTCTCTTCGTTTAACTGTATTGTCCTCATCAGATGTATTTCTAATGATGATTTCTATTAACAGAGTAGCTTCTAAAACATCTTCATTTCGAGAATAAACCAGGCTGCCATAAACGATATTACCCGAAACAATGATAGTAGGAATATTTGACTCGTTAATCTGACCGGTGGTTGCAAGCCTCAACTCAGGGAAGCCCGGCTGATAGTTATAGCCTGCTCCCCGATCTACTTCATCAATATATTTATTGGAGCAGCCAAAGAGGAAAAAGCCGGCTATAATTAGAAATGATAGCGGTGACGGATATAAAAATTTTAAAACAGGTTTAGACATACACATCAAGAATTAAACCGAAATATGTGACTCTTTATAATGTAATTATACAGTGAGATAATAGTATAAATTGTAAATGATATCTCTATGCTAACCTAATTAGCGGAAACTTATTATTTATTCGATTCTACAGGAATTAAATATCTATTAACACTGATATTCTATCTTCTCTTTTTAAAAGATATTTAACGAATTATTAGTTCACATTTCAAAAATTGAGACCTAGATTCAAATTTATGGTTCTTTAATTCCATAAACCGCCGATTTTCATGAAATCATTTCACAATGATTGTAACATTTCACCTATCTTTGGCAACATATAAATAATATCTTACTCACTCATTTTAAATAATTACTCTATATGATATCTGCAAGGCGCCGAACGAAAATAGTATGCACTATAGGCCCAAGTTGTAATACTCAGGAAAAGCTTGAAGAGCTATTACTTCACGGAATGAATGTTGCCAGGGTTAACTTTTCTCACGGTTCGCATGAAGACCACGCGGAGGTTATCAAACATATCCGTACAGTCGCACATAAATATAAGTATAGCGTACCTGTTTTGATGGATTTGCAAGGTCCAAAAATTCGAGTTGGTAAGATGAAGGATGGCGGGCAGATGTTGGAAACGGGCTCAACCATCAAGATTACAGGTGATGATGTATTAGGAACCAGCGAATTGATTCCTATTGATTATAAAAACCTTTTGCATGAAGCAGAGGTTGGTAATACCATTCTTTTAGATGATGGGTTACTGGAGTTTAAAGTAACAGCCAAATATCCGGATTCGCTTGATGCGAAAGTAGTTGTTGGTGGAATGATGAAATCCAGAAAGGGTGTGAATTTGCCCAATGTGCGAATTTCAATTCCTTCCATGACAAAGAAAGATTTGAAGGATCTTGAGTTTGGTATTGAACAAGATGTTGACTTAATCGCTTTATCTTTTGTTCGTACCGCAAAAGATGTTCGGGATCTTATTTCAAGAGTAAGGGCGGCCGGGAGTCAGGCTGCAATTATTGCAAAAATTGAAAAGCCAGAAGCGCTGGAAGTAATTGATGAGATTATTGAAGAGGCTGATGGCATCATGGTAGCCAGAGGTGACTTAGGAATCGAAATTCCGACTGAACAAGT
Organism: Balneola sp.; assembly: GCA_002694685.1. NCBI lineage: Bacteria > Pseudomonadati > Balneolota > Balneolia > Balneolales > Balneolaceae > Balneola > Balneola sp. Next base: position 33,349 of record NZMW01000013.1, read on the forward strand.
TCCTGTAGTCCAAAAAATGATTATTGAGAAATGCCGACTTGCTGGAAAGCCAGTAATTACGGCAACGCAGATGCTAGATTCCATGATTAACAATCCTCGCCCAACACGTGCAGAAAGTTCTGATGTTGCTAATGCCGTACTTGATGGTACAGATGCTGTCATGCTTTCGGGTGAAACTGCAGCAGGTAAATACCCAATGGAAGCTGTTAATGTAATGGATAGAATATGCCGCTCCATCGAGGAAAAACGTCCTCAGCTTTATAACAGTCTCGGATACCGTAAACCTGAGTGGAAGGAAAAACAAGTGATAGAATCTTTAGCTTACTCTTGCGTTACCATCGCGGATAATGTAGAAGCTAAAGCGATTAGTACCATCACACATTCCGGAAATACAGCCCGCAGAATTGCAAAATTTAGACCTAAAGTTCCTATTGTAGCATTTACGGAAAGCCAGAAAGTACGCCGACAGCTAAACTTGGTTTGGGGTGTATATTCTGTAAGGCTTGACGAACTCTTTGACACAGATAAGAGTGTTAAAATGATGGAAGATTATCTGCTGGACAATGGAATGGTAAAGTCTGGAGATCGTGTAATTGTAGCAACGGGAATGCCAATGGCTAAACGCGGACGTACAAACATGATTAAAGTTAGTACGATTGATTAAAGTATTGCCCTAAAGCAAACAGAATGACAATACGCCGACTTATTTTAAGTATCACCGCTTTGATTTTAATGACAGGTTGTAAAACCTCATTTCAATCAAACTGGAAAAATTTCAATGCTTATTATAACACGTATTACAACGCGAAGAAGAATTATAAGTCTGGTCTTCAAAAAAACCTGAACCAAAATCGGGAGTATAATCCGCTTCAGCCCATTCGTATTCATCCAAAACCGGTAAATGCCGGAGCCGGAGATTTCGATAAAGCTATTCAGAAAGGGGCGGATGTTCTTCGTAGATATGAAGACACCAAGTGGGTGGATGATGCCATCGGATTAATTGGTAAATCCTACTATTACCGTCAAGAATACTTTTCTGCTGATCAAAAGTTTAAAGAACTATTTGTTACCACAGAGAGTAAAGAGCTACAGCAAAACTCAATTCTGTGGCAGGGAAGAGTGCTCCTGGATATGGAACTACATAATGAAGGGATTGCTTTTCTATCCGAGCAGCTAACTCTGTTGGAAGGGGATTGGGTAAACAGATACAGAGCTGAAGTTTTGGCTCTGCTTGCCCAGCATCATGTAGAAATGGAGAATTGGCAGGTAGCAGCGAATACTCTGTCGGAGGCACTGCCTGATCTTGCCAAAAAAGAATATAGAGAACGCGGTTACTTTTTATTAGGACAAATATATGAGCGACTGGATAATACAGAAGCTGCTTTTGCTGCTTATAATCAGGTGCAGAATCACTATGTGGAATACCGAATTCAATATCTTGCACAAAGAAAGAGGGCTGAAGTAGCCAGAAACCTTGGCCGCAATGATGTAGCTTTCAATATTTTCAATAACATGGTTCGCGATGATAAGAACCTGGAATACAAAGCTGAATTAGACTTTGAGCTGGCACGAACAGAACACGAACGGGGCAACTATAAGCGGGCCGAGAAGCTTTACAATAATGTTCTTCACGATAACTTAAGGCAACCGGCTGCCGAAGTAGCTGCTCGTTCTTATAATGGTTTAGCAGAAATTTATCGCTTCCAGTATGATAATTTTGAAAAAGCAGCGGCTTATTATGACTCTGCTGCTCAAAAAAATGTACCGGCCGAAAAGCTGCCGGAAGATTTTGAAGCTAAAACTTTGGCTGAGTCATTCGGGAATTATGCCAGAATTAAATCGCAGATTGCTTTACAGGATAGCCTGATTAAGCTCGGTAAGTTATCACCGGAAGCTTTTGATTCTGTACTAACGGAATTGCGGGCTAAGAAATTAGCCGAGCTCGAGAAGATGAGAGAAGAGCAGCAACAGCAGCAAAACCAGCTGGTAAATGTAGACAGAAGTCAGAGTGAAGGGGATGCCACAACCAATTTGAGTAACGGGTTCCTGAATTCAAATAATCCGGTAGTCCAGCAAAATGTAAAGCAGCAGTTCTTTGCAATTTGGGGTGATCGTCCCCTTGTTGACAACTGGCGGGTGAGAACTATGATTGATTATTCAGCTGCTAATAATAATGCTGAGCAGTCAGAAAATGTTGCATCAGGCTCACAAAGAACACCACTCGAAAGTATTCAAATTGATTTATCCGGCATTCCATTTACTGAGGTTGAACAAGATTCAGTTCAGAAATTGATAGCTTCCTACGAGTATCAGTTGGGTAATTTATTTTTCTTGTCGCTTAATCTGCCGGATAGCGCAACGTACTACTTTAAGAAAGCGATCGTAAATCCCTCTGCAGAAAACGTAAATACAGTTTCTCTTTATTCACTTTCTGAACTCTATTCTATTCAGGAAAATGATGAAGAAGCTCGATTATACGCTCAACGGCTGATTAATGAGTACCCAAGGACTGAATACGCCAGAAGAGTTGCTGAAAAATATGACATGGACCTTCAAACAGATGATGCAGCTGATGAAGTAGATCCATTAAAAGTTTACAACAGGATTTCACAAACAGACTCTATAAGTACTGCTGAAAAAGCTAGACGCCTAAGCAGTTTTGCGATGAGTAATACAGAAGAGAAAATAGCACCTAAAGCTCAATATGAAGCTATACAGGCATACATGTCTGCCGGGAAGGAAGAACCGCTTTATCAAGAGATGATTGCTGAGTGGGTAGATGTGAACGAGAATTGGGACGAGAGGCTCAGCACCTTCCAGGCTAAACAAGATTCAGCTTTGGAAGCACTGGATGATTCTACCATCACGGAAGAACAACGAGAGGGCTTTCAGACACTCATAGATTCGACAATGGAAAAGCCCGATTTCAAGGACGTATTTCCTTATAAAGGTGGAATGTGGGATAGTGCCCGTGTAGCTGTTGATACGTTTTTGGTAGTGTTTAACAACTCTAATTTTCTTTCAAAAGTGAATAGAATCAAAAGAGAAATTGCATTGCCGAAAGAAGAAAAAGTTATGACTCCTGTTGAACAGCCTGAGATAGTGGCGGAAGAAGGTCCTAAGGAAGGATACATAAGCTGTGAAGAAATGCGCACAGAACTAACTATCAGGGGAGGTATGCAAGCTTTTCTTGGTCAAATAGGAGTCAACGAAGAGATTACGATAGATGAAATAAGATACCTCTTCAGAGTGAATCAGAGAGGAATTATAGATGAATATGAACTTCTGACAGAAGATGTTTCCAGTGGACTAGAAGATGCTTTCAATCAGGCTATAGAAACGAACCTGAATTTTGAGCCTATTCTGAATGATGGCCAAGCTGTGAAAGTTGAATGTGAACTAGTATTTCCGTTACAGTAACTTAAGCCCGATCCTTCAAAGCTTTTTTGATTCGACCTACAAGTCCTGGCCCTTCATAAACTAATCCGGTATAAATTTGAATTAGGTTTGCTCCGGCTTCCAGCTTATCAAATGCTGCCTGAGGGGAATCAATACCTCCAACACCAATAAGAGGCTTTTTGCCTTCTGTGATTTCACTTAGCCATTTAACTACCTGAGTACTTCTGTTTTGAATAGCTCGTCCGCTAAGCCCTCCATTTCCAATTTTATTTAATACCTCAGTCCCAGTTTTTAAATCATCTCTTATCGATGAAGTATTTGTAGCAACATATCCGGCTATCCCATAATCTTCACAGATATGCACCAATCTTTCAAGAGCTTCTTTGTCGATATCTACGGTGAATTTTACGAGTGAAGGAACCTTAACATTTTTTGGCTTGAGAGTAGCTAATAAATCTTCCAGAGCCTGAGGGTCTTCAAAAGTTTTGCCTTCTCCGGTATTTGGGCAAGAGATGTTGATAGTAATATAATCAGCAACGTCTTGGGCTTTTTCGTAGCTATGGAGGTAGTCTTGTAGTGCGTCGTTTCCATGAATAGAAGTATCGTTTGTTTTGGCGATATTAACACCAAGCGGGATATCGAGCGATAAATCAGAAAGGCGTTGGGTAATAGCATCAGCACCTTCGTTATTCAGTCCCATCCGGTTGATCAAAGAATGATCGTCAGGCAAACGAAAGGCACGGGGTTTAGGATTACCTTTGGAAGCTTTTGCAGTAATGCTTCCTATCTCAACAAATCCGAAACCAAGAGATTGCATGGCTTTAGGAGTAGTACCGTTTTTATCGAATCCGGCTGCTAAACCGATGGGGTTTGGAAACGTTAAACCCATTAATTCTTGCTCTAAACCTTCATCACTTTCTCCATAAATTGAAGAGGAAAGTTCCTGAAGCAGCTTAGAATTATTTGTTTTTGAAGCCATTGAAAGTGCCCATTCATGAGCGGTTTCGGCATCAGTTTTAAACAAAAACGGTCTGAGAAGATTTTGATAATTCATGGTGCCAATGATACGAAAAAACGTTCAAAAAGAGTGAAAGAACCCGTATACTCATTTCTCAAATTCCTATGAAAAAACAGACTGCAAATATATCGGGTTTAGTACGCACTCTTCGAAAAGAAGGAGATATAGTTCTGCTTGAATCGCAGATGAAGGGGCACCCATCAAGCAAAAAAAGCTATTTAGCGGCGCACCCTAAAGCATGGATTAAAGCCTCAGGAGACAGTATTGAAATATGGAATGAGGGGATGCATGAGATGAAAAAGGGAAATCCCTGGGATGCATTATCAGCATTCAGAAAAGAACATCAGGATTGGCTATTCGGGTACTTTGGCTACGATTTAAAGAATCATATTGAAGATCTTAAGTCTGAGAATAATATGCTTAATAGCGCACCGGATCTCTATTTCATAGTTCCGGAACTTGTTATTGAAATAGATGCTGATGAGCAACTCCGGGCTATAAAGGGAGAACTTCCAGAAAACCTGGACTCAGATACTTTAAGAAAAGATGTTTTTGTGAAACTGAAGAATCGGATATCAAAAACAAACTATATAGAGCTGGTAAATAAGGCCAAGTCTGATATTTATGAAGGAGAGTATTACGAGATAAATTTATCTCACCCTCTGCAATTTGATATAGAAGGAGATAGCTGGGACTTGTATCAAGCAATGAAAAAAGTTGGTCCGGTTCCGTTTGGCGGTTATGCCAACATCAGTGATATTGCTATTTGCTGCTCATCTCCGGAACGATTTTTAGCAAGGGAAGGGGATAGAATATGGTCTCAACCCATAAAAGGTACTGCATCGAGGAAAGGGGAAGCAGATTCATCTAAGGATATAGAGAAGCTTAAAGGTTCCGAGAAAGAGCGGGCTGAAAACCTGATGATTGTAGATTTAGTAAGAAACGATTTAGGGAGAGTTGCGCAAAGAAATAGCGTTCGTGTATCGAATTTATTTGAGGTGCAGAGTTTTGAGACGGTACATCAGATGGTCTCAACGGTTGAGGCTAAGATTGAAGAAAAGGTTGAAAGCATAGATATTATAAAGAACTGTTTTCCTATGGGTTCGATGACGGGAGCACCAAAGATTGCCGCAATGAAGTCCATTGAAAACTATGAAAATTACCGCCGTGGAATTTACTCCGGTGCTTTGGGATATATAAAACCAAACGGCGATTTTGACTTTAACGTGATTATCAGGACCGCAATTATTGAAGGGGATAAACTGATTTATCCGGTTGGAGGAGCTATAACAAGCGATTCTAACCCGGAAGATGAATGGGAAGAAACTCTGATCAAAGCGAAAGCAATCACAAATATTTAATGGAATTTCAAAAAGCCTGAATGAAGACTTTGTATTGAGGGTTATAGAAATGAATAGAAAAAACACATCACATCGAAGGAAAAGAATGAAGGCAAGTACACTTGGAGAGCTTAAAGAGAGTGGTTGGGAATCAATATCAGTAAAAGAGGAAATACGGAAGAACTTAATCCAAAAAATGCGGAGTGGAGAAGAACTCTTTCCCGGAATTCTTGGATACGATAAAACGGTACTTCCGCAAATTCAGCACGCATTACTCTCCCGGCACGATATGATTCTTCTTGGGCTGCGTGGTCAGGCAAAGACACGAATCCTCCGAATGCTTGTCAACTTTATGGATGAGTATATCCCTATTGTAAAAGGTTCTGAAATAAATGATGACCCATTCAATCCACTATCAAAGTTCGCGAAAGACCTGGTAGAAGAAAAAGGAGATGAAACTCCGGTGGAATGGCTTCATCGTTCGTTCAGATACGGGGAGAAATTAGCTACGCCCGACACAACTGTGGCCGACTTGATAGGTGATATTGATCCCATTAAGGCCGCAACGAAGAAATTGACACTTGCTGATCAAAATGTGATCAACTTTGGGCTTATTCCCCGCACAAACCGCGGAATATTTGTAATTAACGAATTGCCAGATCTTCAACCTAGAATTCAGGTTGCCCTGTTGAATATCATGCAGGAGCGTGATATTCAGATCCGCGGGTTCAATGTTCGAATTCCGCTTGATATCTCAATGGCATTTTCTGCTAATCCTGAAGATTATACAAACAGAGGGAACATTATCACACCTCTTAAGGATAGAATTGATTCACAGATTATCACTCATTATCCAAAAGAACTGGAGACCGGAGTAAATATAACCAGGCAGGAAGCGTGGCAAGAGCGGGAGACTGGAATTAAAATCAACATCCCTGAGCTTTACAGAGAAGTGATAGAAAAAGCAGCTTTCGAGGCCAGAGATTCTGAATATGTAGATCAAAAAAGTGGTGTTTCTACGCGAATGACGATTACTGCCCTGGAGCAAGTAGTTTCTTCAGCTGAGCGAAGAGCTATTCTCAATGATGAGAAGGAAACAAATATCAGAGTAGCTGATCTTTATCATATGGTACCCGCACTAACCGGGAAAATTGAGTTAGTTTATGAAGGAGAACAGGAAGGGGCAATTAGTGTTGCCAAACATATTTTAGGTAAAGCGATAAGCAAAATCTTTAAAGCACATTTTCCTGACCCACAGGCAAAATCAGAAGACCAGAAATCAAGCTATAAAGAAATTATGGATTGGTTTGCTGATGGCAATGAGATTAACATTTCTGATACTTTGCCTAACAAAGAATACGAGAAAGCTCTTAAAGGCGTAGATGGGTTAGCTAAGCTGGTTAAAGATCATGCTAAAGGTGTGGATAAATCTGAGCAGTTCATTTGGATGGACCTTGTTTTAGAAGCCTTACACCAAAATTCAATGTTAAGTAAACAGGATTTAGACGATCAGACATTGTACTCTGATATGCTCGGTTCTATGTTCTCTTCACTGGGAGAAATCGATGATGAAGGCTACGATGAATTTGAGTAATAAATACATTGAATTCAGTTTTTGTTAGCCTTATATTTAAAGCCTTTGCAAATTTCAAGCAAGTACTAGACTATGAAAAACGGAATTCATCCAGATTATAAAGAAATTACAGTAGTGATGAGTGATGGTACGGAAGTTAAAACCCGCAGCACCATGGATACCAAAGATGGTGTTTATCGTAGCGAGGTTGACTCAAAAAACCACCCATTCTACACCAAGAGTAACACATTTACTTCAACAGCCGGCCGTGTTGATCGCTTTAAGCGACGATATGGAAATGCTGACGATTAGTAATTGTAGCAATCATTTTTTACTAAAGGATGTATCTATTCAGGTGCATCCTTTTTTAATTTAGCCTATGGACGTTCAAGTATTTGAAGTTGGCCCTTTTTTAGAAAACACTTATCTGCTCTCAAAAAATGAAGAGCATTTACTTATTGATCCCGGTTTCTCGACTGAGCCCGAGTATCAGCAAGTAAAAACTGCAATATCGGGTGAACTGAAAGCAGTAGTGTTAACTCATGCTCATGTTGATCATGTTATGGGGCTAAATCGCATAAAAAGCGATTTTGATGTACCTGTTTACCTCAGTAATGAAGATCGTTATTTGTGGGAAAACTTCGGTAATCAGGCGCAAATGTTTGGGATCAATCAGGGTGGATTTAGTTTTGTGCCAGACGAACTTCCAAGCCAAGGAAGTTTTAGAATTGGTGCCTTCGAATTTGAATGCCTCTATACACCCGGCCACTCTCCTGATCATGTTTCATTATACTTTGAAGAACAAAAGTTAGTGATAGCAGGTGATGCACTATTCAAAGAAAGCATCGGTAGAACTGATCTGTACAAAGGGAACTTTGAAGTGCTTGAAAAGAGTATTCAAGAAAAACTATATACGTTGCCAGAGCCGACTGTTGTATATCCAGGGCATGGACCCACAACAACTATTGGATACGAAAAGAACAACAATTCCTTCGTTAAAGCAGGATAATAACCTATTTCTTAGGTTCTTGCTTTAGCTTATTGATCTGCTCTTTATAATGATCAGCTTTACTCTCGTCCTTTTCAATAAGTCGCTCATACATTTTAATGGCTTCCTTATTACGGCCTTGCAGGGAGTGAATTTTTGCCAGCGTCTCTGAAACTAAATCATCCACATCTTCGGCCTCTTTGCTCAAGTCGGTATCATCATGAGGCTCTCCTTCAGCAGGAATTTGAATACGTTGTGACTCTACAGCTTCAAGCATCTCGATTAAACGATCTAAATCCAAAACAGGAGATGTTCTGGATGCCTGCTGCAATTTAACTGCCGATGAGGTGTACGAGTGTGCGGGAATAGCCGCTTCAAATTTTTCCGGATGGACAAGGAAGTAGTGCAAGTGTTCCATTAACGGACTTCCAGGAGCATAAGTTTTGGCCTTTAGTGCCTCTTTAACGGCCTCGCTTTTTTTATCCTGAATATGATAAAACCATGAAAGCAAAAAGTGTCCCACGGCATCAGGTCCTCGTTTTTTTAAATGCTTCTTAAGTTTTTGAGTAACCTTTTTAGGATCCTCATCAAACTTTTCCACATAAGAGGAAAGTGACTTTGGTATGTTGAATGGAAGTTCTTGCATAAATTCTGTTAAGACTCAACAATGATAAGTGAAGTGCGGTTACAATCAAAGCTAATTACCAATTACTTACTGCGTCATTAAACATATTGTTGGCGATTTGCTCAAGGGCTCCGTTTGCAGCTTCATTCTCACCGTCAATTGGATTTTCGGCAGGGTCGTAGGTAAACTTTCCGGTGAATGGTTTTGACCATTCTTCCTCATCTTCAGAAGCGTACTTAAATGTTCCACGAACCGTAATAGTCACTTCATTTTGATTGGATTGCTCATTGCCCCCGATACTAAATGGTCTATTTGAATAAGCGGTAATTACACCATCGAGTACCGCATCAGCATCTGATTCATTATTAGCAAGCTGCAGCTTGCTTTGATTTACAAATCTATTGATTAAAGTCTGATTAAGTCTGTCACTTAGATCCCCCAAACCGCTATTGGATTGATCAGGAAAAAATGGAATAAAAATGGTATTAACTCCAGGGGGTATCGAGGCCCCTGTGAAGCTGTAGCGCAGACATCCTCCAAACAATAGAGAAGCAGAAATCGTAACGAGTAAAAGAAATCTATTCCAAGCCATACTGATCCAGTTTTCGGTAAAGTGTTCTCTCACTTACACCAAGGGTTTCAGAAGCCTTTCTTCGGTTTCCATCGAATCGTTTAAGAGCTTGTTCAATAAGAAATTTTTCAGCTTCCTCGATGGAAGGAATTTCATCATTCTCAAGAAAAGAGCTTAGCTCAGACTCATCTGGCTCTTCCACATCTTTATTATCCGGCATGGATTGCATTCCCAAAGTTGCGTGATCACCTAAATCGACATTCACGCCAGAGACTTCAGTTTTATCAACCTCATCCCTAACGGAAGCAGGAAGTGCCTTTATATTTTTCGTTGAAAAGGTAGAGTAAAGGAAGTTCGCGAACATTTTCTTCACGTCAGCGATGTCATTTCGCAGTTCAACTAATGCGCGGTAGACTAATTCACGGTCTTTACGGTCAAAACCTTCTGTATCGTCGGTCTTTTGCTTTCTGTAGCTGTCTTCGGCAACCATTGGCAGGTTATCAGCGCTTCCCTCGTGCTGACGTCCCTTGAGGTATTTTTGAAGTTTTTCTTTATCTATGAATTGAGACTTTTCGAGTACAACCAGTTGTTCAGCAACATTTCTCAGTTCCCTGATATTACCCGGCCAGCGGTAAGAAATAAGTAATTCACGAGCTTCATCGGAGAAACCCTTAAAAACAGAATCATAACGGGCAGAATATTCTTCAACAAACTTTCTAAAAATCGGGATGATATCTTCAGAGCGTTCACGCAGAGGAGGTAGTTTTATTTGGACAGTATCAAGACGGTAGTACAAATCTTCCCGGAATGAACCATCCTGCACCATCTGCCACAGGTTTTGATTAGTAGCAGCAATAACGCGAACGTCGGTGGTTTGGATCTTGCTGGAGCCAACCCGAAAAAACTCTCCATTTTCAAGTACACGAAGAAGTTTGACCTGCACATTTTTTGGAGTATCTCCAATCTCATCAAGAAAAATAGTCCCGTTATTAGCTTTCTCGAAATAGCCTTCACGGGATGTTTCAGCTCCGGTAAAAGCACCTTTTTCATGTCCAAAAAGCTCACTTTCAATAATACCTTCCGGAATAGCACCACAGTTCACAATCACTAAATTGTTTCGGCTGCGTTCACTCATGGCATGAATAGCCCTTGCCGTAACATCTTTACCAACTCCACTCTCGCCCTGAAGCGTAACGGTAATGTCCGTTTTAGCGACTTGCATAATCTTATCGATTACCTGGCGCATAGCTTCAGAGCTGCCGAGTAACCCATATTGTTCTTGAAAAACTTCGCGATCCATAAATAGTATAGTTAAAGCGTTGGGCACGCTGTTTGTGTACAGCTTGTATCAACTAATGCCCTTAGAAATTCTTACTGTCAGAATGACGTAAGTTAACGATTCCTACTTTAGTAAGTAAATGAAAAGTAGCCCTAAATAGTAAGTAAACTACTGCTTGATAAGCTCTACAGCATGTTCCACTGGGATTGACCGGGTTTCTTTAAAACTTGACAAAACCAGATTTGAGCGGGTTTTGCTAACTCCTTTCCAAGCTTGAATTCTGGATAGCAGGCTTTCAAAAGATCCGGTATTTTTTGTTCTGACTTTAAGGAAATGAGAACCGTCGCCGGTAATAGAATGACATTCCAGTACTTCTCTTTCTTCCGAAGCACTTTCGACAAATGATTTGTAGTGTTCAGAACCATCAACCTGTACGAAGATGAAAGCTGTTATATCAAAGTGAAATTTTTTGCTGTTAAGAATTGCTTTATATCCTTCAATTAGGCCACGTTCTTCCAGCTTTTTCATACGCTCAGAAACAGAAGGGACAGAGAGGTTTACTAAGTCTGCAATAGTGTTTCGCTGAGCACGTCCATCTTTCTGCAGATGATTGAGAATAGCTAGATCTGTGTCGTCTAATAAATGACTCATATAATATCCTAAATTCCTAAAAATTCTTTGAATGGTGAATGATAACCTTAATAATTTAGGTAGTCAACTATAAAAGCGCTTCCAAAGAGAGGTTGATTTAAATTTATTTAGGCCAAAAAAGCTGTAACAAAAAGTTGAATACCTCTTATCTTTGAGCTTCAAATCAAAAAAGACTATCCAAGAAATATGCTTGACATCAACTACATCAAAGAAAACCGTGAACGGGTTGAAAATGCTATAACTAATAAGGGAGAGAAAGATACTTCAGTTGTAGAAAAGGTTTTGTCTGTTGATGAAGAGTGGAGGTCCAAAGTCCATGAGGGAGATCTGCTTCGCAGCGAAAGTAATACAAAGGCGAAGGAAATTGGAAAACTGATGGGGCAGGGTAAAAAAGAAGAAGCTCAGGCAATCATCAAAGAAACATCCGAGATGAAGGAGCAGATTAAAGCTCTTGAGGAAGATGTTAAAAAGCTTCGTGAAGACAGAGACAACCTGTTGCTTCGTATTCCTAACGTTCCACACCCAAGTGTACCGGTAGGAGCCACGGAAGATGATAACGAGACTTATAAAACCTGGGGTGAGCCTAATAAGGATGAATGGCGAAAACCACACTGGGAACTCACAGAACGGCACGGTTGGGTAGATTTTGAACGAGGTGTGAAAGTAACCGGAGCAGGGTTTCCATTCTATATTGGCGGCGTTGCTCAACTTCAGCGTGCATTGATAAACTATTTTATCAATGAGGCAGGAAATGCAGGTTATACCGAGCTCCAGGCGCCGTATTTTGTGAATGAAGAATCCGCTCGTGGAACAGGCCAAATTCCTGACAAAGAGGATATGATGTATGAAATTACCCGAGATGGTTTTTTCAATATACCTACCGCGGAAGTTCCCGTGACTAACTTTCACCGGGATGAGATTATCGAGCTTAAAGAGCTGCCTATTAAATATGTTTGCCACACACCGTGCTGGCGAAGAGAAGCCGGTTCTTATGGAAAAGATGTCCGTGGCCTAAACCGACTTCATCAGTTTGATAAAGTAGAACTGGTGAAAATTGTGAAGCCCGAAGATTCTTATGATGAGTTGGAAAGTCTTCGTGAACATGCAGAAGGGCTGCTTGAGGCTCTCGAACTTCCATATAGAACTCTGCTAATGTGTACCGGAGATATGGGCTTTACACAAAGTAAAAAATATGATCTGGAGGTATGGAGTCCGGGGCAGCAGCGTTGGCTTGAAGTGAGTTCTTGTTCCAATTTTGAAGGCTTTCAGGCTCGAAGAATGCAGCTTCGCTATCGTAAAGATGAAAAAGAAATAGAAATTCTTCACACAATTAATGGTTCAGGGTTAGCAATACCGAGAGTGGTGTCAGCAATTTTGGAAGCGTATCAGGAAGAGAATGGAAAAGTAAGGGTTCCTGAAGTGCTCAAACCATTTATAGGGAGAGATTACCTTTAGTAATTATTTATCATTCTTTTTAGCCAACCAGATGACTCCCCAAATAATGCCAACCAAAGCTAAAGCGATTCCGAATCCGCCTAAAAAAGCGTACAGTAAATAAGGAAGAATAATACTTACAACGATACCCGTGACGGCTTTAAGAGGGGAGGCTGCAAATGCAGAAGCAGTCAGGAAAGATCGGAGTACTCGGACTAAACGTGCTAACATTGGATTCTTAGTTGGTTATCAGGTGCTTAGAAAGTACGGTCAGTTCCTGCAAAAGATTCAAGTACTAAGCCACAGCGTGAATTTCAGTCTCATCAAAGTTATAAAGAAGCTCCAGGATAGGATCCATTTCATCGTGTTTCATTAGTTCCATCCGAAGATTCTTCCCATTGCGAATACCCTTGAGGTACTGGCCGTAGTGTTTCTTCATGATGATAACTCCATACCTTTCTCCCTGATGTTCAACAGACAAGCGGAGTTGTTCTGCACATAATTCAATTCGTTCTTCAACGGTCGGTTCAGGGAGAATTTCGCCGGTTTCCAGATAGTGTCTTGTACGTTCAAAAATCCAGGGATTTCCAATCGCTCCACGGCCAATCATCACCCCATCAACTCCAGTTTCCTCGAACATTTTTTTAGCAAGTTCAGGAGAGGTAACATCTCCATTTCCAATAATTGGGATCTCAAGTCCGGGTGTATTTTTCAGCTTTTTGAGCCACTCCCATCGGGCATCCCCTTTATATTTCTGAGCACGGGTTCGTGCGTGAACTGTGAGTGCTTTTACACCAAGACTTTGAAGCATCAATGCTACTTCCTGGATTTTAATAGTGCTGTCATCCCAGCCGAGGCGTGTTTTCACAGTAACCGGTTTACTCTCTACAGCATCAACAACTGTTCCAGCCATTCGCTCCATCATAGAAAGGTCTTTTAAACATCCGGCACCGGCGCCTTTCTTAACTACTTTATAGACTGGACATCCAAAATTGATATCAACCAAATCGGGATTGTTATTCTCAGCAACTTTAGCAGCGCCTTCCATGGCTTCTTCACGGCCACCAAAAATCTGAACACCAAATGGACGCTCCATTTCACTGAAGTCCATTTTGTGCATCGCGATATCTGAATCACGAATCAGGGCTTCTGAGCTAATGAATTCAGTAAATACGATGTCAGCACCTTTCTTTCGGCAAATTTGGCGAAAGGGAGAGTCTGTAACATCCTCCATTGGAGCTAGAAAAAGAGGCTGGTCTTGCAGTTCGATGGGACCGATTTTCATCAGTAATATTTATTAAATGATAATTTAGACTATCAAAAATAAAGCTTTTTTTGGAGGATTAATATGAGGAAAAGAAAAGTATATATGCTCACAGGTTTACTTGCCTAAATTCATTACGAAGATCTTTAAAGTTCAAGCTGTAAGCACTCAAATGCGATCTTAGTTGAAAACACATAACTCTAGGTTGATCGGTAATTTAGGTCATATAAATTCCTTAAAGTCGCTTTAGCCATTTCCCTCTTTTACACTTATATTTTAGGCCCACTTACTCACTCATAAGATAAATTTTAATAAGAGAAATTATATATGTCACTTGGAATTAACAGTATTGAAGAACTTCTTGGAGATGAAGCTTCTGATCTTCTTAATCACAAATGTCAGACAATCAGCACCGACCGTCTGATAAAACCAACTGCTAACTATGTTGATGATGTTTGGTATCACTCTGACAGAAACAATCGAGTACTTCAAAACCTCCAAAGGCTTTTGAATAACGGTCGTTTAGGCGGAACTGGATTTTTGTCAATTCTGCCCGTAGATCAGGGAATTGAGCACTCAGCAGGAGCTTCTTTTGCTAAAAATCCAGATTATTTCGATCCTGCAAATATTGTAGAATTGGCCATGGAAGCCGGTTGTAATGCCGTAGCTTCTACGTTTGGAGCACTTGCATCTGTATCTAGAAAATATGCTCACAAAATTCCTTTCGTTGTTAAAATAAACCACAACGAGCTGTTGACTTATCCTAACAACTACGACCAGATCATGTTTGGTACTATTGACCAAGCTTATGATATGGGAGCAGCTGCTGTTGGAGCAACTATTTATTTTGGATCCGAAGAGTCTAACCGACAAATTCAAGAAGTGGCACAAGCATTTGCATATGCTCACGAATTGGGAATGGCGACTATTCTTTGGTGTTATACCAGAAATGAAGCTTTTAAGGTAGATGGTGTTGATTACCATGGTTCTGCTGATTTAACCGGGCAGGCTAATCATATCGGAACAACCTTGGGCGCTGATATTATCAAGCAAAAGCAACCAAATAATAATGGTGGTTATAAAGCCCTTAACACAGGCGATTCCAGCTATGGTAAACTTGACGAACGCATTTATACAGAACTAGCTTCTGATCACCCAATCGATCTTACCCGTTACCAGGTAGCAAATTGCTTTATGGGTCGTGCAGGATTGATTAACTCAGGTGGAGCTTCCGGCTCAAATGATTTTGCTGATGCTGTTAAGACTGCCATCATCAACAAACGTGCTGGTGGAATGGGTCTTATTAGTGGCCGTAAAGCATTCCAACGCCCAATTGGTGAAGGAGTTAAACTTCTGAATATGATTCAGGATGTTTACCTAAACGACGAAATCACACTCGCATAATTGCGGATACTATTTATAGCCTTGCAGGGTTTATCCTGTAAGGCTTTTTTTATTGACGCCTCTCTTTTAAAAATTTTTATTTGAGCTCCGAAACAACAAATACCAAATACTCCCAGTCCTTTTTTTCAAGGAAATATCTGATTATTTCCATCTTGTTAAGCGTTGCTACTATGGCGGGCGTTATTTACTGGACCTATACCCCTGGTGTTTTGGAATATCTTTCGCCAAGCCGCTTGCCGGGTTTAGTGATTGCCCTGGTCGTTTCTTTACTAAGGGTTTGGTTTTCGGCAGCTAAAATCCGGTTTCTTTCAGAAAAACAATTGAGTTGGTACGCATCTATGCGCGTAGTTTTAGCTTGGGATTTTACCTCAGCTGTTACCCCATCCACGATAGGTGGTGCGCCCATGGCGACATACGCGATGACCAAAGAAGGCCTTAAGCTAGGCGATTCAGGTGCCATTGTTTTATACGGTGTTTTACTAGACCAAATCTGGTTTGCGATCGCGATTCCTATTCTTTTGGTAGCAGGAATCTTTTATGAAGTTGTTCCGCCAGAAATCGGTCTTGCCGGTGATGTTTCGATGGGGATACTTTATGTATGTTTGTTGAGCTATGCCGGATTATTGGCATACGGAGTTTTGGTTAACCCAACCGCAATTAAAAAAGTGGTTAAGTTTGTTTTCAAGCTTCCAATTTTACGCCGAATGGGTGATAAGGTAGAGGAAGAGGCTGAGAACCTTGAAGAATATGCTCAGCAGCTGGGACAGAAACCACTTAGCTTTTTGTTGAAGGCTTTCTTTTTATCAACCATGTCGTGGTTAGCTAGAATTGCCTTACCGACGATTGTAGTTTTGAGTTTACTTCCGGCACCCGAAGTTTTATCGGTATTAAGAAGTCTTGCTATGAACCTTGCCTTCCTTGTTGTACCAACCCCGGGTGGAAGTGGAGGTGTTGAAGGTTTGTTTGTGCTCTTCCAGGGACCACTCATCTCAAGAGAAGGATTTATTGGGTTGGCAGTATTCGTGTGGAGGATCATCAGCTACTATATAAGTATAGGTTTGGGGATGATGGCTACGACATGGTACGTGAATCAGAAAGTTGTTGAAATAAAGACTCAGGATTGATCTATGGCTAAGGTGAAGACGCAATATGAATGTTCAAACTGCGGATACATTTCACCTAAATGGAACGGAAGCTGTGCCTCTTGTGGCGAGTGGAATACTTTTGTGGAAAAAACAATCAGTAAGAATAAATCCGCGTCCAAGCATAAAGCTAACGTAGAAGGATTAGAGTCTGCAGCAGCTCCACTAAAACTCCAAGACGTAGAGACTTCTGAAAAGAGCAGGTTCAAAAGTAATATATCGGAACTTGACCGTGTATTGGGAGGAGGTTTCCTGCCCGGATCTTATGTGCTAATTGGGGGAGAGCCTGGTGTCGGAAAAAGTACTTTGACTTTGCAGATAGCCAAAGCCAATCCAGATTTGACGATTCTATATTGTGCGGGTGAAGAATCTGCAGGGCAAATAAAACAGCGTGCGGCTCGTCTTGGTGTTGAATCAGAAAAACTTTTGATTTACAACGAAACTCAGGTCGACAACATCATTGCTGAAGCGCAGAAGATGAAACCGGACCTGCTGATCGTTGATTCTATTCAAACTGTTTACCGAACTGAGCTATCGAGCATGCCGGGAAGTATTCAACAGGTGAAAGAATGTGCAGCCCTATTCCAACAGCTGGCCAAGAAAAAGAATATTACGACATTGGTGATAGGTCACGTAACGAAAGAAGGGGACATTGCAGGGCCACGAGTCTTAGAGCATATGGTCGATACCGTGCTTCAATTTGAAGGAGATAAGCAATATACCTACCGCTTGTTGCGAAGCTTAAAGAATCGATTTGGTGCAGCGCAGGAGGTAGGGGTCTTTGAGATGAAATCGGATGGACTTATAGAAGTCTCAAATCCTTCAGAGTTATTTATTTCGGACAAGACCTCAGGAGTGAGTGGAAACGCAGTTGTATGTACGATGGAGGGAACTCGTCCTTTGCTGATTGAAGTTCAGGCCTTAGTAACGCCATCTTCCTACGGTTCACCCCAAAGAACGGCAAACGGGTTTGACCGTAATCGTTTAGCTCTATTATTAGCTGTTTTAGAAAAGCGGGTGGGTAAAAACTTTTCCAATCACGATGTGTATTTAAATATTGCGGGGGGCTTCAAGCTCAGTGATCCTGCAGGTGACTTAGGCGTTTGTTGTGCTCTGGTTTCCAGCCTAATGGATGAAGCGGTTTCCCAAAACATGGCTTTTATTGGTGAGGTAGGGTTAGGTGGAGAGGTAAGAACAGTGCCTCACCTTGAGCAGAGACAGAAAGAAGCCAATAAGTTAGGTTTTAAACAGGTGCTATTGCCGGCTTCAAAGGAGAGAGATGGTATCAGGTACGTACATCAAGCCATAAAAAAAGCCCTCGGGTAAAACCAGAGGGCTCAAATGAGTTGAACTTCGTTTAGAAGTTGTCGCGATTGCGACGTCGTTGTTCGCGTTTGGCTTTTTTCAAAGCTTCACGACGCTCAAATGACGGCTTCGTATACTGTTGTCGATCTTTGTATTCGTTGAGAACACGAGATCTTGAAATCAGTTTCTTAAAGCGGTTAATTGCGCGGTCAACACTTTCGTTGTCTTTAACTTCGACTCCTAACATAGAAGTATCACATCCTTTCTTTTAATTTTTTCCCCTTAATTGGGACTGAAAAGATAAGAAAAAAGTAGGTTAATCTTATACTCAATTTTGAATTCAATTCAGGCGTTAAACTTTTAGAATCAGCTTTATGAAGTTTTAGCATTGATCACATACTCATTCGGGATTTCCGATCCTAGAACGCCTATACCAAATAGGGCAAAATCATATTTCGCAGGATCTTCGGGATCCAAAAATTTTAATCTGGCATCAAGTTCGAGCACTGATTTCCAGTCGTTTTGCTTTCTGGAAAGAAGCCCCAGTTTCCTCGCTTGTCGGGCAACATGTACATCTAATGGGATTTTTAGTTCCGAGGGATCCATAAAACTCATAGTACCAGGATCAACCGGACTATCTTTTCTTATGCACCATCTCAGGTACATATAAAGCCGTTTTGCGGAACTATTTTTTTCCGTATTAGAAACATGTTTTCTCGTCCGTAGAGGCATTTCGGGATGAAAAGAAAAGAATTGGTCATGAAATACGGCAATTAGCTCACGATTCTGGTGCTTAGCTGAGTCATAACAGTGTTTCCAAAAATGTTCAAAGTCGCCGAATTTCAGGAGGATAGTTTGCAGTATGATGGTTAACCAATGCATGTCGATGGGTTTAAACGTTCGGTGCTTAAACCCATCAAAAACTGAGAAGTCGCTCTCCGAATAGTTCTTAATAAATTCTGCAGGCTTATTATCCATTCGCTGAAGTAAGTCTTCAACTTTAGCATTTACAATATCGCGGCGACCCCATGCCATGGTAGCCGCAAAAAAGCCGGCAAGCTCTTGGTCTGCTTTATCCTCAAAGGCATGCATGAACTGCACAGGGTCATCATTAATATAGTCGGGTTGCTCAATCTTTGATACTAAATCATCCAAGAAAGGCTTGAGCTGTTGAAGCTTCTTGCGCGTTATGGTCTTAAACTTTTTTCGTTTTCTTGGCAATAGATTACCCTGATTTATTTATTATAAAGTATTAAAAGCTAAAGCCGATAAGTAGTGTAATTACACTTTGAGGATTACGGGGCTTTTACATAACAACAAAACACAGCCAAATTGATTCACATTATAAATTCTTGGTTTTTTGCAATGGTAGATGCCTATATGCATTTACAATATGGCGACAGAAAAAAAGTTCTTTTTGAAAATCACCCGGATGTTATTGTAGAAATTGGTGCAGGTTATGGAGCCAATTTCAGATATCTGAGAAAAGGCACGAAAGTGAAAATTATTGAGCCGAATAAGGGCTTTTTTGATATGCTGAAATATCGTGCAGAAAAGTTTGGGATCAGTGTAGAAATCTATGAGGCAACAGCTGAAGATATCCCGCTTTCTGAAAACACTTCAGAAATGGTAATAAGTAGTTTGGTTTTATGTTCCGTTACTAATCCACCCAAAACATTGTCGGAAATCAAGCGGATATTAAAGAAAGGGGGCGTTTTTGTATATATCGAGCATGTTAGAGCCCATAAACATAGCTGGATTTATAAAGTCCAGAAAAGTCTCAAAACATCTTGGAAATGGTTTTTTGATGGCTGTAATTTAACCCGGGAAACCGGACGCATTATTCAGCATGCAGGGTTTAGTAAAGTGAAGCAAACAGAGTTTTCAAACAAAACTATATTTCTCCCGATCATCCCACACATAGCGGGTGTAGCTACTAAATGATTAAATACCTAACTCGGCCAGCCCTTTACCGCTGAGTCGTTCAGTAAGTACTTTGTTAGCTTTCGGGAAAGGATATTTTTCCAATTCTTCTCTTTCTACCCATCTAATTTCCTGGCTTGACTTGGGTTGAGGCGTTCCAGAAACGAGTTTACACATCCAGGCATGTAAGGTGATTGAGAAGTGAGAGTAGGTATGTTTTAAACTCATTAGTTCCTTAAAGGCCTTTACTTCAACCCCGAGCTCTTCTTTAAGTTCACGTTCAACGGTTTTATGTATTTCTTCGCCCTCTTCTTGCTTACCTCCGGGAAATTCCCAAAGTCCGCCTAACATTGCATTTTCAGGGCGCAGAGCTATCAATAGTTTCCCATCTTCACCTTCAATAATGCCCACTCCAATGGTATGGTGTGGCTTTTTCTTAGCGGGAGATTTATAGGGTATGGTATCAGTTTTGGCCATTTTGGTAGCTACACAACCGGACTGTACAGGACATTCCATGCAATCAGGATTAGAAGGCTTACAGACTATAGAACCTAATTCCATCATCCCCTGATTAAAAGAGGCAGGGTTTTCTTTATCAATAAGTTCATCTGCAAAATCCTGAACTCTATTTTTTGTCTTAGAACTCCGGACATCATCTTCAATTCCAAAATAGCGTGTCAAAACCCGAATCACATTCCCATCTACAACAGCGTTGGGTTTGTTGAAGGCAATACTAGTCACAGCTGCTGCTGTGTAGGGACCAATGCCTTTGAGTTTTATGATTTCATCATAAGTCTCAGGGAGCTTGCCGTTATATTCCTCAACTACGGTTTTTGCGGCTGAGTGAAGATTACGTGCCCGGCTGTAGTAACCTAATCCTTCCCAGGCTTTTAAAACCTTTTGCTGTTCTGCTTCAGCCAGATCAAAAACGGTAGGGAAAAGGGAAATAAAGTTTTTAAAGTAGGGAGTGGCTTGCTCAACCCGGGTTTGCTGTAGCATGATTTCGGAAACCCAGATTTTATAAGGGTCGGCTTCACCCCGCCATGGCATTTGTCGTTTATGATCTTCGTACCAATTTAGCAGGTGATGGGAAAAATCTTGGTTCTGCAAGGATATTGAATTCTTTCTGATTAACTATTCATCGCCACTATCACGGGAGATATCTAACACGTTCAGCGTTACATCAATGGAAGATGCCGCGCCGAGTCGGTCAGTAGCGATCACTTTAAACGTTGTTTCTCCAACTTGTCGTTCAGTCGGTGTCCATTTGAATTCACCTGTTTTCTCGTTAATTGAAGCCCCATCTGGCATGTCTACTCCAATATATCGAATGATGGGGTTTTGCGGATTTTCAGGGTCACTGGCATTGAACTGGAGCACATATTCCTCGTTCATAGCTATAGAAGTTGTGCGGATTGGGCTGAAGCGGGGAGGAGCATTAAAAGAACGCACATCCACAACAAATCGAGTACTGTCAGACTGCCCTTCAGAATTTGTTGCCACAATATTAAACCAGTAGTTCCCCATTTGATTTACCGTTGGTTGCCAGAAAAAACCTTGTTTCCGGATTTTGGCATTATTGGCATTTGATCGATAGGAGAACTCAACTTGCCCCGCAGGATAGTTGCCTTCAAGTTCAAGCGGTAAAATAAGAGGGTTAGGGTAGGTTACAATTTTATTGGGAATGGCTTTTAGCAGGAAACTGCCGGATGCTGATGTTGGAGCAGATGACACTTCAGACCTGAGTTCAACTTTAGAAATATTGTCATTTTCTGAGATCCAGAGCTGACCGGTGTTATTGGCAATAAAGTTGCCGGCATTACCATCATTTTTCCAAAGTTCAAGAAGTCCTGTTTGATCTGTTGCCCAAACTTTACCGGACTCAGTTCGAACAAAAATACGATTATTCCAACTTGATACATGAGCGACAGGCTCGTTGGTTACCCCAATTCGATTGCCAATGCCAGCAGAACGGATTTCAAAAATCTCGCCATTTTGAGTACTGCCCCAAAGCTGTTCTTGATCGATAAATATGTTTTTGAGTGATCGGCGAAGGCTAATATTTTCTGAAACTTCAAGAGTAGAATCAACCTGATTAACTACTAAAAGGGAAGGGGCGTCAGTAAGTACAAAAAGCTGGTTGTTGATATTGGAGGAACGGGCATCGATAACAGAAGCTCCACCTAAGGCTTCTGAAAGCACCATTTTTGGATTTGTGTCAACCGACTCAGGAGAGGTTAACGAAACCATTCCAAGCCCTTCTTTTCCAAGTGCAATAAATAGACTGTTATTAAGTCGGGCAGCGGCTCGAGGCTGGGCAGGCAGGATAGTAGAAGAATAAACTCCTAACACAGAAGTAGGCTCGAGTACGGTGAGCCGTCGTGATTCACCAAATAAGTAAGCAAATCGGATGTCAGCCATAATTTTGTTGCCCCTGCGCTGCATTCCTGAAGAAGTGTATAACCACTGAAGCGTGTCAGGATAAGCGCGAAAGACAGCCATACCTTCCGTCTCAGATAAAACATATAAATGCGTTGGTGAACCTTCTAGAGCTGATATGTTTGGGATTTCCATAAGCTGGCTATAATCCTGAGCCAGACTTTGTTGTGCAAAAGCAGAAACTCCTGCGGTAAACAGAAAGAGAGCGGAGATAATTAAAGTCGAAATAAATTTCATATCACTATAGCCAGTTGTGCATTTTATACCAATGAATGGTTCTTGAAATTCCTTCAGCTAAAGAAACTTCGGGAGTATAACCTAATTCTTTTTGAGCTTTTTCTGTGGAGCAAGTCCACTCTAAAATAAGCTCATTGGCTTTTTCCTTATTAACAACGGGATACTTACCTAATAATGATGCAACGTTTTCTATCACAGCGGCGGCTTTTTTAACCAACTTAGGTTTAATCTTAATGGCCAGCGCTTTTTTGCCCATTACCTTTGAGGTAATACCACGAATCTCGTTCCAGGAATGGGTTCCTTCACCTGAAATAAAGTAGGTATGTACTCCTGAATCTGATTTCTGTGCTGCTTTCAGAATTCCATTAACCAAATCACCTACATACACCATCGACAAGCGAGGATTGTTCCCGTCTCCCACAATAGGGCAGATACCTTTTGAGAAAGATTTGAAAAAAGAATAGATCTGATCTTCCCGAGGTCCATAAACGGCCGGAGGGCGGACAATTTTTATACTATCGGTTTTTTGAGAGGCTTTATGGATTTTTACTTCCATTTCCTTTTTGGATTCTCCATACATACTCACCGGATTCATAGGTTCGGTTTCTGTTTTAGGTGAGCCATTGCTAGGTCCCGCTGCTGCCAGTGAAGATAGAATTACCATATTCTTTACGCCTTTCTTTTGGGCAAGCCGCACGATGTTTTCTGTTGCATCAACATTTGCGTGCGTGAACTCCTTTTTCGTGGGAGCTTTGACGATAGCCGCAATGTGAAAGACAACATCAGCACCTTCAAGCCCTTCGCTCAAAGCCTGAAGATCTTGAAGATCACCGCTAATTTTTTTGAAATCATATCCCGAGAGCCATTTCTCTTGAGAACGTACAAGACAGCGGACTTCTGAGTACTCTTTTGATTTAAGAAGAGCTTCCACTAAATGACTTCCAATAAAACCTGTTCCTCCGGTTACAAAGGCTTTCATTAATTTCCTTATATTTGAAGATTGTTTAGAATAAAAAAGAGAATTATTAAGCATCCCTGCAGAGTAAGTAAGATACAAATCTACCCTCTGCTTTTAAATTTTTATGAAGGAATTAAGAGTCGCCCTTTTTACTGGTAACTACAACCACATCAGAGACGGTGTTTCATTAACGCTGAATCGGTTGGTGAAATTTTTAGAAAGTCAGGGAATTCCTGTATTGGTTTTTGCGCCAACAGTGGATAAGCCTGCTCTTGAGCATAATGGGCGCATGGTTTCGGTACCATCTATCCGGATGCCGGTCTCGGGAAGGGGAGAGTATCGGGTTGCATCAGGATTTTCAGTAAAAGCTGAGAAAGAATTGAAAGATTTCAACCCGACCCTCATTCATATTGCTACTCCTGATGCGGCCGGCTACAAAGCACTGAAGTGGGCTAAGAAAAATCGTGTTCAGGTAGTTTCATCTTATCATACTCATTTCACCAGTTATTTTAAATATTATGGACTTACTCCCATCGAGTTTCTCGCCTGGCGCTATCTGAGCTGGTTTTATAATTCTACAACCCATGTATACGTGCCTTCTCAATCAATGATTGACGAATTGGTGACACATGGGTTTGAAAAGGGGATGAAGATTTGGGCTCGTGGAGTTAACACAAAATTATTTTCTCCCCAAAAACGAGATATGGAGTGGAGAAGGAAAGCCGGGTTCAAGGATGACGATATCGTTGTGACTTTTGTGTCGCGTCTTGTGTGGGAAAAAGAATTAGATACCTACCGTCATAGTGTGCAGCAAGTGGCTTCAAAGAACCCCAAGGTCAAAGCGCTGGTGGTAGGTGATGGTCCTGCTAAAAGTGAATTACAGGAACATATGCCCGAAGCGCACTATACCGGTTTTTTAGAAGGCGAAGATTTAGCAAGAGCGTATGCAAGCAGCGATGTGTTCTTGTTTCCATCTCACACTGAAACTTTTGGGAATGTAACTCTCGAAGCAATGAGCAGTGGGTTGCCTTGTCTGGTAGCTGATGCTACAGGGAGTAAGTCATTGGTGGATCATGATGAAAACGGTGGGCTTGCAGAACCTGAAAACAAAGCTGATTTTGCGAAAAAATTATCCATCATTGTTTCTGACAAAGAACTTCGAGACAAAATGAAAAAGGTGTCCCGGGAAAAGGCATTACTTTATGATTGGGATGAAATTAATGGACAGTTGCTAGATAATTATAAGGAAGCGTTGGAACTTCCTATCCCAGAAGAAGACATTTAAAAATAACCGATTCCATGAAGATCATTGATGTAGCGGAATTTTATACGGATCAGGGCGGCGGAGTAAAAACGTATATCAACCAGAAACTAAAAGCGGGTGAAAAGCACGGCCACGAAATAGTGATAGTAGCACCCGGTGAAGACTGGGGAGAAGAAGAAAGATATGGCGGCAGGGTCATTTGGGTGAAAGGACCCCGCCTTCCGGTTGACTGGCGCTACTACGTGTTATGGCGCGAAAAAGCCGTTCACGAAATTTTGGATCGGGAAAAACCTGATGTTGTAGAGGGTTCTTCTCCTTGGACCGGCGGCTGGTTTGCGGGGCGTTGGAAAGGTGATGCGGTTAAAACTTTTATTTTTCATCAAGATCCGGTGGCGGCATATCCGCATACTCTTTTAGGAAATATGCTGGGCTTCGATAAGGTGGACAAACTCTTTGGCTTTTACTGGAAGTATCTTCAACGCCTAAGTAATAATTTTGATGCTACTATTGTTAGTGGGGAATGGCTTGCGGAACGCATAGATAGCTTTGGGGTTAACAATCCGGTTCCGGTGCCTTTCGGTATTGATAAAGATTTCTTTTCACCATCCCGGCGAGATTTACAGCTGAGAGCTAAGCTTTTAGCTCAATTTGATCTGCCAGAATCAGCAAACCTGATGATTGCAATCAGCCGACATCATCCCGAAAAAAGAATGGGAACACTGATTGATGGATTTCGAGCAGCTGCTGAGAAAAAGCCGATGGGGTTGATTGTTTTTGGGGATGGACCCATCCGGAAATATGTAGACTATAAAGCCAATAAATCGGATTATGTGAAGCTAATGGGGTTTACAGAAAACCGGGATGAGCTGGCCAATATTCTGGCGTCTTGTGATTATTTTGTTCACGGCTCTTCTGCAGAAACCTATGGAATTGTGGTTGCGGAGGCTGTTTGCAGCGGACTACCCGTTGTGGTGCCTGCTAGAGGAGGAGCCGCAGATATCGCCAATAAGGACATTGCCGAAACTTATCAGTCTGGAAATGCGTCTGCCTTAAAAGGGGCATTGCTCAATATCATTCAAAAAGATAGAAATGAGATGGTAAAAGCTTGCCAAAAAACAGCTGAAGAAGGAATTGGAACGATGGCAGACCATTTTGAGCTTCTATTTGAGAAGTACCAAGAGTTGGTTCAGCAGAAGAAGGATCAGTAAAGAGCCTAAGAATCAATTATCGAAATTTCGGTTTACTTAGTTAAATGAATATAGAATTCAGTAGCAGACCGATAATTTTCTTATCTTCAGCACGAAATTAAAACGACTTACAGCAGCCGGTACTTAATAGTGAGTTAGCAAAAATTTGATAGAAATTTAATACTGGCTATATTTCGCTGTTTATTTAGAATCTTTGTTAAGGAATTACCGAATGGCCGATCAAAAACCCAGCGCCACCAATTCAGATATTTTTTCAAAAGCTTTCAATTTTAAGAAAGCCGATGAGGTTAAAGCAATGGGGCTGTACCCGTATTTTAAACCCCTTGAAGCAACCGATGGTACTATCGTCGAAATAGAGGGTAGAAAAGTGATTATGGCCGGATCCAATAATTACCTGGGTCTTACTAATGACCAACGCACTATAAAAGCCGCACAAGAAGCTCTCACTAAATATGGAACCGGATGCACCGGATCTCGATATTTAAACGGAACATTAGATAGTCATCTGGAACTTGAGGAGAAGCTTGCCGAATTCATGGGCAAAGAGTCCTGTGTTCTATTTAGTACCGGTTATCAAACCAATGAAGGGGCTATTCAGACCATTGCTGATCGAAACGACATTATTTTTTCTGATAAAGACAATCATGCTTGTATTGTAGTCGGTACGCTAGTTTCGAACGCAAAGACGATGCGTTATAAGCATAACGACATGGATCAGCTTAGAAAATTATTAGAACGCGCAGATCCTGATGCTGGTAAGATTATTGTTACTGACGGAGTATTCTCCATGTCAGGAACCCTAGCTAATGTGCCGGATTTAGTTAAGCTGGCAAAAGAATTTGACGCGCGCCTTTATTTAGATGATGCACATGCCATTGGAGTAGTTGGAGATGGCGGACGAGGCTCAGCCTCTGTATTTGGTTTGACGGATGAAGTTGATTTGATTAGTGGTACTTTTTCTAAATCATTTGCTTCACTTGGTGGCTTCCTGGTTGGTGACCGACCTGTTATAGAATATATAAGGCATAAATCTCCTGCACATATTTTCAGTGCTTCTATGCCTCCTGCAAATGTCGCAACGGTACTTAAGGCTCTTGAAATACTTCAGGAAGAACCGTGGAGACTAGAACGGCTTGAAGTGATTTCCAACTACATGCGCAAAGGTTTACGCGATCTCGGTTTCAATGTATGGAGTAGCCAAAGCCCAATTATTCCTGTTGTGATTGGTGATATGATGAAATGCTTTGAGTTCTGGAAAGATCTTTTTGAGGCTGGGGTTTATACCAATGCCGTTATCCCTCCTGCGGTACCTCAAGGTCAGTCGCTTTTACGAACAAGCTATATGGCCAGCCATACTGATGATCATTTAGACCAGATTCTGGAGGCATTCCGCAAAGTTGGATTAAAGCATGGAGTGATCGATCAGAACGGACATTCCGCCGAATAATTTAATAATCTTACCAAGGCCGCATGAAAAGTTCTGGGGTAACATTCGTTTCAACCAAAGAAGAGAAGAAACGATTTACGAATTTCATATATCCGTTTTATGAGGGTCAGGAACACTGGGTTCCGCCACTTCGAATGGATCAGAAAAAGCTGATCGATACCGATAAAAACCCATTCTTCGAAAATGCCGAAATGGCTCTTTTTATAGCTGAGAAAGATGGCAAAGACGTAGGCCGAATTGCAGCTATTATAGATCACCGGTTTAATAAATATCATGCTACAAAGACCGGTCACTTTGGTTTTTTTGAGTGTATTGATGATCAGCATACAGCCGACCTTTTATTTAGAGTGGCTTCCGACTGGCTTCGCGATAGAGGAATGAACAAGGTCGTTGGTCCGGCCAGCCCGAGTATGATGGATACCATCGGTGTACTTATTGAAGGCTTTGACAAAGACCCGTATATCTTGATGCCATACAATTTTCCCTATTATGATGAGCTGATTAAAAATGCCGGCTTTTCTAAAGAGATGGATATGTATGCATATATCGTAGATACAGAAACAGTAGCGGTTGACCGTATGAGCCGGGCAATGGATATTGTTAAGAGAAGGCTTCCTGATATTGAAATCAGGCCTGTGAATCTGCGAAAAATGAATTCCGAAATTAAGATTATCAGGGAAATCTTTAATCAAGCCTGGAAAGAAAATTGGGGATTTATACCCCTTACAGAAGCTGAATTTCAGGCTGCCGGCAAAGATCTTAAAATGATTATTGATACCGATTATGCCCATATTGCAGAGATCAAGGGCGAACCCGTGGCATTTTCTATTGGTCTCCCTAATATTAACGAGATCATTAAAGATATGAATGGAAAGCTCTTTCCATTTGGAATTTTTAAACTACTCTGGAAGAAAAGAAAAGTTTCGGGACTGCGAACAGCGCTTATGGGAGTTTTACCGGAATGGCAGGGCAAAGGTATCGATGCCTTACTTCACCAGCGCTCTATCCAAAATGGACTAGAAAGTGAAGGCAAGACTGTTTCTGAGCTAAGCTGGATTTTAGAATCCAACCCTGAAATGATTCGCGTAGCTGAGCGTATTGGCGGTGAGCTGGATAAATCTTATAGAATGTATTCTAAAGAGTTGTAAAAAACTGACAGGTTTATCCTTGTTCCGCCTGTGCTGCTACGGAACTTCTTTTTCAAAAATGGTGATACTCCCCAAAGTTTAACGCCCTCTTCATACTATCTACACTCAATTTTCCTTATCTTAATAGTGTAAAAGTAAAATTTTGTTTGTCCCGAACGCTCTGCGTTTTTCTGTCATTTAGGGACACGTAATTCTCAATTTTAAAAAAGATATTCGTAGAAGAATGAGTGAATTTCGTACCGAAAAAGATTCCATGGGTGAAGTTAAGGTTCCTAAAGACGCTTTATATGGAGCACAGACCCAGCGTGCACACGATAATTTTCCAGTAAGTGGCATTAAATTCAGCCGGGAGTTTATTGAAGCTCTGGGCTATGTAAAGAAATCAGCCGCTGCTGTAAATGCAGAATTGGGACTGATTGATGAAGGGGTAGCCAAAGCTATAAAGGCTGCAGCCCAGGAAGTCATCGATGGAATGCACGACAAAGAATTCGTGATCGATATCTTTCAAACCGGTTCCGGTACTTCTACCAACATGAATGCGAATGAGATGATCGCTCACCGGGCTAATGAGCTCAAAAAAAATCTGGATGTAAATATTCACCCCAACGATCACATCAACTACGGACAAAGCTCCAATGATGTAATCCCAACTACTATCCGTGTAGCTGCTGTTAAAGCTGTAAATAATAACCTGATTCCGGCGCTTGAGCATCTTCACAAAACCTTTCTTGAAAAAGGAAAAGAATATGCTGATGTGGTTAAAACCGGCCGCACTCACCTCATGGATGCTATGCCGGTTACTATTGAACAAGAGTTTAGTGGTTATGCCCGCCAGATTGAACTAGGTATAAAGAGGGTAGAATCTACGCTCGAACGAATTAGTGAACTTCCCCAGGGCGGAACAGCTGTTGGAACTGGAATCAATACACATAAAGATTTTGGGAAGAAGTTTGCGGCTAAAATTTCTGAATTAACGAACGAGAAATTCACCGAAGCAGAAAATCACTTTGAAGCACAAGCAACGGTGGATGCGCCCGTTGAGCTCAGTGGTCAGCTAAAAACCATCGCAGTTGGGTTGATGAAAATCGGAAATGACTTACGCTGGATGAACTCAGGTCCCAATAGCGGACTTGGCGAAGTTGAGCTTGCTGCCTTGCAGCCCGGATCATCCATTATGCCGGGGAAAGTAAATCCGGTAATTGAAGAATCTATTACCATGGTTTGTGCGCAAGTAATCGGAAACGATGCTACAGTTACCATTGCCGGGCAAGCCGGAAATTTTGAACTAAATGTGATGTTACCCGTAGTGGCTCATAACCTGTTAGAGTCTATAAATATATTGGCTAATGCTGCCAGAAATCTGGCGGACCGATCTGTTTCAAGACTGAAAGTAAGGAAGGAGAATATTGCTTCAATGGTAGAAAAAAACCCAATTTTGGTTACTGCTTTAAATCCTATCATTGGATATGATAAAGCAGCTAAAATTGCCAAGAAAGCTTATGCTGAAGGCAGAGCCCTGAAAGATGTAGCAAAAGAGATGACAGATCTTTCCGATGAGGAACTTGAAAAAGCATTAGATCCTATAAAAATGACAAAAGGAGGCTTTACCGAGTAATACTTTTGTTAGCGCAGGATTAACTCAAATTTAATAGGAAAAGAACGATAGGGGCGCTGGAGACTGTTTCATAAAAAAGCGCTTTTCCGTATAATATCGCCCCGTTTGGATGGGCGCTTTCCTAAAAACAAGAACAAAATCACATAATGGCTCAAGTAAAAGAAAAGACGACAAGAAGTAAGTTTACCGCTGCTCAGAAAAAAGAAATCCTTGCTGATTTCAAACTGGGTTGGGTAAGTCGGCATATGTCGTTGATCGGTAGAAAAGAAGTACTTACCGGAAAAGCCAAATTTGGGATTTTTGGAGATGGAAAGGAAGTCCCTCAGATCGCGATGGCTAAAGTTTTTAAGAATGGAGATTTCCGTTCGGGATACTATCGTGACCAAACCTTTATGATGGCGATTGGGCAAGTTACGCCTCAGCAGCTTTTTGCACAACTCTATGCTCACGCTGATGTAGAAGCTGACCCGCATTCAGCTGGCCGCCAGATGAATTCTCACTTTGCTTCTCGTTTAGTTGATGAGGAAGGAAACTGGAAAGATCAAACCAAGTCAAAAAATACTTCATCTGATATTTCACCAACAGCCGGGCAAATGGCTCGTCTGTTAGGTCTTGCCCAAGCCTCAAAAGTGTATCGAAACGAAAAAGCTTTGAAAGGTAAAGAGTGGAAGAAGTTCTCAAATAAAGGAAATGAAATTGCATTCGGAACTATTGGTGATGCCAGTACTTCGGAAGGAGTTTTTTGGGAAACCATTAACGCTGCCGGAGTTCTTCAGATACCAATGGTAATGTCCGTTTGGGATGATGGATTTGGAATTTCGGTGGCCAAGCAATACCAGACTACTAAAGAAAATATATCTGAGATCCTGAAAGGCTTCCAGCGTACAGAAGAAGAGGATGGATATGAAATTCTGAGAGTGAAAGCCTGGGACTATGAAGCACTGATCGAAACCTATCAGAAAGCTGAAGAAATTGCTCGCAAAGAGCATGTGCCGGTTCTGATTCACGTTCAGGAAGTTACTCAGCCCCAGGGGCATTCAACTTCAGGTTCTCACGAGCGTTACAAATCTGAAGAACGGTTGAAGTGGGAAGAGGAATATTGCTGTCTCGAACGTCTTCGCCAGTGGATTCTGGAAAACGATATTGCCAAGGAAGAAAAACTTGACGAGCTGGAAGAAGAAGCTCAAAATGAAATTAATGAGGCGAAGAAAGCAGCATGGAAAGCTTTCATGGATCCTATCAAGCAGGAGAAGTCTACGGTAATTGACCTTATCAATAAGCTGAAGGAAGAAACCGGCATTGAAAAGCTTGGAGAATTCGCAAAGAAGTTGAAGAATTATCCGAATGCAATTCGTAAGGATATCTTGTCCGCAGCTCGTAAATCTCTGGCATTGACTGCAGGTAAGAATAGTTCAGCCAGAAATGAACTTTCAGACTTTGTAAGCAAGTCCCGAGAAGAAAATAAAGAACGGTACAATTCTCACCTATATAGTGAGACCCCACATTCTCCGCTGAATGTATCAGAAATCAAGCCTGAGTATCCTGAAAAACCCGAGCGTGTAGACGGAAGGTTGGTGATCAGAGAAAATTTCGACGCCATTTTTGACAAATATCCAAACACCCTCATTTTTGGAGAAGATTCCGGTAAACTGGGTGATGTGAATAAAGGACTCGAAGGGATGCAGGAGAAATACGGCGAAACCCGTGTGAGTGATACCGGTATCCGTGAAGCGACTATTTTGGGACAAGGTATTGGGATGTCGATCAGAGGACTTCGTCCAATTGCTGAAATTCAGTATCTCGATTATTTACTCTATTGTTTTCAGGGCATTTCTGATGATTTGGCAACGCTCCGTTACCGCACGAAAGGCGGTCAGGCTGCCCCATTGATTGTACGAACACGTGGCCATCGGCTGGAAGGAATCTGGCACTCAGGCTCGCCAATGGGGATGATTGTAAACGGCGCACGAGGAGTGCATTTATGCGTTCCAAGAAATCTAACCGAAGCGGCAGGATTTTATAACACCCTTCTACAAGGAGATGATCCCGCTATCGTTATTGAGCCACTCAATGGATATCGCCTGAAAGAAAACTTGCCTTCGAATGTGGGTGAATTTACGACCCCTCTCGGTAAACCTGAGATTGTCAATGAAGGCTCAGATATCACAGTAATTTCTTATGGATCTACCTTTAATATTATTGAGGGCATTATACCACAGCTTGAGGAAGCCGGCATTTCCATGGAGCTCATTGATGTGCGAACGCTCATGCCTTTTGATCTGGATCATGTAATAGGTAAGTCGCTTAGCAAGACGAATCGCCTGATGATTGTTGATGAAGATGTACCGGGTGGAGGTTCAGCTTATATCCTCCATAAAGTTCTTGAAGAACAAGGTGGCTATTTCAATCTGGATTCAGAGCCGAAATGCGTTACTGCCCACGATCACCGTCCGGCTTATGCTTCTGATGGAGATTATTTCAGTAAGCCAAATGCTGAGGATATCTTTGAAGCGATTTATGAAGTGATGCGTAAAGCAGATACGGAGCGATTCCCGGCTATTTATTGATGAGGGGGGAACTGTTAGCTGTCAGATTTTAGCTTTCAGTCAGTTTATCTCGCTCCGCACGCTCTGCGTCGGAGCGATGGTTCCGACGCAGAGCGTGCGGAACAAGTGGTATAGTGATATAATTATCACACTCATATAGATTGCGACAAAGCTGACAGCTTCCTAAATCAACCCGCGCGCCTTAAGCTCCAAATACTTATTAATCGCATTTACAGAAAGTTCTTTAGGTGGGGTGAGGATGGTCTGAATGCCTCGCTGATTTAATGCCTTCACAATCTGTTTCTTCTCGTAGGAAAATTTCTCAGCTACTGTTTTGGTGTACACCTGTCCAATCGTTTTAGACTCTTCATGCAGTAGTTTGGTCATTTCAGTATTCTCAAAAAAGATGGTAACTAGCAGGTGATCTTTCGCAATTCGCTGGAGGTAAGGAAGCTGGCGCTCCATGGAAGAAAAAGTCTCGAAATTGGTATAAAGCAAAACCAGACTTCGCTGATTGACATATTTCCGAAGTGAAACCACAAGACGCTCATAATCTGATTCCATGAAGTTGGTATCGAGATTATAAAGTGCTTCCTGAATACGCTGAATATGTGGCCGCCTTTTCTCCGGCTTAACGACCACAGAATCATTATTGGAAAAAGTTACCAAGCCGGCTTTATCATCTTTGATGAGGGCAATATTCGAAATAACCAGACTGGTGTTGATGGCATAATCGAGCAGATGTAATCCCTCGAAAGGCATTTTCATTACTCGCCCCATGTCAATTACGTTAATGACATTCTGAGAGCGTTCATCCTGATACTGATTGACCATCAGGTCATTGGCACGAGCGGTGGCTTTCCAATTGATAGAACGGACATCATCACCACGCACATATTCCTTGATTTGGTCGAATTCCATGGTGTGACCGACTCGCCGTATCTTTTTGATACCAATGTCAGTCAACCGGTTTGAGATAGCGTACATCTTAAATTTGCGCATCTGAATAAAAGAGGGGTAAACCGGAACTGTTTGCTGAGCAGGAATACTAATTTTTCTACGAACAAATCCTACAGAGCTGTTCAGGAACACATTAATATCCCCAAAATCATATTCTCCCCGCTCAGTTGGTCTTAGTTCATAAGTAAATTCCTTTTGTTGGTTACTTTCCAATTCAGACTGAATACTAAAATCCCGCAACTGAAATTGGTGTGGTATTTCATCAATAATTTCAGCCTGAATATTGAATGAGTAGATGCTGGAGATCTCTAATCGAATTGTATTTTCATCTCCATTAGACAATCGCTGAGGCACAATCCTTTTGCCTGAAACAGGGTCTTTTCTGCTGAAGAGTAATGCAAGATCAATCCCCAAAATGATAACAAATCCAAAGAAAAACACTTCAGCAAGGTGCCCGATGATGGGTACAAAATACCCAATCAGGAAAGTCAGAGCGACTCCCGCAAGCATCTGAAAGAACAGGTTGCTAAGATGAATTTGTTTGAAGATGGTTAGGGGGTTCATGAAATTTTTATAGCGTTAATTCTTGTAAGGACACTTTTTTGGTGATATAAAAATCGTCATTGCGAAGCCTTTTGTTCCGAGCATTAGGAACAAAGGCTGTGGCAATCTCCTGGAAAATGCTTATGAGCGTTGTTAGAGAGATCGCTTCGTCGAATGAAAAAATAGCTCATGCTAAAATAAAGGACTCCTCGCGATGACATGTTGATTTTGGATTTATTCTAATCTTTACCGCGGTACCTCCACTTTTTCCAAGATGATCTGTATTACCTGGTCGGG
Organism: Balneola sp.; assembly: GCA_002694685.1. Taxonomy (NCBI): domain Bacteria; kingdom Pseudomonadati; phylum Balneolota; class Balneolia; order Balneolales; family Balneolaceae; genus Balneola; species Balneola sp. The sequence goes on from NZMW01000013.1 coordinate 67,927, forward strand.
TTTCATTCCTTCCATTTCTTTTTCCGGAGTCAAGGTGATTCGGTGGCGGAGCACAGGATTGATCATCTCTTTAACATCTTCCGGAGTAATGAAATCTCGTCCGTTCATGGCAGCCCAGGCTTGTGCAGCTCTCATCACAAAAACGGAAGCTCGCGGAGAAGCCCCAATTGATACAGAATTGCTGTTTCGGGTATTCTGGATGATTTGAGCTATATACTCCATCAGCTCGGGTTCTACATGGATGGATGAAACGACATCCCGCTGTTTGGTGATTTCTTCGCCGGAAATAACTTTATCTAGTTTGCTGATGTCCAGCTTATTTTTTCGGGAATAACTGCCTGAAAGAATTTTAACCTCTTCATCCAGTGACGGATAAGGAACGTCAATCCGAAACAGAAACCGGTCAAGTTGAGCCTCCGGAAGCCGATACGTACCTTCATGCTCAATGGGATTTTGAGTAGCAACTACCATGAAAGGCGCTTCCATAAGGTAGGTTTTACCATCCACTGTTATTTGCCGTTCCTCCATCACTTCAAATAAAGCAGCCTGGGTTTTAGCTGGTGATCGGTTGATCTCATCAATCAAAACTATGTTCGAAAAAACAGGGCCTTCCTTGAACTCAAAGTCAGTAGTTTTTGGGTTGAAGACAGAGGTTCCGATAACATCGGCCGGCATCAGGTCAGGGGTAAACTGGATGCGGGAAAAATCGGATGCTATAGTTTGGGCAAGCAGCTTAGTGGTTAAAGTCTTGGCTACACCCGGAACGCCTTCAATCAAAACGTGTCCATCTGCCAGCAAGGCTGCAATCAGCAGATCAACCATACGCTGCTGTCCGACAATGATTTTGCCAATTTCAGCACGGATGCTGCTCACCAGCTTCTCAACACCGGATAAGTCCATTCGGCTTTCAAAAGGTGCTTTTTCTTGATCTTCTTTTTCAGGCTGTTCGTTTTGGGGATCTTTTTCTTCTGTGCTCATCGTTGACTTAGGTTATAGAATTCATCAATTCGTTCGGTTAACAATTTTAGTTCTTTTTGGGTGATTTCATCCTGCCGGGAAATCTTGTCGATCAGGTCAAACAGTCCATCTATTTCTGCTTTATCAATACCTGATCGAAGGGAAATATCTTTTTTGGTATCAGCATCAATTTCTGAAGTATCAAGACCAAGGTTGGAGCGAATGTAGTCATAGAAAAACCGAATTTTCTTATCGGCTATTAACTTATGATCACCTTTCTCCAAATATAAACTCCCTATAGTTTTAGCAAATTCGATACTGGAGTTTTTGGGCTGTTCAATGTCTGGGATAATCCGTTGCTTCCGCTTGGCTCTGAAAATCATAAACAAAAGTACTCCACTCAAACTAATGAACCATGCCCAGCTCAGGTATTCCTCAGAAACAATATAGCGTACCGCACTGCCTCTGGCGGATCGCACTTCTTTATAATATTCGTCCCAGATAGTTTCCTGTTGAGGCAGGTATGAGAGAGCTTTTAATGCATAATCAGCTCCGGTCCTGTCCCGCACAAAATAGTTCGTAAATAAGGTAGGATTTGAATGCAGGAAAAGGTTTCCTTCACCGAATTTCACTTTGATGTAATTTATATTTCCTTCATCATTCACGCCAAGAGAAGTGACAGAAAATGTTGAATCAAAATTTGAGAAATACGTTTCGGTTGTGCTTTGATAATAAGGAAAGCCGTTTGGTTGGTTGAGCGCTGGATTAGTAAAATTGACATAAGCGGTATCATCATCCGTAATAGATCCACCACCCAATAGGGGATTGTTCAGTGTTGTGCCGATTTCGAAGCTGTCTTTAAAAGCCTGTTGAAAGGTTCTCGAGGCGATAAACACCTGTGCTCCACGTTCAACCTGGAAAAGGAGGATATCGGTTTCCCATTGATCAATTCCAAAAGTTCGGTTTATAAATATCCAGTTCTTTTGGGGATCGGTGGTGTCTGCATATTCAAAAATCGGGGCCCGGTTGGTGGTAATTTGATCTGCCGGAAATGCAGTAGGGAGCAGAGAGTGGATCAGATATCCGCCATAAGGAATTTTATCCTCAGCAGAAAAACTCTCAGTCCAATCCAGAGGCTTGGGACTTAAAATCTGAACGAGAACGTAGATTGCAATCAGCCCGCCTAAAATAAAATAATATGTCCGTTCTTTCTTAAACATCAGGAATCGGCCCGGGCTTGAAATTTATGGTATACATCCCGGACGGTTTCAAAGCCGGATTTATCAATCTTGAAATCCCCGTATTCTACATATTCATAATAAGTGGTGAGCTTGTTAAAGAAGCTTCCGGAAGGGTGGGAGCCCAATTCTCTAAGATAATCATGATTGGTTTTGTCGGGTTTCCATGCAATCAGCTCTTTTTTATTGAGCTGCTGAATGGCTTTGAGGTAGAGAATCCGAACAGCATCCCGATAAAGATTCTCTGCAAGGGCTCTCTGAAGAAGCTCGTCATAGTCTGTTTTCGAAAGTTCTGATTCAGCTACATTCAATGAAACTGACTGACGGGCATTTTTCTTAGAAAAAGAGGTCGTTAAGTTTCCGCCCAACAGGTGATTGACCAGCGCGACAAAAACCAGCCCGAAAATAACAAAGAAAATGAATTTGATAATTGTAGAAGCCCAGGGATTGTCAAAAATCCATTGTAGCGTTTGAATGAACCATTGCTGGATTCGGCTCAATAATGTCTCAGGGTTTTCAGCTACTTCGTTATAATCAAAAACATCTTCATCGGTGAGGCTTTCCAAAGTTTGGGCATCAATAGTACGGACATTAACCTCGCTGCTGTCGGGTTGAAATTGAACGGGGACGGAGTCCTGAGCAGTAACGGTTAAAGGAAACAGGAATATGAAAAGGAGTTTCGCAATCAACCCAACTCCTCAATTTGAGCACGCAGTCCTTTGCCTTCTTTACGCTCAATCAGGTTGAAGTACTGAAGGCACATGGCAATCAATAACAAAACAGAAAATAGCGATGCGATAACAAGGATAAAACCGTATGCAAGGCCCATTCCGGTGCCAATAGCTCCTGATTCTCCGGCTCCCGAAGCAGAGACAAAACCGATAATAATTGAGAATGGAATGATTAGAATATAAGACATGAAGGAACTGATGATATTCATAACTAGGTAAGTCGCAAAGGTAAACCACCAGTGACCTTGAACTAAATTCCACGACCTACTGAGGGACTCAAATGGGTTTTTCTCTTCAATAATAGCAACCGCAGGAGCAGTAAAGAGTTTTATGCCCACATAAATTCCGGGAATTATGAAGAGCATAAACGAAAAGAACATCGCAAAAATGATAATGAAGTAGAGCAGGAATAGCGTGATGAAATTTCTGCCGAAACTGCTAAATAGATCATCAAATTCAACTTCATCATACTCATGGGCTAACTTGATATGTGTTAATGTGACCGTAAGTAACGAACAGGACGAAAACGCAAGAAGAAGCATCCCAATAAGAAAATCACCGCCAATAAGTGCATCCATTGAAGCGTCAGGATTATCCATAACAGCTGAGAAAAAACTACTATATGCTCCACCAACCAATAGACCGGAAAGCAGATAAAAAGGGAGTACTAAAAAGAGAAGTCCTTTACCCAGACTTTTATAATAAACCCGAATGTAACCGAAAGAGTCGGTTAAAATGTCTCCAAGGTCTCTGTATTTCTGAAGTTTAAAGTCGTTCATTGCTTAGTTTTTAGTTTATGAGGTAGAAGAACAAAATAGTATAGAATGAAGGCTAATGAACCCAAAATAATAGTTAAGCTCAACCATAGTGGCATTTGCGTGTAGCGGGTCACAAATGACTCCAGAAATCCGGCTGCAATAAAAACAGGGACTAATCCCACAATCATTTTTAAGCCTTCTCGTCCGGCTTTTATAAAAGCATCTTTTCGGGAGTGGGTTCCGGGGAAGAGGAATCCATTTCCAACTACAAATCCGGCTGCTCCTGCAATCACGATGGCTGATAATTCAAGTGTTCCATGTATGAAAATAACCCGGAGAGCCTCACCGACCAATCCATACTTTGCAAAAAAGTGAATAAAAGCTCCGACCATAATTCCATTGTTTAGCAATACCATTCCGACTCCGATTGAAGTCAGCAGTCCGCTTACAAAAGCATAAAAGGAAACCTTGACGTTGTTCACCGTAATGGCAAAAAACATGTTCATTTCAGAAGCCTTCTTATACACCCCAAGTGGGTCACCCTGATCAATGTTACTGATGGTCATGTTCACATAAGCATCCCCCATGATGTATCGCACAAAGGACGGGTCATTGACCGAAGATAAAACCCCGATGCCAATAGCGAGACTAAATACGATAAAGCTATACAGCAATTCTTTCTGTTTGGAAGCAAAGAGAGTCGGAAGTTCTTCGGTCCAGAATGTAATCAGGCGGTTAGTTTCCTCTTTTTTGGAGCGATAGATTTCATCATGAACCGCTACTGAGAGCTGGTTTAGATACTGCTCGGTTTTACTTCCCGGGTAATTTGCCTGGGCATAAGCGAGGTCAGCGCTGAGTTCAATGTATAAGTCTGCCAGCTGATCGGGGTTATCCTGATCTTTCGCCTGCAGAAGTTGTTCAAACTCCTTCCACTTGTCGGCATTCTTCCGTAAGAAGGCTACTTCGCGCATATTGATGAATTCGCTTTCGTTTTAAGGTACATGAGCCTAAATTGGCGCTCGTTTGTGTGCAGAAGATAATAAATCAAAACCATTACGTGGTTAGAGAAATCAGCATAATTTTAGATTGAGATGGTAGGAATTGAAACTTCACAACATGTAAAACTAAGCTACGAACCGGCCGGAGTTGGAGAGCGGGTTCTGGCATTTTTTCTGGACGGGTTTTTTCTGGGGATTTATTACCTCATCAGTATATGGATTTGGGGATATGTGAATGATGTGGGTTCAACAAGCGGGGCTTTTGAAGATTCTGTGTGGATACTAACAGTTGTAGTTGGTTTGCCCATCTTGCTTTATCACTTGGTGAGTGAAGTGGTTTCGAATGGCTACAGTCTTGGCAAGAAAATAGTGGGTATTCGGGTGGTTAAAATTGATGGGACCCGGGCCACCATTAGCGGTTACTTGGTGCGATGGATGTTTCGTTTAGTTGAAATCAGTATGACCAGCGGCATGCTCGCCTTTATCGTAATTTTATTAAATGGAAAAGGGCAGCGCATCGGTGATATTCTTGGAAAGACCTGCGTGATTAAAGAACGTAAGAAAGTAAAGCTTGATAACACATTGTTTGCAGAAGTTGCGAGCGCCTACGAGCCGGTATTTAAACAAGTAGCTGAACTGGAAGACAAAGACATCCGAATCATAAAAGAAGTGCTAGACTCACGGTCGCATTACGATTACGATAACTGGTTCCTGATGCTCCAAAAAACGCGCAAGAAAATTGAAGAGCGCTTGGGTATCGAAAACCATGGAATGAGCGGAGATGATTTCCTGCGAACGGTTATTAAGGATTATAATGCAATTCACGGGAAAGGCTGATCGGATATCAGAAAGGCAGCAAAAGTTAATATGAAAGGGTTAAGGCCATTGAGATGCGAATTCAATAAAGTACCATTCCAAACTAAACTCTTGCATCACAATGATATATTTAGCTACTTCTGGTAGTTCGTGATTTCACTGCTAACGCAATAAAACCAAGAGAATCCTCATGAAGATTATCATAAGCCTGCTTCTTTTCCTCTCATTCATAAATAATGATAGCTCAGTAACTGAAACTTCCAAAGAGCGTGAAGTATCGTTTATTAATCCGGTTCATGAGAATGCGGTTGTACTATCCAACTTTGGACTCCGAACACATCCTCTTCTTAACAAAGAACGAATGCACACCGGAGTTGATTTTCAGGCCATGGAAGGAGATCAGGTAAAAGCTTCAGAAAAAGGAATAGTCATTTTCGCGTCTGAGAAAGATACTTTTGGTAAAATGGTCATACTAGAACATGCGGATGGTTTCGTTACCCGATACGCTCATTTGGATAGTTTTGATCAGGAAATAGAAAAGGGAACAGCAGTCGAAAAAGGACAAACCATAGGTTTAGCAGGGAAATCCGGTTTTGCAAACTCGCCGGTTCTTCATTTTGAAATTTTACTGGACGGGGAAGCCAAAGACCCGCTTTCTTATTTAGAGTAGCCGAACTATATCGCCTTTAATCACCTGCACTAATTCTCCCGAAAAAAATGAATACTACTTCTGCTAAGGGAAACGGAAAACGAGTGTATTTTTATAACTGAGGATGAGCTAGAATAAACCTCAAAACCTTATACAGATTATGCGATTTGGAAAGCATATATTTGCCTCATCTAATTCAGAATCCCGGTTGTTTAAATCTCTCTGCAATGATCCATATTGTTGAACGACTTTTTTTAAGAGCATTTCTTCTATCATCAGTAATCGTAGGTATTGGTTCGTTTGGAGTTCAAGCTCAAAGCTCCGATAGCCTCTATTTTAGCCTTGATATGACCGAAGCTATTTCGGAAGGTTGGTTAGATCAGGCTACAGAGGAAGTTGGGATCAGGGGAGACCAGCCACCTCTAAGCTGGGGCACAACTTTTTTGGCATCTGATGATGATAACGATGGAATCTATGAAGTTGGTGTTCCCTTCAACCTAAATGCTGATAGTATTCTGCTTTCTTTCAAAATAAAAGTAGATGGAACGGGTAATCCTGATGATGGATGGCAGGCGGGCCGTAATCATGAAGTAGTAATCTATAAAAATCAGGAAAACAGAAAGGCATTAGCCTGGGGAGATACACCACCGGAGCAGGAAAGCACGATAGTAGGTCAGGTTGAGATCTTCAGGGATTTTGAAAGTGGAAGTCTTCTTCCGCGCGACCTCTACATATATTTGCCTCCGGGATACGAAGAAAGCGAGCAGCGTTATCCTGTTCTTTACATGCACGATGGTCAGGCTCTTTTTGATGCCTCTGTAATTGGTCAGGAGTGGCAGGTAGATGAGGCGGCTGAAGAACTTATTCGTTCCGGAGAAATTGAGCCTTTGATCATAGTTGGAATTGGGAACACGGAAAACCGTATGGATGAATACACTCCAACCCAGCAGGTTTGGCGGTACGAACTAGAGCGGGTTTCTGAACCGGATAATGATTCAAAATATGCAGGTGACTTTAAGAATTCCGAGGGAGATATTGTCCAGTTCAAATCGGTTGATGATACCTTGTTTACTATGATTCCCGGAGGAAGCGAGTGGCAGCAATTATTATCGGAAGAAGACGGCACCTACTACCTTCCAGGAGCAGGAATCAACTTCAATTTCTTGGCAAATGAAAGCAGTGAAATACAGACGATCATAGCCAGTAAACCTACCATGGGTGGCGATGGAGATGTGTATGGTGATTTCATTCTGCATACAGTAAAACCGTTTATAGACGAGAATTTGAGAACCCGGCCAGAGAAAGAATGGACTGCTTTGGGAGGATCTTCCCTAGGCGGATTGATAACACTTTATTTGGGTTTAGAGCATCCGGATGTATTTAGTGAACTGTTAGTTGTTTCTCCTTCAGTCTGGTGGGATCGGCAGTTTATCATTCAGAAAGTAAATGAAATGCCCGAATCTACCGGTCAGCATATTTGGCTGGATATGGGGACTTCAGAAGGAGAGGGTTCTGTGGAAAGTGCTCGGGCACTCTATCAGGCTTTATTGGATAAGGGTTGGAGTGAAGATGATATCAATTTTGTGATTGATGAAGGTGCCGTTCATAATGAAAGGGCCTGGGCAAAGAGGGTGCCTGATATGCTGCGATTTTTATTTGTGGGAAATTAACGTCAGAGACTGTTTTGACTGAACTAAGATAGGGGTGCGATGAAAGCAATTGTAAATGATAAATACGGGGGGCCTGAAGTTTTGGTAATGAAAGAGATACCCAAACCTGCGCTGGCGCAAAATCAGGTGTTAGTTAAAGTTCATGCCTCTACAGTGAACCGAACCGACTGCGCCATTCTTAGAGCAAAGCCCTTTATTATGCGTTTTATTCACGGGATGAAGAAACCAAAAATTCAAATTCCAGGAACTGATTTTTCAGGGGAAATAGTGTCAGTGGGCAGTAGTGTTTCTATGTATAAGGCAGGAGATAAGGTCTTTGGATTTAACGATACCGGATTAGCTTCAAAGGCTGAATTTATGGTTCTGGATGAAGATGATAAATTTGGAAAAATGCCACAGGGAGTTTCTTATGAACAAGCTGCCGCAACTCTTGAAGGAGTACATTATGCATATAATTTCATCAATAAAGTAGATCTTAAGAAGGGAGATAAAGTATTGGTGAATGGCGCATCCGGTGCTATTGGGTCAGCGTTGGTTCAGTTATTGAAGTACTGGGAGGCTGAGGTTACGGCAGTGGCGAATACCAAGAATTTGGGGCTGATGAAATCAATAGGAGCTTCCACAGTGATCGATTATCAGCAGGAAGATTTTACGAAGACCAATGGCACCTTTCATTATGTGTTTGATGCAGTAGGAAAAAGTACGTTCTCAAAGTGCAAGCCTCTGTTAAAAGACAGTGGGGTCTATATCTCTTCAGAATTAGGGCCTTATATCCAAAATCCATTTTTAGCTCTAATAACATCATTTTCGGCAGGGAAAAAAGTAAAGTTTCCAGTTCCCTTTGATGTGAAAGAAAGCATCCGGATTGCTGCCAAGTTAATAGAAGAAGGAAGATATGAGGCAGTTATTGGTAGGAGCTATTCTTTAGACCAAATACAAGAAGCCTATCAGTACGTTGAAACTGGCGAGAAGACCGGTAATGTAGTTATTAAGATTGTGGAGGGGTAGGTTTACACAAAAAACCGATCAATAAATACGGCAACCCAAACAAGCGGTAAATACGCAATTGAAGCGAACATCATCTTCTTAGCATTCTCCTTTGTTCGGTTTAAACTGAATCGAATGGTATAAGCTAAAAAGCCTACAGCAAATATCAGGCTTGAAACTAGAAAGATCATTCCCGAAATATCGAACTGATAGATTGCGATCGTAACCGGGAAAAGGCTCAGGGTGCAGATCAGAGAGAAAAATACTGTTTTATATCCCTTTTCATCTCGCTTAGGAAGCATCTTAAAGCCGGCGCTGGAATAATCATCCTTACAAAGCCATGCAATGGAGAGAACGTGAGGTACTTGCCACAAAAACATAATCCCAAATAGCAGCCACATTCCCGGTTCTGCAATATTACCGGTAGCAGCAGCCCATCCACCAACAGGAGGAAGTGCCCCCGGAATAGCGCCAATGGCAATATTGATCGCAGAAACTCGCTTCATTGGCGTGTAAATCCCTAAATAAATCAGAGTAGTAACGAAAGAAACGGCACCGGCTACAGGATTAACCAAAAGGATTAAATAGAGTAATCCTGAAAAAATCATACTCAATGAAAAGATCATTCCCTTTGTGGAATCGATACGCTGGTCAGGCAGGGGGCGTTTTGATGTGCGCTTCATTAAGCCGTCAAAATTGCGCTCCAAAAATTGGTTATGAGCACCTGTTCCGGCTGCAATTAAGTACGTTCCAATCAAGGCGTGAATGAGGGTGACAAAATTGATGTTTGCACCACTGCCAAGGATAAAGCCGACGAGCATACTTACCAACACAGACATAGTTATGCCAGGCTTGGTTAGTTGATAATAATCGGCAACAACACTCGTAAAAGATCTCTGGATGAGAATGTTATCTTCGGCTGAATTCATGTAACTTTGATAGGTAAAATAATTGCTTCAAGCAGTCTTAAATTTAAATATTATTCCTCTTACTTGACAGTCTTTACTCCATGAAATTAAATGCTTTTCAAAAAACAGCGATTACTACAGTTGGTGCTACTTTATTTCTGATCTTAGTGGGCGGTTTAGTGCGAGCCGCAGGGGCAGGATTAGGATGCCCTGATTGGCCCAAATGCTTTGGTATGTGGGTACCTCCCACTAGTTTAGCCGACCTTCCGGCCGGTTTTGATGCATCCCAATTCAATGTCTACAAAACCTGGATTGAATATCTAAATCGACTTGTTGGAGTGGTTATTGGTTTGCTAATAACAGCTACTTTTTTGCTTTCTATACGTTACCGGAAAAAGAAACCAACAGTTTTTTACAGTTCTGCAGCAGCTTTTGTGCTCGTCCTCTTTCAAGGTTGGCTTGGTGGGGTGGTTGTTAAAACCGGTCTGCACGAAGGCTTAATTACAGCTCACATGCTTGTTGCTATGGTGATAGTAACGACACTTCTTTATGCTACTTTCGAAGCTACGAGTGACTTTTTTAAAGTCCGGATTGAGGAAAGATTCAGAAAAAAAGTACTCTGGACGATGTGGATTTTATTTGGATTAACAATGATACAATTAGTACTTGGGACGCAGGTTCGCGAAGCTATTGACGTAATTAAAGAAGTAGCTAATGTACCTCCAAGAAGCCTGTGGATTGACCAAGTTGGGGCTATGTTTCCTATTCACCGAAGTTTTTCGTGGCTGGTTATTTTAGCGGGGGTGTTTCTTTTCTATCTCCTCAAAAAAGACAAAGCCGAGGGATTAGTTATGAAACTAGGCCAGTGGAATGTGATTTTGGTGTTGCTTCAGGTATTGATAGGAATAGGGCTGTATTATCTAGATATGCCTCGAGTTTTACAGGTACTCCATTTAGTGGGAATGGCAATAATGGTCTGCGCTCAGTTCTTTATGATCCTTGTATTGCGGAGGAGTGCTAGATTAGAGTCTTAAAGACGCTCTAGAAGATCATTAAGAAAAACTTTAATCTCGTTTAGATCTTTGCGGGCCTCAGCGCTAAGAGGTGGAGTTTCAATTTCTTCCTCTCCGCTCAAGATTTCCTGTACACCTTCCGCGCTGTATTTTTTATCGTGAAGCAGTTCCTTAATTCGGAAAATGAGTGCGAGCTCGGGTTCTTTATAAACACGATTTCCAGCACTGTTTTTCTTAGGACTTAACTCAGTATATGTTTTTTCCCAGTTCCGGAGAACATGAGGTTCAAGTCCGGTTAGCTTACTGACTTCTCCCATTGAGTAATACAATTTTTTCATAGCAATCAGAAAGTGTATTTTAGAACGTTTTTAATGGCGTGAAAGTAAACCATTTCTGAACATATATAAAAGAACACATTTTGAAAGACCCAGATTTACAGACACAAATTGATATCAGTATCGTTGTTCCGGTTTATAATGAAGAGGAATCGCTGCCCGAATTAGAGAAGGCGATTCAAGCCGCATTAGCCAACAAGTTTAGCTATGAAATTATCTTTGTTGATGATGGTTCCTCGGACGGATCTTGGGCTGTTATCAAATCTTTGAGCGAACAAAAAAGTTTTGTACATGGGATTAATTTCAGCCATAACTATGGGAAAAGTGTAGCACTGCAAGCCGGTTTTGAAACGGTAAAAGGTGATTATGTAGTAACGATGGACGCCGATCTTCAGGACGATCCAAATGAGGTCCCGGAAATGGTGCAAATGCTCAAAGATGGATACGACTTAGTAAGTGGGTGGAAAAAAGAGCGTCATGATCCTCTTTCAAAAACCATTCCCTCTAAGTTTTTCAATTATGTAACACGAAAAGCTGCAGGCATAGAACTCCATGATTTTAACTGCGGCCTTAAAGCCTATCGGGCTGATGTGGTAGAGGATATATACTTGTATGGAGAGCTGCATAGATATATCCCGATGCTTGCAAAAAGAGAAGGCTATACGCGTATTACAGAAAAGGTGGTTAAACACCATCCACGCAAATATGGAAAGACGAAATTTGGTCTTTCCCGTTTCATGAACGGCTTTCTTGATTTAATTACCATCACTTTTGTACAGCGTTACCTGCAAAAACCAATGCACTTCTTTGGAACCATTGGTGTGTTATTACTACTGGCCGGCGGTGTTATCAATCTGTATATGGCGTTTTTAAAATTCGTTTATTCACAAGGAATCGGTGATCGGCCGCTCCTGTTTTTAGGAATATTACTCATGGTGGTTGGAGTTCAGTTCTTCTCAACGGGTTTACTTGGTGAAATGATCAATAAAAACAATGTTGAAAGCCAAAAACCAAAAATCAGAGAAAAAGTTTAGTGACATATTATAATGCTTTAGAAAAGCGTTGATATTTTAACCTCTCACTAAACTAAATCTCATGATTTCAAAAACGATAACTAAGCTTTTTCTGCTGGTCTGTATTCTTTTAATAGCCGGTTGTGATACCAATTTATTTGAGGGAAATGAGGCTGTAAAAATCAGAATTGAGAATAACTCTGAGTTTGAAATGGAGAATATTACCGTTTCATTTCCGAAAGAAGAGGTCTCCTATGGGACTCTAAGACCGGGCGAGAACTCAGATTTCTTTGAAGTAAAGAAAGCCTACCGATATGCCTATCTCGAAACTGAAATTGATGGCGAACAAGCAGTAGTTCAACCTATTGACTACGTTGGTGAGCAACTCCTTGATGCAGGTAAATATACCTATCAGCTTTATGTGACTGCTCAAAATGAGTCGGACTCAGGTTCATCACCACGTTACTATCTTGGTATAGAGCTAAAGAAGAACTAATAGTTCTTCTTCCAGACTCGATATCGGCGTGTGAGCGAGTAATCAATAACAGATATAAGCCTAATTAGAAATTGGGATTTGGTTGCAGATTATTTTTTCCGTTATTTGCAATTCATATAAATAAGGAGCGTCTTAACTGGGCGTCAACTCACCTGTTGTATTCAAAAAAGGTTTGCTCCTGATTTAGCTAAACTGCAATTTCATAATTAACAGCCAATGGCTTCATCAGTACATTCAACAAATTTTTGTTCAAAAAGCAACTTGCTACAGCTTAAAGGCAGTTGTAATACACACCTTTGCACAATCCTTTTTTTGTTCTTAGGTAGCCAATATTTTTATTCTTTTCATCACAATCCAGACTGTAAAACGTATCTATAGCTGCTAACTATTTACCAGCTCGTTACTTTTTACTCCAAAATAACTCCTTAATTAGGCTAAATATGCTCTTGTTGAGGTCAGTCTCATAACATCTACAATTAACATTGATAGAAGTATATCTATCAAACAGAGAAGAATTTCATGTCAAAGAAAAAGCTTAAAAAACAACTTGGTTTATATGATGTATTCGCCATTTGTACGGGTGCAATGTTTAGTTCAGGCTTCTTTTTACTTCCGGGTATCGCTGCGGCCCAAACAGGGGAGGCTGTGTACTTAGCCTATCTGGCTTCGGGTATATTGATTATACCGGCAATGCTAAGTGTGGCTGAATTATCAACGGCTATGCCAAAGTCAGGTGGAACCTATTACTTTTTGGATAGGAGTTTAGGCCCCATGATAGGAACCATAGGCGGACTCGGTTCTTGGGTGGCATTAATGTTCAAAAGTTCATTTGCACTGATAGGAATGGGGGCTTATTTAGCGCTTTTTGTTGATATGCCATTTACGGCATTGGCCCTTGCACTTACGGTAATTTTTGGCGTTCTGAACATATTTGGGGCTAAGGAGACAACACTTTTACAGCGGATATTGGTTACGGTCTTAATCCTGATTATGGGAATATTCGTAATACAGGGGCTTGGCGCGGTAGGATTCGAACTAGGGACTTCAGATTCAGATCAATCCTTTTTTGGAAATGGAATCCATGGCTTTATTGCGACTATTGGCTTGGTTTTTGTCTCTTATGCGGGGCTCACAAAAGTTACGAGTGTGGCGGAAGAGGTTGAGAATCCGGACCGAAATATACCACTCGGGATGATCCTTTCGCTGGCTACGGCTTCTTTAATTTATGTAGCTGGAGTTTATGTGATGCAGCAGATTCTCACTCCTGCCGAATTTCACGCAAGCCTTACCCCTGTAGCAGACGCAGGAGCTAAATTCATGTCGTGGCTACCCGGTTCGGGCGGTGTTCTTCTAATTGTGATTGCAGCGGTTGCAGCTTTTGCCTCAACAGGTAATGCAGGAATCATGTCAGCCTCACGATATCCTTTTGCGATGTCCAGAGATAAACTGGTTAGCGCGAACTTTCGAAAAATAGGAAAGCAGGGAACCCCTTATTATGCAATAATAATTACGGTGGTTTGTATGTTGGCAATTTTACTAATTTTTGATGTAGAAGCAGTGGCGAAGTTAGCAAGTGCGTTTCAGCTTCTTCTGTTTGGAATGATGTGCTTTGCTGTAATCATCATGAGAGAAAGTAACATAAAAGGATATCAGCCTGGATTTAAGTCTCCATTCTATCCTTGGGTACAGATTTTAGGAATGCTGATTTCAATTTGGCTGATTTCTGAAATGGGTATCCTTGCCGTTTCTCTAACAGGTTTTATTATTGTGATGTGCATTATGTGGTACATCTACTATACCAAAGGAGAACTGTCTAGACGGGGAGCTATATTCCATGTGCATCAACGCTTAGGGAAGAATAGGTATGACGACCTGGACTTAGAGCTGCTGAATCTTATTAACGATAAAAACCTAAGTGAACATCTTTCTTACAAGGAAACAATTGCACGCTGTGTAATCATCGATCTGGAAAAGAGTCACTCAGAAGCAGACTTATTTGAACAGGCCGCAGATATTCTATCAGGCAGAATAGGAGTCGAGAAAAAAGTGATACATACCGAGTTGACTAGTAAACAGGATATAAGCATTACAAAATTAGGTCAGGGTGTCGCTTGTAGCCATCATAAAGTATCGTATGTAGCTGAACCTGAGCTGGTGGTTTTCAGAACCAAAACAGACTTAGAGGAAATCAATAATGAAGAGGAGAACTACCTCTTTGCAATTCTACTGGTTCCGGAAACAGAGCAAGGTGTTGATATCCGTCTGATGGGTCATCTTGCTGAAATTGTTCAGGCTATTCATTTCAAAGAAAATTGGATGAAAGCAGACAGTAAGAGGAAGCTAAGAGATTGCCTGCTCACTGAAGAGCATTTCTCTCATATCAGTGTGAATGACCATTCACAGCTAAAGAAGTACATCAACAAGCCCATACGGGATATCGAATTACCAGGAACGTGCCTTATTGCTATCATTTACCGTGGCAGTGAACTCATTATTCCTCACGGAAACACTATTATAAGTGAGATCGATGAATTCCTGTTGATTGGCGAACCGGCTGATATAGAAAGTTTAGCAGGTAACTCATAGATATAAAAAAAGCCTCATGAGAAAAATCTCAAGAGGCTTTTTGTTTCGTACCGCGTACGGGATTTGAACCCGTGCTACCGCCGTGAAAGGGCGGCGTCCTGGACCCCTAGACGAACGCGGCATTTCGAAAATATACTCAATAAAAAAACCGTGGATTTTCGTCCACAGCTAAAAGATAAAAAGGGAGCCCGATGGGAATTGAACCCACGGCCTCTAGGGCCACAACCTAGCGCTCTAACCGACTGAGCTACGAGCTCCGTTTAATAGTACCGCGTACGGGATTTGAACCCGTGCTACCGCCGTGAAAGGGCGGCGTCCTGGACCCCTAGACGAACGCGGCATAAAAATCAATAAGTCAAAAAATAAAGCATGTTACTATGAGGCGACAGGCGGACTCGAACCGCCGTACGAGGTTTTGCAGACCTCTGCCTAACCACTCGGCCATGTCGCCTTGTTAAGTAAGCCAAAGCTTGTACGCCCGACAGGAGTCGAACCTGTAACCTACGCCTTAGAAGGGCGTTGCTCTATCCAGTTGAGCTACGGGCGCTCAACTACAGTATGTCAAAAATCAAAATTTCCCAACGATGAAGTCAGGAAATCAATGTTAGTCGGGGAGACAAGATTTGAACTTGCGACCCTTCGCTCCCAAAGCGAATGCGCTACCGGACTGCGCCACTCCCCGTTCATTCGAAAGACTCCAAATATATGACTTATTTCAGACGGTTACCAAATGAATAAATCACTTTTTTCCTAAAATTTCGGATTTATTCGGAGATGTCTTTCAGGATGGCTTTAACGTAGTTTTCCCAGCTCATATTCTCTGCAGATTTACGAACATTTTCAGAAGGAAGGGGGTGTTCAATAAACTTCAGCATCTGCTCTGCCATAGAATCTATATTCCGGTCTTCGGCAAGATATCCATTATAGCCATCTGTAATGGTTTCAGGGAAGTGACCTACGTTGGTAGCCAGAATTGGAAGTTCAAAATTGTAGGTAAGCGATTCAACACCAGAAGGGGTAGCTGTGAGATAGTAGAGCACGCTGCAATCACTAACCTGAAAATACTTGCTTACATCTTCATTTGGGATAAACTCGTTCTTAACTACGGTACTATCCTGAAGATTTAGTTCTTCAACCAATTTAAGTGGACGGTAATCCTGTTCGCTTTCTTTGTTTTTGAGCAACAGCTTTTGTGCTATTGCAAACAATCCGCGCTTTATTTTTGTGGTGATTTTAGAAGTATCGAGCGTAGCCCAAAATTCTTCACCGCAAATGAGGAAGCTAACATCATCCCGCTGATCTGCTACTTTCTTGAATGCACGGATAGCATTGTGCAAGCCTTTATACTTTCGAATGAATCCGAAGTAAAGAAAAACATGTTTCTTTAAGCCTAATTCTTTTTTGAAAGCTTCGGTATCAAAATCAGGATCCGGCTGATATAAATCATAGACAGGATGAAATAACTTAATCACCGTAGTTGCTTCAGGTGAATGAGTACGCTCGCCGGTTTCATTGACATCAAAGTTTCGACTCGGATATAATGCTTTTAGCTCATCCACCGTTTTATATGCGTGGGTGATGTAGGTATCGGCGTGTTTAATACCCATTTTTGTGAGTCGCTCATCAATAGTGCTGCCTTCTTTTTGAACAACAAAATGCAGATCAAAAATAACCTCTGCTGTGCTATGCTTTTTCAGCCATTTTGAGATTGAACCCATGGGAATTCCCTGTATAGAAATAGCCCATTGAAAAATGACCTTATCAGGGTTTAAGGATTTGATGTACTTCGCGGTTTCTTTCCAACTCAGAGGGTTGTTATAGTTTGTGATGTACTTCACCTTAATCCGAGTGCCTTCCAGAAAGTCAGACTTACTGGATTTATCGACAAATTCCCGGGGAATAATAGACGGATACTGATTGGTCCATGAAACAATATGAACTTCATTATCCGGATTTTTATCCAAAGTTTTAGCTAAAGAGGTATTATAGTTGGAAATACCTCCTTTAAATTTCGGTCCGGGTCCAAAGCATACAATAGTTGCCATCAGCCTAAGCGTATTTTTCTACAGCAGCGTCATAAACACGGCGCATGCCATCTTCGATAGAAAGTTTAGGCTTCCATCCCAAGTCATTATTCACGTAGCTCATATCGGCATATCGTGAGTGAACACCAACTGGCTTATCCAGTAACTTTTTAATATCCGGGTTGTAGCCGGCGAAAGAAGTGAAAATTTCTATGATTTCAAGAAAAGTGGTTAGCTTGCCACTGCCAATGTTAATAGCTTTTCCATCAGAAATGTTATCCATGGCGTAAAGAGTACAGTCCATCACATCTTCAATATGGACAAAATCCCGTCCTTGTTTTCCGGTTCCCCAAACTTCAAAAGGATTCTCTTTTAGTGCTGCACGCCGGGCGATAGCTGGAATAGGGTATGAAAGATCCTGGTCTTCCCCATATCCTGAAAACGGACGGATACAAGTCACAGAAACATCATAGTATTTAGCTGCAATATGCGCGAGATACTCACCGGTAAGCTTAGACCAGCCGTAGGTCATGTCTGGCTGACCCATATTTTTGAAGTCGATGTCGCTCTCACTTAAGGCAATGGCATCAGACTCTGTTTGAAGGTCAACAGGGTAAGCAGCGCTTGAGCTTGGGTAGAGTACACGCTCAGGTTTTTGGCGGCACACCCAAAGAAAGAACTCTGCATCAATAGATAAATCAAGAGCAACTAACATTGGGTCGCCATCAATTTTGGCACGGCCTCCAACAATAGCGGCAAAGTGGAATACATCTTTAAAGCTATCAACTTCAAGTCCGTAGGTCTTGTTGATGTAGTCTTTATCATCCAGCATTGCTCGGATAAAATAGCGGGCATCTTGTTTGAGAAAGACCATGCGTTCGTCTTCTCCAAAATATTCCAGTCCATTTTCTTTCCGAGCCGGTGTTCCATCCGGAAGCCATTCAGAAGGATGAGTTCCGACCGATAAGTCATCAATAAAAAAGATGGTATCGTTGGTTGTTTTATGAAGTCGTTTTACAAAATTTCTGCCGACGAATCCGCACCCGCCTGTAATTAGATGATAGCCCATATAAACGTTTATTTATTCCGATTTTCAGTTAAGATATGAATTTTGATAAAAAGCCTTTGAAAAAGAAGAAATATTCTTGAAAAATCACGTTCTTTGCAGTGCATTTAATCAAAAGAACTACATGAAATATTCGATTTTTCTTACCGTATTTACACTTATTAGTACATCAGTTTATTCTCAATTAAGAGTTTCAGAGTCATCTGCTACCAGAGGTAATAGCCCGAGTCAATTTATTGTGGCCGGGCATCAAGTGGCTATAAATGGTAGTTCTCTGAGTTTTGCAAGCGGAGTCTCAAACGATATTAATATTTTGACATCGCTTTCGGGAAGCTTAAATGCATCGGGTGTTTCTTTGTATGAAGGAAGTGGAACGCCGCTTCTAACAGGTTCTTACAATTTGCAGAGCGGGGATAATTCCGTAAAAGTATATATAAAACCGAATGGCGGATATGTGGTCCGGGAAAACATTGCTAATTTTCTTTTTTATGACAATTCAGGAAAAGTACAGCAATCGATTTCAAACAGTTCTCAGAGTACCGAGGGAGAATCAATTTCCGAATTAGCCGCTGATCCAGCATTTAAGACGACTGTTTTATTCAATCCGAAGATCGTCCGTGGTGGAAAAGAAGGCTCCAGTGCTCAGGTAGTAAACAGAAATTGGACGACCACCAATATTTTCTACAGTGGTGATCGGACTATAAGTTTGGTGAAGGTATCAAAAGATGGCCAGTTTATTGCTGTGGTTTCATCTCAATCCGGATCAGATGATCAGGTAAATATAACAGATCGCTTTGGGAATGAGCTTGGTACATTTACATTCAACCAAAATATTGCAGATGTTAGATTTTCAGGTGAAGGAGAATATATAACCATCCGCTCTTCCAGCAGAGTTGGGGTTTATTCGTTGTTAAGCGGTGAAAGGGAGGGAAGTACAAGCTTCCGGTCTGACTTACATTTTGCAGAATTTGTACCTGAAGACAATGTAATTGTGGCCTTAACTGCCGATGAAACAGCCTCTGTGCTTACCGATGTTGAGCTTCATACTATTAATATTGAAGCGCGATCCATTGAGAGACAAGATTATAGCGGATCATTAGGAAAATCAGAATTGCTGTCCATCGAGTTACAGAGAACGAGAGCAAACCAGTATACGCTAAGTGGATTGAATAAAGCGCTGAACTTAAATGTGAGCTTTTGATTTAAATTTCTTTAAAGAAAGAATTGTCCAAAAAAAAGACCTGCACAAGTGATTGGGCAGGTCTTTCAATGTTCTTAAAGAAAATTCAGTCTAAGCTTCTTTGGGCTTTTCTGAAGTATCCTCTTCTTTAGATTTGGTGTCTTCGTCTTTCTGTGAAGGTTCAGCTTCATCCCAATCAAAGTCTAATCCATCTCTGGATTTATTCATCTTAATCTTGATGAGTGATCCTTCGTTGTGTCTGTTCTCGAGGAGTTCTTCAGCTAATGGATCTTCGATATATTTCTGGATTGCTCGCTTAAGTGGTCGCGCTCCATACTTCTGATCGAAGCCTTTATCTGTAATGAATTCCTTAGCTGCTTTTGTTACTTCAATTTCAAAACCAAGCTCCTTAATTCGTTTGAAGAGATCTTCATTCATCAAGTCGATAATCTGATAGATATCAGCTTTTTCGAGTGGACGGAAGGTGATTACATCATCAATACGATTCAGGAATTCAGGATTAAACACTTTCTTAAGTGCATCCTGAATGGTTGATTTCATCTTCGCATAGTCGAAAGCAGAGTCATCAACATCAAAACCGATGCCTTTACCCATATTTCGGATATCACGTGCTCCAATATTAGAAGTCATGATGATAATAGTATTACGGAAATCAACTCGACGGCCGAGGCTGTCAGTCAGGATTCCATCATCCAACACCTGAAGTAAAATGTTAAACACATCAGGGTGGGCTTTTTCAATTTCATCCAGAAGAATGACACTGTAAGGCTTACGACGAACTTTTTCAGTAAGTACACCACCTTCTTCATATCCAACATATCCCGGAGGAGCTCCTACGAGTCTGGATACAGAGAATTTCTCCATATACTCACTCATGTCGATGCGGATGAGCGTGTCTTCTTTATCAAATAGATACTTGGAAAGAACCTTCGCCATTTCTGTTTTACCAACACCGGTTGGTCCTAAGAAAATAAAGGAACCAATAGGACGGGTTGGGTCTTTAAGTCCAGCACGTGTGCGCTGAATGGCTTTGGTTAATTTGATGATTGCTTCGTCCTGACCAATTACCTGTCCGGAAAGCTCTTCCTTCATTTTCAGAAGTTTCTGGCCTTCGTTCTGGCTAATCTTGTTAACAGGAACGCCACTCATCATGGCTATTACAGAAGCTACATCTTCTTCTTCAACATCATACACAATGTCTTCTGATTCTTTTTCCCACTGCTGTTGAGCTACTTCCAATTCTTCAATCAGACGTTTTTCTTTATCTCGCAGGCGGGCAGCTTCTTCAAAACGTTGCTTCTTAACCATTGAGTTTTTCTCAACACTTGTAGTCTCGATTTCTTCTTCGAGGTCGATAATATTCTGAGGAACCGTGATGTTCGATAAGTGAACGCGAGCTCCTGCTTCATCTAAAGCATCAATCGCTTTATCGGGAAGGAAATGATCGGTTACATATCGGTCGGTGAGTTTCACACAAGCTTCAATCGCATCTTCGGTATAGCGAACGCTGTGATGTTTTTCGTATTTCGGTTTGATTTGATTTAAAATCTCGTTGGTTTCTTCAGGGGTGGTCGGATCAACCATAATCTTCTGGAAACGTCGTTCCAGCGCACCATCTTTTTCAATAAACTGACGATACTCATTCAGAGTTGTAGCACCAATTGCCTGTACATCACCGCGGGCAAGAGCAGGTTTCAGCATATTGGAAGCATCTAAAGAACCACTGGCTCCTCCAGCTCCAACAATAGTATGTAGCTCATCAATAAATAGAATGACATCGTCGGTTTTTTCGAGCTCGGTCATTACCGCTTTCATACGCTCTTCAAACTGACCGCGATACTTCGTCCCAGCTACCAAAGCAGCCAGATCTAAAGCAATTACGCGCTTGTCATAAAGTACACGAGATACTTTACGTTCAATTATTCGTGTTGCAAGTCCTTCTGCAATCGCAGTTTTACCAACACCGGGTTCTCCAATAAGAACCGGGTTATTTTTCTTACGGCGGCTTAATACCTGAGCCACTCGCTCAATTTCTTTTTCACGCCCAATAATTGGGTCGAGGCGACCTTCTTCAGCCATTTCGGTCAAGTCACGGCCAAAGTTATCGAGTACAGGTGTTTTAGATTTTTCCATTTTCTTCTCGCGTGAGCTTCCTGATCCAGAACCGGATCCTTTTGATGCGGATGCACTCGCTGTCATAGACGAAGAATCGCCATGGTCTTCACGAGATTTTCCTGATATGATAAGATCCAGTTCTTCCCGAACTGCATCATAAGAAATGCTGAACTGTTGCAGTATTTGTGCAGCAATATTTTCATCATCTCTCAACAGGGATAATAAAAGGTGCTCAGTACCAATTGTATCGCTTTTATATAATTTGGCTTCTAAATACGTGATACGAAGTACTTTTTCGGCCTGTTTGGTTAACGGAATATTTCCAACCTGAACCGATCCACCTGTACCTCTCACGGTGTCTTCGATTGTTTTTTTAAGTTTGAAAAGATCACAATCCAAATTCTTGAGAATCCGAACTGCAACTCCATCACCTAAACGAACGATACCTAAAATTAAATGCTCCGTTCCGATATAATCATGTCCTAACCGTAAAGCTTCTTCACGGCTGAATTGGATGACATCCCGAACTTTGCTTGAAAAATTTCCCTCCATTAGACGAGTTCCTATAATCTTTGTGCTAAAATAAGTCTGTTAATTTCAGATAAAAAAACGTCTGAAACACTGCTTTAGTTCATTACTACTCGAAGGTAGTAGCGAGGAAAAGTAAATGCAAACTAAATGCGAAGTGATTGGTTAAAATAATGGTTTGCCGGTCATTTCTTTCGGCTGCTCAACACCCATAAGCTTTAGGAGCGTAGGAGATACGTCAGCCAGAATACCATCGTGTAAGGTGATATCATCGGGGTGATTAACCACTATGGCCGGTACTAAAGCAGTTGTATGAGCAGTGTGAGGGCTGCCATCTTCCTTAATCATGCAGTCTGCATTACCGTGATCGGCAATAATCAGAGAGCGATACCCGTGCTTATTTGCTGTTTCAATTACTCTCTTAAGTTGTGCATCAATAGTTTCAACGGCTTTGATTGCCGCTTTCATGTCACCTGTGTGCCCAACCATATCCGGATTTGCGAAATTAAGCACCGCAAGTTGATACTCATTCTTAGCTAAATTTTCGCAAAGTGCATCAGCCACTTGCTCAGCATTCATTTCAGGCTGAAGGTCGTAAGTAGCCACTTTTGGACTTGGAATCACAGTTCGGTCTTCGCCCTCGTTGGGTGTTTCCACTCCGCCATTAAAGAAGTAGGTGACGTGCGGGTATTTCTCGGTCTCAGCTATTCGAAATTGCTTTAAACCTTTTCCGCTTACCCACTCACCAATAGTATTTGTGAGTTCCTGAGGAGGGTAGGCTACATGAGCAAACCCAAAAGTCTCATCATAAGAAGTGAATGTGGTGTAATGGAGATCCAGGTCATCTACATCAAACTCTCTAAAATTATTTTCGTTGAGAGTCCTTGAAATCTGCCGGGCACGGTCTCCACGAATATTGTAATAGATGACAACATCTCCTTTTTCAATTCGCGAGTTGGGAGAGCTATCTAATAGTATTGGTTTGATAAATTCATCGGTGACTTCCGCTTCATAAGAGGCTTTAAAGGCTTCTTCAGCGGAATCGAATTTTTCACCTTCACCATGAACTAAGAGATCGTAAGCAAGTTTAATGCGCTCCCAGCGGTTATCACGATCCATAGCGTAATAACGCCCAACAATAGAAGCCAATTTGCCAACGCCTATCTCTTCGGCTTTTGATTTAAATTCTTTGGCATAATTAATGCCTCCGTCGGGATTAGTATCTCTTCCATCCGTGAAAGCATGCACATTCACATTGTCGATACCGTGTTTTTTGCACAGTTCGAGAAGAGCAAACAGATGCTCATTGTGGCTGTGAACGCCTCCATCCGAGAAAAGCCCCATAAGATGTATCTTATTTTTGGGCTTGGCTTTATTAATAGCTTTTAGAAGTTCTTCATTCTCAAAAAAAGAACCGTCTTTGATAGCCTTATTAATTCTGGAGAGTTCTTGCCAAACAATTCGTCCGGCACCAATATTAAGATGTCCCACTTCAGAATTGCCAAACTGACCGTCTGGGAGACCTACATTTTCTCCGCTTGCAGAAAGTTTGGAGTGGGGACATGATTCAAAAAGTGAATCAATGAAAGGTTTGTCAGCCTGGTCCACAGCGCTGACGGTTGGATCTTTTGCCAACCCGAATCCATCTAAAATGACGAGCAGTGCTTTCGATTCAGGGTTGGTCATCCAACGTGTATTTAAAGGTTGTTAACGTGTTTAGTTAACTGAGCTTTTTTACGAGCGGCATTATTCTTGTGAATAATTCCTTTAACGCTCATTCGGTCGAGGTAAGAAACAGCTTCTTTGAGCGCTTTTTCAGCTTGCTCTTTGTCATTAAGGTCAAAAACCTTTTTGATAAGCGATCTCATTTTTGAGCGTCGGTTACGGTTATGATCTCTTCTTTTCTCAGCCTGACGAACACGTTTAACGGCTTGTTTAGTAATTGGCATTGCGAAATATGCTTTTAAATTGATTTTTCCTCGATTCTTTTCGAGAAACCAAAATTAAGAGTTATGGAAATATTAAACAAGAAATGATTGAATAATTAACAAGATAAGTTTAATTTAGCTGATCTGATATGATAGTGGTAATAGATGGACCCGCAGGATCGGGCAAAAGTTCAACAGCAAAAGCCGTAGCGGCAAATCTTCAGATTCAATTTCTGGACTCTGGAGCGTTGTATCGTGTAGCTACCCTTGTTTATTTGAACTCTAATAAAGAATTACCACAGTTCATTGACATGCTGAAAGAAAGTGAGATTTCCTTTTACTTCAAACAGAAAACATTTCATTCCTTTTTAAATGGTCAAGATGTTAGCGACCAAATACGAAGTATGGAGGTTTCTGAGAATGTAAGTGAGGTAGCCTCAAACCCAGATGTGCGCGCATTTGTCAACGGTTTAATGCATGAAGCAGTAAAACACGACATATATATTGCCGACGGAAGGGATTTGGGTACAGCGGTTTTTCCTGATGCAGCCTTAAAATTTTATATGGTTGCAGATTTAGAAACGCGGGCCAAACGAAGATTTGAAGAAGTGAAAGCGAGTGGCAAGAAAGTTACACTTGAAGAAGTGAAGCAAAACATTGCCGCAAGAGATGAGAAAGATTCTAACCGAAGTTCTGATCCTCTTAAAAAAGCTGACGATGCCATTTTAGTAGATACTTCTGAAATGACGTTCGAAGAGCAGGTCACTTTCATCAGTAATAAGATCAAGGAATTGATCAATCAGACTAAATAATTAATCATAACTTATCCCACAATTGAAAGTCAATTGTGAGGTAAATCTATAACCAAACATAATGACTGAAGAAGTAAAACAAGAACAAACGGAACAGGAAGCTACCGAAGATACGGTTGAAGAAACCACGGTAGCTGAAGCGGAAGAAGAAACAACAGCTGAAGAAAGTTCAGAAGAGCAAGCAGCAGCTGAAGCTAAAGAAACAGCCGCAGAAGAGAGAAAAGAAACATTGACTCATGTGTATTCTGGCGACGTAGAAGGCGAGGTATACAAACTTGAAGACCTCCAGCGCCCATCAGATGAATATTCTGATGACGAATACAATGAAATGGTGGGTATGTACGAAGATACCCTCAATGAAATTGAAGAAAAAGAAATTGTACACGGCCGTGTAGTCTCAGTTGATGAGAAGTACGTGGTTGTTGATATTGGCTTCAAATCTGAAGGTATTATTCAGGTTAATGAATTCTCAAATGAGGCTCTCGAAGCGATGCAGCCCGGCGATGAAGTGGAAGTATTCCTTGATCGTGTTGAAGATAAAGAAGGCCAGCTAATTCTATCCCGCCGTAAAGCAGATATCCTGAAAGCTTGGGAGACTATCGAAGCTTCTCATGACGACGGCGTTGTTATTGAAGGTTACATCAAGCGACGTATCAAAGGTGGTATGGTTGTAGATGTATTAGGAATTGATGCTTTCCTACCTGGATCGCAAATTGATGTACGACCTGTTCGTGACTTTGATGCCTATGTAGGCAAAACCATGGAATTCCAGGTTGTGAAACTTAACATGGCTGCAGAAAACGTAGTTGTTTCTCACCGTGTTCTTATTGAGTCTGATCTTGAAGAGCAGAGAGAAGAAATTCTTGAAACTATTGAAGCCGGTCAGGTTCTTGAAGGTGCTGTTAAAAACATTACAGACTTCGGTGTATTCATCGATCTTGGTGGTGTTGACGGACTTCTTCACATTACCGATCTATCTTGGGGACGTGTTGACGATCCGCACGAGATTGTATCCCTCGACCAGCGCATGAACGTTGCTGTTATCGACTTTGACGAGAAGAGCAAACGAGTTTCTCTTGGTCTTAAGCAATTACAGCCGCATCCATGGGATGGCATCAACGAGAAATATCCTGAAGGAAATAAAGTTCAGGGGCGCGTTGTTTCTATCGCTGATTACGGTGCATTTATTGAACTTGAAAAAGGTGTTGAAGGTCTTATTCACATTTCTGAAATGTCATGGACACAACACATTAAGCACCCATCTCAATTAGTTGAGAAGGATGATATTGTAGAATGTATAGTGCTGAACATCAACGAAGAAGAGAAGAAAATCTCTCTTGGTGTTAAGCAACTTGAGGACGATCCATGGGCAGATATCCTGGACCGCTTCCCGGTTGGTTCCAAGCACACAGGTATTGTTCGCAACCTTACCAACTTTGGCGTATTCGTTGAGCTCGAGCCAGGTATTGACGGCTTGATTCACGTTTCTGACCTTAGCTGGACTGAGAAAGTTGACCATCCAAATGAAGTGGTTGACAAAGATCAGGAAATCGAGGTTGTTATCCTTGGTGTTGACTTCGACAACCGTCGAATCACCCTTGGCCACAAACAAGTGGAAGACAATCCTTGGAAAAAATATGCTGAAGAGTACGCTCCCGGAAATACTGTTGAAGGGGAAGTTGTTAAAACAACCGACAAAGGCGTATTTGTTAAGCTTCCATTAGGCGCTGAAGCCTTCTTGAACTACAGCAAATCTACTGAAGCCGAATACAAAGAAGGCGACAAGGTAGAAGATGCATTTGTTCTGAATTTCGATGAGAACAGCAAAAACATCGAAATTAGTCAGCTTGACTCTGACAAGGACAAAGCCAAGAAAGCGAAGAAGAAAGTAGATACCTCAAACATGGAAACCGGAGCTCCTACGCTTGGTGAAATGTCAGGACTTGCTGCTTTGAAAGCGGACATGGAAGAGAAAGAAAAAGCTGAAGCTCAGGAAAAAGCAGACGCAGCTAAAGCCAAGAAAAAGGCAGCTGAAGACACTAAAGCTGAGAAAAAAGAGGAAGACGAATCTTCAGACGAAGAAGAGTAATTCTCTAACTAAGCTTAGATAAATTTAAAGCCTCGTTCATTAATTTGAGCGAGGCTTTTTTATTGTTTAACAAATCTGATACCAAATTCCGGTTCCCAATGTCCAGTTCATAACGAAGAGCTTGATTTACGATTAACCGATAGATCGAATGACCGATTTTTGATTTACCAGTCGCAATAAAAAAAGGCGCTCGAAAGCGCCTCTAAAAATTCAATGTTCTGAAATCAATATTGAGTGTTCAATATTCCTACGGAACCTGAACGTTATTCATAATCTTCGTTACGATATCTTCCGGGGTAATGTCTTCCGCTTCCGCTTCAAAGGTTGGAATAATACGGTGACGTAATACATCCATCGCTATAGTCCGCACATCTTCCGGTGTAACGTATGCACGGTGCTCCATAAAGGCTTGCGCCCGGGAAGCAAGATTGAGGTTGATAGTAGCTCGTGGAGAGGCTCCAAAGCTAATTAAGTCCTCCAGATCATCGAGGTTGTAATTCTTGGGCTTACGGGTGGCAAAAACCAGATCAACGATATATTGCTCTACTTTCTCATCCATATATATATCATTGATGGTAGCACGAGCATCCATAATTTTGTCAACGGTAACCACTTTTTTAAGCTGTACTTTTTCGCCGGTTTTGGCCTGCATACGCATAATCTGCATCTCTTCCTTTTCGGTAGGATAGCCAATCTTTAATTTCAGCATAAAACGATCAACCTGTGCTTCAGGGAGTGGATACGTTCCTTCTTGCTCAACCGGGTTTTGAGTAGCCAGTACCAGGAAAGGTTCTTCCAGCTTGAATGTGTTTTCCCCGATGGTAACCTGCTTTTCCTGCATGGCCTCAAGTAAAGCACTTTGCACCTTAGCGGGAGAACGGTTAATCTCATCTGCGAGAATGATGTTTGCGAAAATGGGTCCTTTCTTAACTAAGAATTCCGCTTCTTTTTGGTTATAGATGAGCGTACCAATCAGATCGGCAGGGAGTAAGTCAGGCGTAAACTGTATACGCTGAAAAGCTGTATCTAATACGGTGGCCAAACTTGAGACCGTTAGCGTCTTAGCCAAACCGGGAACCCCTTCAAGTAAAACGTGCCCGTTAGTGAGTAATCCCACCAAAAGCCGGTCAATCATATAACGCTGACCGATAATTACTTTATCTAATTCAATCCTGATGTCTTCGATAAAAGCACTGGTTTTCTGAATTTTTTCACCCAGCGCTTCCATGTCTACTGCGTATTCACTCATTTTCTAAATTCTTTTTTTAGTATTAGCTGATGATATGATTATTTTCTCGCCTTCAAAAAGTGAACAAATATAATAAATGGACGTTTTACAATCTTTTTTATTAGGACTTATTCAGGGGATCACTGAATTTCTACCTATCAGCAGCTCTGGACACCTTGTTTTAGGTAAATATATTTTAGGCGGCGATCTTGAGGCCGGCATAACCTACGAAGTAGTGGTTCACTTTGGAAGTTTGTGCGCGATACTCATTTACTATCGCAAACTTTTAGGTGATTTATTAATGTCGGGCATTGGATTCTTAAAATCCCCGTCTCAGAAGAAAGATGACCCACAAGTTAAAACAATTGGGTTCATTTTAGTGAGTATGATACCGGCTATGGCCATTGGCTTTACACTCAAAGATTACATTGAAGATATTTTTATGGATCCGCTGCTGGTATCCATTATGCTGATAGTTACGGGTTTCATTCTGTTCCTTACCCGATTTGTAGGTGATACAACGAAAGAAATCAACCTTCCCAAGAGCTTTGTGATTGGCTTAGCGCAGGCCTTCGCAATGATTCCGGGAGTGAGTCGGGCCGGATCTACTATCTCAGCTTCTTTATATTTAGGAGTGAAACGAGAGGATGCCGCTAATTTTTCTTTTCTGATGGTTATTCCGGTAATTGCTGGAGCCATGTTACTTCAATTTAAAGAGATGTTGGAAGTGGGGGTAAGCGATGCTCAACTGATGAGCCTAACCGTAGGATTTCTGACCTCATTTATCTCCGGATATTTTGCACTTAAGTACCTGATCCTGATTCTTAAGAAAAAAGGATTCCATTATTTTGCTTATTACTGCTGGATGGTTGGTGGAATTGGTCTTTTTTACTTTTTGGCTTAAGATTGATTGAAAAAAAATTAATAATTAACAAAAATTGCGGGCCCAGTTCTTGAAGCCGGAAGCAAATATGGCTACCTTTGGCGCTCACAAAACAGATTATTTATGATCGTTTATTTATTCTTTATGCTGGCAGCGTTAGCAATAGGTTCAGCCTTAGCTATGGTCATCAACAAAAATGTAGTTAACAGTGCTCTCTTCCTTGTTTTGAATATGGTATCACTGGCGGGAATTTTTCTCGTTCTGAATGCTCAGTTTCTTGCCGTAATTCAAATTCTGGTATACGCCGGAGCCATCATGGTTTTATTCCTCTTCGTAATCATGTTACTGAATGTAGAGGATGAAGAGAAGCTTTTCGATAAATTCAGAGTAAAATATATTCTGGCAGTTCTGTTGGCTATTGGTGTAGTTGGGCAGATTTTTTACAGCCTAGCTGGCGTAACCGATATGCTTCCTGCAATATCTGAAGAGATGGCAACGGTTGGTACCGTTGAAGCAGTAGGAGACGTGCTCTTTACCAAATACCTTCTTCCGTTCGAGATAACGGCAATATTGCTAACAGCGGCAGTTGTGGGTGCTTTAATGATTGCGCAGCATAAAATTAAAAGAACAGACGAGATTTAGTTATGATAGGAATCGATTGGTTTTTAGGAATTAGTGCAATCATGTTTACCATTGGTCTTGTTGGTGTATTAATACGCCGCAATGCCATTGTGATTTTTATGTGTGTGGAATTGATGTTGAATGCCGTGAACCTCTCTCTGGTGTCTTTTGCGAGTTACCACGGCAATATTGACGGGCAGATTTTAGTGTTTTTTGCTTTAGCGGTAGCAGCAGCTGAAGCGGTAGTTGGATTGGCTATTATCATCGCAATTTTCCGTAATAATCTTACAGTTGATGTTAGCAAGATTAACTTACTTCGCTGGTAAAAGTAAGTCAGCTTATTGTTTTTAGAATAAAGCCTTTCTCTCTCAGGAAGGTTTTTCTATTTCCGTGAAGTTTTTGAGTTGGACTCAGAATAAATAACCAGCGGTAAAGTAAATCCCATATCCTTCCTTAGAGAAGCCGACATCTCCCCGCATGATGAAGTCGTTAGTGAAGAAGGAGGCAGTCGCTCCAAAGCCAAATGTGTACTTCAGATCATTATAAATATTCTCTATGGATTCTCCATTTGGGAATGTTCGTCCGATATCTGTGAAGAGGCTTCCTCCAAGCCTGACATCAACAGATGGAAACTCAAATAACCAGGTCCTTAGTTCGGAGTTAAGGAGGATGGCATTATCATCCCGAAAACGATATTCTGGATAACCTCTTAAAAGATCAGCTCCTCCTAAATCAGGAAGTTTCCAAAAAGGAAGGTCTCCAGTAGTATTTCTGAAAAGCAGACGATTTGCGAAGGTGATTTCTTTAAGAATAGTGAAAGAAGTGTATGAACGCGTATCCGTTTCAAGCATAAAATAGCTGGACGAACTGCCTAAGAATGTACTAGCAACCTGAAAACCAGCTTTTGCATACACACCTTTGGTTGGATTGAATTCGTTATTACGTGCTTCCCAAACTAATCCTCCTCCAATGTTTGTGGTGTATGCTCCATCAATCCCATCCGGTTGATCAGCAATAATCAGCTGGGTTGAGTCATTGCCCCACGGAGTCTGATATTCGAAGCCTGCCACCCCAAATACATCAAGTTGTGAGTCATTTATATTGCGGAATAGAGGCTTTCTCAAGGTGAATTTTGCACCTGCTGAGAAGGAATTGAAAAAGTAATACTCAGCGCTGTCAACTAAAGCTTCAGGAAGCTCACTGTAATTCCCAATACCATAAAACTGATTCCCTGTAAACCGAGAAATAAAAGTCTCAGATTGGAGTCGGTTTTCGGTATTAAGAAAATAGGGCTTGTCATAGGCCACAAAAAAAGATAGCAATCCTTTTGTAGTTACAATTAATGAGGTGTTGATGTAAGAATAGAAAGGTTTCATTCCATCCTGATAGCGGTACCTGCTACCAATTCCTCCAAGTATTAACCCCAAGTCACTGTCGTAAGCTATAGCTGGTAAAAAGGCGTATTCAGTTGAATCCTTAACAGCCTGATTTTGTGCTGATGTGTTAGTAGTGATTAGAGTAGCACAAAAAAGTACTAAAAGCAGGAATGTTGGTGCGGATACTTCCTTCAAAAGATTAACCACTTAGTTTTATGCGATTGTTTATTGTGTTCCGAAGATATAAAGAAAAGGCATTACTAAGTGAAGACAAAGTAATTATAACAATACAAACAGGGCGGCAACGATAAATCCGAATAATATGAATGATAAGGCAGCGCCCATTGTGGCGGTAAAACCATCAGATTTAATCTCACGCCCGCCCATCACGAAAGAAGGGAGTATGATCTTCATTGGGTTTTTTAAAAGCGCTGAGAGCCTGTTTGCAAGATTTAAAGAAACCGTTTCTGCAATACCAAACAGGTTGTTCGGAAACTGGACAAAAACGGTATTAACAATAGCGGCAGGACGTCGGTAAAACCAATCCGTGTCAAGCGAAATGGTTGAAGAAACGTTAAGATGGTTTTTAAGAAACCAGAAACCTGCAAAAGCTAAAACCAGAACTTGAGTCATTTCAACAAAATTGTACACAGAAAATGGCTGGAAGTCGGTTGGGAATGGAAGTTGGCTATATAGCAGATTCGGCGCTACTCCAAATAGGATGCAGAAAAAAGCACCAATTCCCATGGCCACTTTCATATTCATTGGAATATCCGAAAGTTGAAGCTCTTGTTTGGACTCTTTGAACCAAGTGAAGTAGGGAAGTTTAAGTCCCGTGTGAAGGAAAGTACCAACGGTTGCTAAAAGAAGCAGTAAAATGGGCCATTCCAGGTGAGCATCACCAAGAGCTCCGGAGATCATAGTTTTACTAATGAAACCATTTAAAAAGGGCATTCCTGAAATAGACAGGGCACCCACCATATATAAACCTAATACCAGTGGCATTTTTCGGGCTAATCCACCGAGCTCACTTAATTTGCTTGTGCCAGTTGCATAAATAACTGAGCCTGCAGCCATAAATAGCAAGGACTTATAAATAATATGGTTGAAAGCATGAGCGGTTGCTCCATTTAACGCAAGTTCAGTTCCAATACCAATAACCGTAACCATGTATCCAATCTGGCTAATGATACTGTATGCTAAAATTTCACGAATATCATTGGCAAGCAGTGCATAAATGGTTCCATAAATAGCCATGATTACTCCAACCCAAATCAGGATTTCCCAACCGGGGAAGAGGCGTATCATAACATAAACGGCAGATTTTGTAGTAAGAGCACACATGAAAACAGCACCGGTGATAGTAGCTTTTGGATAAGCGTCAGCAAGCCATGCATGCAGGGGAGGAACAGCTGTGTTCAGAGCTACACCCAGTAACATGAAAATATTCGCTGCAGTATAAGCCGGTTCGATGCTATCTATATAAAGAGAGCCTCCACTACTTAGATGCAAAAGGATACCTGTAAACAATAAACCGCCGCCAAAAATATGTACAAGCAAATAACGCATTCCTGCTTTAGCCGACTCTTCAGTTTCTCTTGCCCAGATTAAGTAGGAAGAAGTCGCTGCCATAATTTCCCAAAAAATAAATAGGGTAAAGAAGTCACCCGCAAAGGTAACGCCTAAAGCCCCGCCGGCATAAGCCAGTGCAGAGCTCTGCTGACCGATATCTTTTATATGAAAAGCATAGATACCACCGATTACGGTGATGAGTGCGAAGATAATTCCGAAGATACGACTGAGTCCATCAACAGCAAGAAGGTCAAGTTCGTAGCTTGCAAAGGGTACCTGAATAAGATTGCCTTCGGGCATAGTCCAAACCATAGCCAATGCAATTACCCCAAAGGTGATAAAAGCCGAACTGCGAACACTTTTCGGCAGTAGAGGGAGCACAAAAGCTCCCAATATCAAAATTACAGCAGGAATAGAAAAAAGCTCAAGCATCATAGTAGTCTTCTTCGCTTAAGATGAAAAATTTGCCTAATCCCTTAGAAACAAAAATGAGAGCTGCACAACCAAGACCGCCCCAAAGTGCATAAAACGCAGGGACGCTATTCCACCAATGGGAATCGTAGTCGGCCAGATAAGTAAATTCCAGAATCAGGCTCGCAATCAATAAAATACCAAGTATAGTCCAGTGCCAGTTCTTCATAATTATAAAGGATTAAAAATGCTTGATGCTACAGAGGTAGCCATATCAAAAAAGTTGAAGAATAAATCGGGATTCAGCCCAAATAAAATAGATAGAACTGCTGTGCTGAATAGCGGAACTACCATAAATGGCGAGGCTTCCGTGTGTCCTTCAAGTTCGGGACCACCTTTGCGGAAGTAAGCTCGGTGTATAATGGGGAAAAAATAGCCCACGTTTAACAAACCACTTACGACTAATATAATCACAGGGAGCATCATGCCGCCCTCAAGTGCTCCGGAGGCAAGATACCACTTACTTACAAATCCGTTTACAGGGGGAATTCCGGCCAATCCCATAGAACCAATTGTAAAGGCAGCCATGGTCCACGGCATAACCTTGGCAATTCCATTCAGTTCGCTGATGTCTTTTTTATGAAGATTCACCATAATAGCTCCGGCACAGAAAAACAGAGTAATTTTCATGGTAGCGTGGAAGGAAATATGCATAATACTTCCTATCAATCCTGTTTCTGTTAAAAGAGCTACGCCTAACACGATATAAGAAAGATGACCAACCGTTGAATACGCAAGCCGGCGCTTCAAATTATCCTGTGCGAAGGCGAGGAGGGATGCTACAATTACGGTAATTCCGGCCAATACCATTAAGATTTCATTAAGACCAAATTCAGCCATCACCTCTGGGCCAAAGATATAGCCAACTACACGGATTACACCAAACACTCCGGATTTAACAACTGCTACCGCATGCAATAATGCACTAACAGGAGTTGGTGCTGCCATTGCAGAAGGTAACCAACTGTGTAAGGGCATGATGCCGGCTTTCACCCCAACGCCGCCAAGGAACAAAATGAAAATAGTAACCGCCATGGTTTGGGAAAGCTCAACGCCTTCAAAGATACCTCCGGCCTGGAAGTCAAGGGTTCCGGTGAGAGAGTAGGTGATTCCAGCAGCAGCAATTAAAAGGAGTCCGGCAGTTAATGTGTAGGTCAGATATTTTCGTCCGGCAGCGATTCCTTTCTTAGTCTCGCTATGGATAACTAAAGGATAGGTTGCCAGAGTCAGCATCTCATAAAAAATGATGAAGGTCAGCAGGTTACCGGAGAAAGCGATCCCAATGGTGGAACTCAAACAAATTGCGAAACTGGCAAAATAGCGGGTCTGCTTTTTCTCGTGATGACCGCGCATATATCCAATAGAATAGAACGAGGTAAAGATCCAAAGTCCGGATGCAATCAGGGCAAAGAAAACTCCAAAAGTATCTGCTTTAAGAACCAA
This sequence comes from Balneola sp., assembly GCA_002694685.1. Lineage (NCBI taxonomy): Bacteria > Pseudomonadati > Balneolota > Balneolia > Balneolales > Balneolaceae > Balneola > Balneola sp. The sequence goes on from NZMW01000013.1 coordinate 102,439, forward strand.
TGGAAGGTTAGGGGCAATCTCGAATAACTCTAACTCTATTACATTCCCCTGCAATGCGGATGGTAATAATGTGAGTACCAACAGAAACTTAATCACACCAGCCAGTATCGTCCAAAACTCACGTAAGTTCGGCTTCTTTGAACTCAGCAATATGAACGGCACCGCAGCAAGCGATACAAGAACAGCAAATAAAGGGATGTACGTAAGCTCCATGTGTTGAGTAAATTACTTGTTTAAAATCCTGCCGGAAACATTGTGAAAATTACATTTACGATATAGACATTAAAAATACCAACCAGCAATAGTCCGATAGCCATTACAGCCATAGGGAACATCATACTGAAACCCACTTCGTCGTTTTGAATGGTTTCTTCTTCAGAAGACTCTTCAGCTTCAGGGTTATTGAGATATATTTTTTCTATGATGCGGAAGAAATACACGGCATTAAGCAGTGAGCTTATCAATATAACTGCAAGAAGCATCCAGCTGCTGTTTTCAATAGTACCAAGGGCGAGATACCACTTGCTGAAGAAACCGGCAAGCGGAGGCAGCCCAACCATGGAAATAGCGGCTGTTGTAAAAGCGGCCATAGTCCAAGGGTATTTCTTGCGATAACTGTTATCAAATTTTGTAATCAGAGAATGACCTTCTTTCAACCTCATACTACCAGAGACAAGGAAAAGCAGGGCTTTCATCAGGGCATGATTCAGAATGTGCAGCACGGCACCTATAAAACCAAAAGGGTTTGCCAGACTTATTCCCATTATGATATATCCAATTTGTGAAACGGAACTGTATGCCAGCATTTTCTTCAATTCGCTTTGGGCGATGGCCATGATGGATCCATACAAAATCCCAATTCCCGCAAAAGCACCAAGGATGGTGGTAAGCGGAAGCTGATCGTCCACCAGTTCAACGCCAAATAAGAAAAGAACAACCCGGAGTAAAATATAGGCTGCGACCTTGGTTCCAATGGGGGCAATAAGAGCCGATGAAGTGGATGACGCGAAGGTGTAAGAATCAGGTAACCAACCGTGTAGCGGAAATAGTGCTGCTTTCACCCCTACACCAACTACCATTAAGACAAGGGCAGCTATGACTGAAGAATGCCCGATCACTTGTGGCAACATCGCATGCATGTCTATGATGTTGAGCGTGCCTGTAACGGTGTATAAAAATCCTACCCCCAACAAATACAGCGAACCACCGACGGTTCCAATGATCAAATACCGGAAGGCTGAATATGGAGCTCGTTTTTCTCCAATAGCAATCAAGGCATAACTAGACAGGGAAGATATTTCAAGGAATACATAAAGGTTGAAAAGATCGCCGGTTAGCACCATCCCGTTGAAGCCGAGCATCAGCAGCATGGAAACGGTGTAGTACGCCATTTTTTTTCCGGGGAATTCAACCTTGCTAATTTCTTTGGAATGAATGAGCACCAAGAAAGCAATAGCATTAATTACTAAAACGATAAATGCGGCCAATCCGTCATAAACGAACTCAATACCGATAGGAGGAGCCCATCCACCAAAAAAGTAACGGATGGTTTCGCCGGTTTGGATCAGGTGCCAGAATCCCCAAGCAGAAAGAAAGGTCGCAATTCCAGTACCCAGCAGACTCAGTTGCCAGGTGAGTTCACGTTTCCAGAGTCCAACTACGGGAATCAGAATCGCAAAAAGGATATAAGTAACGGGTATTAACGCCGGTATTTCGGATCCGATCATTGAATCTTATCTAAAAGTTCTTCTTCGTTAAGGGTGCCATATCGATTATAAATGTTGATCAATAAGGCAAAAGCAACACCCAGTGTCGCTACACCAACTACAATAGCTGTGAGCATTAAGGTGTGAGGAAGCGCATTCATATAGTTTGATACCTCACTAACAGGTAGGTTGTATGCTTTAACAGGTACCGTAGCTCCTTCTTTCATTGCCACGGAAACAAAAAATAAAATAACGCCGGCTTGGAAAATGGAAAGTCCAATAGTTTTCTTCACGAGGTTTTTTTTGAGAAGCATCCCGTAAAGCCCCAGTGCCAGCAGGATAATGGTAAACCAATAAGCATAATGCCCTAAAAAGAATTCAAGCATAATCTTCTCCTTTAACCATGTTGTCATAAATAAGAACAAGTACTGTCATAACTGTAAGTCCAATTCCCAACTCGATGATTAATATTCCCCAGTAACGTAAATCGGCTGCTTCCAGACCAGGGATTGGTAGTTGTTCATAATCAAGAAAATAGCCTCCGGTAAAAATGGCCACGAGCCCGGTTCCAAAATAAATAAGTACTCCAAGGGCTGCGTAGGGAGTGGCCAGATAATCTTTAAATTGAAGGCTGGCAATTTCAGTACCGCTGGCAATTCGTACTAACAAAAGAGAGACTGCAAGCAAAGTTCCACCTTGAAAGCCACCGCCCGGGGAGTAGTGTCCGTGAAATATCACATAAAAACCGAACAGCATGATATAGGGACTCAAAAAGCGTGAGCCTAATAAAATAATAGGGCTTTGTTCTTTATTCGTCATCGCTTTCTCCTTCTTTACGATTTCTTAGCAGTAAAAAAGTGATGAGTCCGGCTGTAAATATTACAATTTGCTCACCCAGGGTATCAATGCTACGATAGTCACCTAAAATAACGGTTACAATATTTGGGGTATGGGCATCATTGTAGGCTTCCTGTATGTAATAATTACCAGGAACCTCTGTGCCCGTCATGCTAACTTCCTGATTCATTTGGTTGTCAGCGTCTCCACGGTATGGCAAGTCCGTTGCCGCAAAAAGCAGCACGGTGGTAAAGGCAATAATGATAAGTAGCTTAAGATATTTCAATCTTCTGTTTTATATGTGGTTTGATAAATTGCTACGATTAACAAAATTCCGGTGACCCCGGCTCCAACTACAGCTTCAGTAAAACCTACATCAACAGCGCCCATAGTGGTAAATAAGAGGGCCATCAAAAAACTGAAGATGGTTAACATAACTACCGAAATAAGAAGGTCATTAGCTTCAAGCGCTATATATGCTGTAATCAACAAAAAGATGAATAATATGAGTTCAAGTTCCCAGTACATTAACTAGCCTTCAGTTTTATCATTTTTATTATCCGGAAACATAGGTTTAAGTCCGGAGTTATATGCTGCACGGGCCATTGCATGAGCCCCAATCGGGTTGGCCAATAGAATGAATAACAAAACAAGCATCAATTTCCCGCTGTTGATCGTCAAACCTTCAAAGATAATCAGCCCAACAATAATTAAGATCATACCAAGCGTATCGCTTTTACTGGTGGCGTGGGTGCGGGAGTAAAAATCGGGCAGTCGGATGATTCCAACACTTCCCACTAATAGGAAAAAGATGCCAGCTACCACAAATATAATGGTCAATATGGAAGTAAAATCAATCATCAAATCGGACATCAGTTTTTTCGGATGAGAAGTACTTTGCGATAGTCAGAGAACCGATGAACCCAAGAATTGCATAAGCGAGAGTAATGTCTATAAACATACCAATGCGGTCAAAGACATATCCAATCAGGCAAATAAGCACGATGGTCTTGGTTGCAATAGCGTTGGTTCCCACCAGTCGGTCAAATACAGTAGGTCCTTTAATGACCCGATAAGCCGGTACGGCGATAATAATAGTTAAAATGACGGCGCTATATAGGAAGAAGGCATTCATTATAAGTTCTCCTTGTTGTGAATGACTTCAAAATCTGATACCACGTCGTGAAGATCTGTGGTAAACAATTTTAGAACCTGTTTTGGCATTTTATCACTGGCAATTCCTTCAAATGAAACAGGAGAAATTGAATGAACAATAAACTCATCACCATTTATATCTACTGTAAGTGTACCGGGGGTAAGGGTAATGGAATTTCCCAATATCATTTTAGCATGGGGATTAGGGTAATTTACTTTGAACCTGACCAATGATGTTTCAATTGGAAGTGAAGGGCTCAGTAAGATCTTAGCTACATGAACTCCGGAAACTACTATCTGCCAAAACAACCAAATAAAATACCAGGGCAGATAAAGGAATCGCAGGTCTTTTATGACGTCCTTTTCATCCTCATAGAAATTAAAAGCCTTCAGCCGGTAATTAATCGCCATGACGATAGACACGCTGATAATACCCATTATGGTATGGGTAATATCAAAAAAACCACTCATGATATACCAAAAACCCATCAGGGTTAGGAAAGATACAATCGGACTTTGAGCAGAAAAAGACTTCAAGATTCTGGTTTATATGGTTATTGAAAATCGAATGGTTACAAACATACAAATTCTGTGTATTAGCCGAAATATAAATTGGGACAAACGCGATACTATATTATATGCAATGCCAAGATTATTCACAGTCTGCTACTACTTTGAGCAGAGAGTGTTCGTGGAAAACACAAGATTTTAAATGTGTAAATTCTGGAGACCGTTTCTTTGGAGTATGTCATTGGAATTTGAGCGCTGAAAATAAGAGCCCCAATATATATTTAAAATGAATTTTCTGAAGTTTTTAACTAACAGCGTTTAAAGATTGTAAATGAGGGCAGACGAAGAGTGATCTGCCAGCAATGCTTTTAATTTGGGTTTCTGGAACCGACTTTCCGATGGTTATAGTTTTTAGTGTAAAAATCACAGAAAACAGTCTTTACCTTCCTATAGTTTTTTGTATCTTTGCCAACCATTTCGGAGCCGTGCGAGTCGCGGTTTTGTTTTTTATCGTAATCAAAACAAAGTTTAATAAATGGAATCCGCTACGGCGCTGTTTTCTCTCATTATTGCTCTTCCATTAGCTGGTTTTCTGATCAACGGACTTATCGGCTTGTTCGCAGAGAACTATAGAAATAAGAAGCAACTTATTGGCTTAATCGCCAATCTAGCTGTTTTTGTACCGTTTGCTATAGCGGTTTATTTCTTCCTTAATATGAATGCTGAATCCGAAGCAGTTGTATTCAAACTGTTTACATGGATGGATGTAGGTAGCTTCAGTGTAGATGTTGCCTATCGCTTAGATCAGCTTTCTATCATGATGACACTGGTTGTAACCGGTGTTGGTTTTCTAATCCACTTGTATTCAATGGGATACATGGCTGATGACGACGGCTACTGGAAGTTTTTTGCATACCTGAATCTCTTCATCTTTGCGATGTTGAATCTTGTTCTGGGTAATAACCTATTACTGTTATTCCTTGGATGGGAAGGAGTGGGGGTTTGTTCCTACCTCTTGATCGGTTTCTGGTATACCGACATGGCTAAATCCGACGCAGCCAAAAAAGCTTTTATCTACAATCGCGTTGGTGACTTTGCCTTTCTGATTGCCATGTTTATGGTTTTTCAGACGGTAGGGAGTTTGAACTTTGATGCCATCCTTGGCAATCTTGATGCTTTTTCAAGTGAATACATTTTTGCCATAGGCCTACTGATGTTCATTGGTGCTACCGGTAAATCGGCACAGATTCCATTATTTGTTTGGTTACCTGATGCGATGGCGGGTCCTACTCCTGTGTCCGCACTCATTCATGCCGCTACTATGGTAACTTCGGGTATTTATCTGATTTCCAGGATGTCTCCGATGTTTGTAATGACTCCGGAAGTGATGCTGATTATCGCCGTAATTGGAGCCTTGACCGCAATTGTTGCAGCAACTATCGCCATCACCCAAAACGATATTAAGGGTGTTCTGGCTTATTCTACTGTATCTCAACTGGGATATATGTTCCTTGCACTGGGTTCCGGTGCATTTACAGCCGCGATGTTTCATGTAGTTACTCATGCATTTTTTAAAGCCTGTTTATTCTTGGGTTCCGGTTCTGTTATTCATGCTATGCATCATGTTGAACATGAATTGGAGCATGAAGGCAAGGATGTTCATTTCGATCCTCAAGACATGAGGAATATGGGTGGGCTTAGAAAATATATGCCTTCCACCTACAAAACCTTTTTGATTTCAACGATAGCAATTGCAGGTATACCGCCATTAGCAGGATTCTTTTCTAAGGATGAAATCCTAGCGATGACCGCTAACGCTGGTGCGGGAGAATTTGGAAGCTATATGTATATGGCACTTTGGGGTGTTGGGATGATTACCGCGTTCCTCACAGCATTTTACATGTTCCGACTTACTCTGACTACTTTCCATGGTGAATTTAAGTTAGGTCAAAGATTTAAAGAGGCAATAGGCGCAGAAAAATATTTACATGAAAGTCCTGCTACTATGACGATTCCTCTGTGGACTTTGGCAGGATTAGCAGCTGTAGGTGGTTTTTTAGGCGTGCCGAATTTCATTGTTGAGACTTTCACCGGGGAAACTGCACACGTCAACTTGCTACACGACTGGCTTTATAACATAAATGCCGACTACGAATTGATACTCGGCAAGCCAATCAAATGGGGCATTATGGTTTTCTCAATTGTTATTGCAGTTGCAGGGACTATGGTCGCTTTCCGAATGTATAATGATAACCAGCAGGAAGAATCTGACGCAAAGCTTGCCGTTCGCTTTGGTGGTCTATACCAAACCTGGAAAGAAAAATACAACCTCGATGAGGTTTACGAAGGCTTGATTATAAACCCGATAGTTAAATTTTCAGATAAAGTACTCGCTGTCTTCGACATGAAAGTAGTAGACGGTATTGTAAATGCCACAGCTGGAACCGTTCGGTTGTTTGGTAGCTTATTCCGATATGTACAAACTGGTGTTGTATCCAGTTATGCGCTGGCCTATGTGATTGGCGTTATTGTAATTCTCTATTTAATGGTAATGTAATTGTCACTGATTAGTTGATGGAAACTCTCTTAAACATCGTTATTTATTTACCACTGTTAGGCATTCCCCTGATCCTATTGATTAAGGGTGAAACTTCCCGAAAGTGGATCGCATTGCTGGTGACTGCACTTACATTTGTTGCCTCATTACCACTTATGTTTGGTTTTGATGTTGCCGCATCTGGCACCCCTCAATTTTTGACAGAAGGTGGCCGCCTGATGGAGTCCCTGGATATTAAATATCTGGTTGGCCTTGACGGATTGAGCTTACTACTGTTCATGCTTACCACTTTTATGGGGCCGATCGTCATCATGTCTTCATGGAATTCTGTGAAGAAGCATATGGCCGGTTATTTGAGCATGCTCCTCTTGCTACAAACAGCCTCGCTTGGAGTATTTGCATCGCTTGACCTAATGGTCTTTTATGTTTTCTTCGAGCTTTCACTTATACCCATGTATTTCCTAATTGGAATTTGGGGTGGAGCAGGACGTATTCAAGCCACTATTAAGTTTTTCATTTATACCTTGGTGGGTTCACTCATCATGTTGGTTGGGTTGATTTATTTAGGATATGATGCCGGCGCAGCCATGGGAGCTGGAACAACTTTCACAACCGATTGGAGATTCCTTTCCAGTGATATATACACCATCGGCCTTGTTGAGCAAACCTATTTATTCCTGGCTTTTGCATTAGCTTTTTGTATCAAAGTGCCTTTATTCCCATTCCATACTTGGTTGCCTTATGCTCACACCGAAGCGCCAACTGCTGGTTCTGTAGTTCTTGCTGCCATAATGTTGAAGATGGGTACTTATGGGTTGATCCGTGTTTGTCTTCCAATTTTTCCAAATGCGTTTATGGAGTTTGCTCCATGGATGGCAACACTTGCAGTAATCGGTATTATTTATGGTGCTTTGGTAGCCATGGTTCAGAAAGACGTGAAGAAGCTTGTTGCTTATTCATCAGTCAGTCACCTTGGTTTTGTAGTGCTTGGAATTTTTGCGCTAAATACGGTAGCTGTTCAGGGTGCGATCATTCAAATGATCAACCATGGACTTTCAACAGGAGCACTCTTCCTTATTGTTGGAATGATTTATGATCGCCGACATACCCGCATGATCAAAGACTTTGGTGGCATTGCTAAGAAGATGCCTATCTTCACCGTAATGTTCATGATTGCAACATTTGCTTCTATAGGACTACCGGGACTAAACGGATTTGTAGGTGAATTTTTGATTCTTAACGGTTCATTTTTCTCTGAACTCTACGATAACAAAGTGTTTGCTATACTCGCTGCAACCGGCGTGATTTTAGCCGCCGTTTATATGCTATGGATGTTCCAGCGTGTAATGTTCGGTCCATTGACTAATGAAGAGAATGAAAAATTAGTAGATTTAAACGGCCGTGAAATTGGGTTACTAGTTCCATTAGTAATTTTCATGTTCTGGATTGGAGTCCACCCTGTAGATTTCACAAAGTATTCTGAAACTCAGGTAACCGAATTGATTGAGGCTTCTGAAGCAAAAAGCATGGCTGTTATTGAACAGTCTAAGCTTGAAGAGCTACCTGACTGGACCGCAAAATTCTATGACGTAGATCAAGTTGAATCACAAATGGTATCCAAATAATATGGCACAACCACTATCAGAAAAGGACATAAGCGCAGCTTTGAATTCCTTAGATGGATGGGAGTTTAGCGATGACACCATTTCAAAAGAATTTGAATTTAACGATTTCAGCGAAGCCCTTGGATTTATAGTTCAAGTAGGATTGCAAGCTGAAAAACAGGTTCACCACCCACAGTTATTTAATGTGTACAATACGGTTAAAATCAGCCTGAATACACACGATGCAGGGGATAAGGTCACCCAAAAAGATGTAGACCTGGCCAAAGCAATAGAAAGCATTTTATAAAATTACCGAATGGATTATTTAGGCGATATACAAGCTTTTTTACCCGGAGTTATCACAGCCGTAGCTGGTTTAGTAGTAATTGTTGTGGAAGCTCTCAAAAAAGACAGTCCACTTAACTTTTGGATTACTGTACTATCATTAGTAGCTGCATTGCTGTTAACAGTTCAGTCCCTGGGCACTACACTCGATACTGCATTCTCTGGAATGCTTGTATTTGGCGGACCTGTGGCGTTTGGCAACTTAATTATTCTTACCGGTACACTTTTCTGTGTATTTATTTCGGAGGATTATCTGCGCGGTATTGATCACTATTATGGTGAGATTTACGCACTCATTTTATTTGCTACCACGGGTATGCTTGCCCTGGCCGGTTCTAATGACCTGATTACACTTTTCGTTGGTCTGGAAACCATGTCTATCTGTTTATACGTGATGGCAGGGTTGATTAAAAATGAAAAAGCAGGTGCTGAGTCAGCTCTTAAGTATTTCTTGTTAGGCGCATTTTCTACAGGTTTTTTGCTGTACGGAATGGCGCTACTATACGGAGCAACAGGAACAACGAGTATTCCTGAAATTGGAGCTGCTGCAAGTACAAATCTACTCTTTTTAGCTGGTGCAGCTCTTCTTTTGATAGGATTTTTATTCAAAATATCTGCGGTTCCATTTCATATGTGGACACCGGATGTGTATCAGGGAACCCCAACCACACTCACAGCCTACATGGCAACAGCTTCCAAGGCTGGTACATTTGTGGCTTTTATTCTGATACTATCGAGAGCCTTCCCAATTATGGAGGGTTTAAACTGGCAGTTGGTGCTCAGTGCCGTTGCTATCGTAACGATGATTTTCGGTAACATCATTGCTCTCGTTCAAGACAACGTCAAGCGAATGCTAGCTTATTCAAGTATAGCACATGCCGGTTACGCACTGGTTGGTTTGGCGGCTGGAACATTTGAAGGATTTAGTGCAGTACTCTTTTATCTGTTCGCTTATACCCTTATGAATGTCGGGGCTTTCGGAGTTATTGCATACTACGAGCGCAATAAAGGGCTTGATTTCACTCAGGTTCAAAATCTTGCAGGTCTTGGTTATAAAAATCCATTAATGGGGGTATCACTTTCTGTATTTCTTTTCTCATTAGCTGGAATTCCACCTTTAGTTGGTTTCGTTGGTAAGTATTATGTCTTCGCAGCTGCAATCAGTGCGGATATGGTTGGTTTAGCCATTGTAGGAGTACTGGCCAGTGCGGCTAGTGTATATTATTACCTCCGGGTAATGGTTTACTTATACTTCCGTGAAGAGCATCAGCCAATCGAACTATTCAATCCAACACTGCTTTATAAGGGAACCATTGCAATACTCGCTATTCTAACACTGTATTACGGAGTTGAACCACTATTGCCAACTGGTGGGTTGATGGATATCCTGAATACTTTTGGCGGATACACAACTCCGGCCATTTCAGTAGCTCCCTGATAGGATCTGAGCTAGTTTTTTGACTCAATTCAGGTATTTGTGGTTTTACTAAATATGTAATACATTTTGTAAAACAATCAATTACGAGTATGAGATCAGTAAGATTACCTGAAGATATCGACAAAGAGTTAGAGAACCTTGCCAATCAAAAGAAGGTCTCTCGTTCAGAAATCATAAAAGAAGCCTTGGTAGAATATATGGCACAAGAGAAAAAATATAATCAGCCCTTTGAAAGTGGTTCCCGTTATTTTGGAAAGCATGGAAGTGGTGAAAAAGACCGGTCTGCAAGTTATAAATCCCGCATAAAAGACAAGATCCGTGATAAGCACTCTGATTGATGCCGGACCCATAATTGCCCTGTTTGATAAAAGCGATCAGCACCATGTTCTGATGATGGAATTCATGAAGAATTTCCAGGGGAGACTTATTTCGACCTGGCCTGTTTTAACCGAAGCTTCTTATATGCTTGACTTCAACAAAGAAACTCAACTCGATTTTATTTCATGGGTTTCGGAAGGTGGTATTGAAATATTTAATCTGGAACAGTGGCAACTGGTTAATGTGAGGGAATGGATGAATAAATACTCAGATTTACCTGCTGATTTTGCAGATGCGTCTTTACTGGTAGCTGCTGAAACTAAGAATCTGGACTCAATTATTTCATTAGACAGTGATTTTTCTGTGTACACATTGAATAATGGAGAAGTACTTTCCAATTTATTGACTGGGTCAGAATAATCATACTCGAGAAGTTGGAATAGACTACAAAAAAAGTGTATCTTTGGGCTCTCTGTTGCTCGGCAAAGTGCCAGGGCGACTGCTTTCATCTTAGGAAGCAACCAAAGAAACATATATAAAATGAGCAAGAACTATTACGAGTTTACCTATATCATAAATCCTGTTCTCGAAGAGGATAAGTTCAAAGAAGCCGTCGATAAAGTTACCAAGCTGATCGAAAAAAACGGTGGAGAAATTGATGAAGTTGATGAGTGGGGCTTACGTCAGTTTGCATATAACATTGACAAAAAAGGCAGTGGCTATTATGTGAACATGTACTTCGATGCACCTGCTGAAGCGATCGCTTCTGTTGAGCGTCAGTTAAGAATCGATGATGATATTCTTCGGTTTATGACTCTCAAGTACGACGCTAAAATGTTGCGTCATCGCGAACTTCAAAAGAAAAATGAAGTTCCTGATGTCTTCGCAATTGAAGATGAAGACGACGATTCAGAAGAGAACGACGATTAAGTATAACACTCATACAAAGAATTTGAATTATGATTAAGAATCCATCACATCCGAAAAAAGGTCAACGTAAGGTAAAGCAATGCAAATTTACCCGTGCCGGCCTTGAGTATATTGATTACAAAGACACTGAAACACTTCAGCGTTTTACAAACGATCAGGGTAAAATCCTCCCTCGTCGTGTAACCGGCACTAGCGCAAAACATCAGCGACAATTAACTACTGCAATTAAAAGAGCTCGTTTTTTATCTCTTCTGCCGTATGTAGCTGAAAACCTTCGATAAAATAAAGTTGACAGAATTATGAAAATCATTCTTAGAGAAGACGTAGAAAAATTAGGACAATCTGGTGAAGTTGTTGATGTAAAAGACGGCTATGGAAGAAACTTCCTGATCCCAAAAGGTAAAGCTGTTATGGCAACTAAAGGTGCCGTACAAGAACTTAGCAGACTGAAAAAAGAAGCTGCTCGACAAGCTGAATTTACAGTACAAGAAGCCAAAGAATTGGCTCAGTTGCTTGAAGTTACTTCACTTACAATTCCGGTAACAACCGGTGAAGAAGACAAGATTCACGGAACAGTAACTAATGCTGATATTGCAGACGCATTAGAAGAACGTGAAATCATGGTTGACAAAAAAGACATTAGCCTTGACCAAGACGTTAAAGCTCTTGGTGAATACACAGCAACAGTTAACCTGGTTGGAGATCTAAATCCACAGGTTAAGTTCTGGGTAGTTAAAGACGAGTGATAACTGGTCGATTCAGATTTTAAATTCTGATTTCGAATAAACTGGGTTGCTACTCGTAAGAAAAGCAGCGAAGCAATCATCTAAAGGTTACCGGATTCAATATGAAACGGATAAGGTAAAGATTTGATTAGTGGTAACTGTTAACACGCACTTGGTTTATTCAATGAAATTAGGATTCATGAAATCATTTAATACAGTTTTAGTGGGGATCATCATTTTGATGTTATCCCCATTTTTTATTCAAGCACAAATTCCTGACCCTGTTAAATTCAGTGTTTCTGAATCACCGGAAGAAGTTCTCGCTGGGGATGTGTTTGAAATTAAGATTGATGCTTCAATTGAGGGTGACTGGCACCTTTATTCTATTCTCAACGCTGAAGACGCAGGTCCTTTCCCAACTGAATTCTCGGCAAAATCCAGCAATTTTGTAATTGCAGGTGATGTAGTTGAATCCGAAGCAGATATCGAATACGATCCTAACTTTGAAGCTGAACTAGGCTGGCACAGCAGCTTTGCTAGCTTTACGATCCCCGTTGCTATTAAAACTGATCAAACTGGAAAGCAAAATCTGGATATTGAAGTTTATTATCAGGTTTGTGATGACCGGGTTTGCCTTCCCCCAAAAACAAAGTCTATTATTGCTGCCGTTAACGTAATCGGCGTTTCAGATACTCCAGTAGATGCTGCAGTATCTACTGGAAGTGATGGTGCTACAGATGGATCTGCTCAGGTAAAAACATCGAATTTAGGAGGGGATGGAATCTTTTCCTTTATCTGGATAGCTATACTAGCCGGATTTGCTGCACTGTTAACGCCCTGTGTTTTTCCAATGATCCCACTTACCGTTTCCTACTTTTCTAAACAGGAAGATTCCGGGAGTGGGGCAGGTAAAGCTGTTTTATTTGGGATAGCTATTGTAGCCACGTTTACAATTCTTGGGGTGTTATTGGCTGCGTTTTTTGGGGTGTCAGGTGCTCAGAATTTCGCTTCAAATCCTTGGGTAAATTTATTTATCGCTTTTGTATTGGTTGCTTTTGCTTTCAGTTTATTGGGGATGTATGAACTTGGATTACCACATCAGTTAACCAACTGGCTGAATCGTCAGAGCAACGAGAGTTCAGGAATAGCTGGTATTCTTTTTATGGCCCTAACAATTAGTGCAGTTTCTTTTTCCTGTACGGCTCCTTTTGTAGGGGGCGTTTTTGCAGCCACAACTGGGGGTGAATGGTTCTACCCAATCATTGGGATGATTGGCTTCTCTGCAGCATTTGCTAGTCCATTTGTTATACTGGCTATTTTTCCAAAATGGATGGAATCGTTACCTAAAAGTGGTTCCTGGATGAATATCGTGAAGGTTCTTCTTGGATTTATTGAGCTCGCTGCTGCCTTTAAATTCTTATCAAACGTTGACCTGGTTTGGGAATGGGGCATTGTTTCTCGTCCACTAGCAATTGCAGCATGGATCGCGATTTTCTTATTGACCGGCTTATATTTACTCGGTTCTTATTCCCTTAAGCATGAAAAAAAGCCTGAAAGTATTTCTACCGGAAGAATGTTGCTATCAATCCCATTTTTGTTATTCAGCTTTTACCTGATTCCCGGTTTGCTGGGTTCATCTCTGGGAATTTGGGATGCTTTCCTTCCCCCAAAACAAGCAACGGATGTAAGTTTGGTCGCTTCGATTGGGACAACAGGAGGACCTGGAGCCTCAACCAGCGCTGATGATGGTTGGTCTAAAGATTTTGAAGCTTCTAAGAAAGCAGCCCTACAGTCAGGAAAACCTATCTTCGTAGATTTTACGGGTTATACCTGCACCAACTGCCGTGCCATGGAATCAAATGTATTTCCACTGGAAGAAGTGGTACAACGATTTGAACAAATGGAACTTGTAAAGTTGTACACTGATGGAGGGCCAAATGGACCTGAAAATCAGATGTTTCAGTTTGAACTAACCGGAAATGTTGCGCTCCCAACATATGCCATCGTCAATCCTGAAACGGGCAGAGTTATTACACAAAGTTTAGGCTACAGCAAGAAAGACGAATTTGTGGCGTTTCTGGACAGAGGACTACAGGCATATAATAACCGCTGATTGTTGACCCTTTCCGTGGAAAGCTTTAGCCTTAATGACTTCTTAATTAATATAGATTCCCCTGACGGCAACGGCATTTCAAAAATCCGCTTATCAAATTACACTCACGCTTTTGGTGTGCTTGTTTTGCGTGATTGCTGGTCAGGCTCAGTCCACAATCAGTCAGAAAAAGACTTTATCGCCTTTTAATCCAGACTCTTCTTACTACCTGAGTGACTGGGTGGTGCCCGAAAGTATTGAGATCATTATTGACGGTGAATCAATTTCACCCCAGAGCTGGAATTTTGAGGAGCAAACAGGTTTACTTTCTTTTAGGCGGGGTGAATTTGATCAGGTTTTGGAAGTCATAGCCAGTTTTGAGGCCTATCCATTTTCTATTCCAAGAACATTTCAACCCAACGAACCCATAGAGCTGGACTCTTCTTATTTTGAGAATCCTGATTCATTGAATCAACAACTCGAACAAGCTCGGGGACCATCGCCTTACAGTGAATCAAACCTAAGGCAGTCAGGAAGTTTAAGCCGTGGAATAATCGTAGGGTCCAATCAAGATTTTGCTTTGGAAAGTGGATTGAATTTCGAACTAAGCGGAGCCCTTACCGAGAACATTAATATTAATGCTTCTCTTACCGATCAGAGCATTCCCATTCAACCAGACGGTACCACGCAAAACCTTCGTGAATTTGATAAAGTCTTTATACAGGTCGAAGCTCCGAATACCTCGATTGAAATGGGAGATGTAGATATTAGTCTTGATCAAAGCACATTCGCCCAACTTAACCGGCGGCTTCAGGGAGCGGCGGGATATGTGAATTCTGACTATGGAGATTATACCGGAGCGGCTTCGGTGGTACGCGGCACGTTTAAATCTCTGAGTTTTAGTGGGCAAGATGGGGTGCAGGGGCCGTATCGGTTGACGGGCAGAAATGATGAACAATTTGTGATCATCCTTGCCGGAACAGAGCGGGTGTATATTAATGGTGAGCAGGTGCAGCGTGGGGCAGAAAATGAGTACATCATTGACTATGGGCTGGGTGAAGTTACTTTTACGAACAATCTGCTCATCAAAGACGAAACCCGCATTGTCATTGAATACGAATATGTTGATCAGGATTTTAATCGAACCATGGTTGCTGCTGAAGGTGGAGATTCTTTCTTAGATGGAAGATTGAAAATTGGGGCCACCGTTATTCGACAGGCTGATGGAGATGATTTGCTCTCCCAGCAAACTCTAACCGAAAGTGACATCAACTTACTTCAGGATGTAGGAGATAACCTGGAAGGAGCAGTTGTAAGCGGAGCTCGGATCGCTACAGAAGAAGAGCGGGATCAATTTTTGTTATATGCTGAAATTGATACTGTAGTTAACGGGCAGACTTATACGATCTATCAGAATCAGCCCGGATCGGAAGATGCGATTTATCGAGTTCAGTTTTCGAATGTTGGTGAAGGAGAGGGAAGCTACAGACGGTCAAGCGGACAGGTTAATGGACTTTTATATGAGTGGGTAGGTCCCGGTCTTGGAAGCTATGAACCGTTTCGGCAATTGCCAGCTCCAGAAAAACAGCAAATGGTAGCTTTGAACGGCAGTTTTGATCTCACTGAAAACATAGAAGTCTTTGGTGAGTGGGCGGCCAGTGACTTCGATGCGAACCGGTTTTCATCGCTCGATGATGGCAACAATACGGATATGGCTTATGAGTCAGGATTGAGGGTCAAAGAGGTGAAATCGTTACTTGGAGAAATTAATGTATCGGCTAGTCGGCGTTATTCCGGAAGCAGATTTCAGTTTTTTGAACGAACCCGGGATGTTGAGTTTGATCGAAAATGGAACATTACGCGAACAGCTCAAAGTAGGGAGGAGATTAATGAGGCCAAGTTGAGTATTAGTCCCACTGATCAAACAACAATTACTGGTGAATTTGGATTGGTTGAGCGCGATGGGTTCTCAGGATTGAGGCAGGCCTCAGCCTTTAGTAGTAATGAAGTTGGCGTTTTAGAAGTAGCCTATAATCAAGACTGGGTTCAAAGTGAAGATAGATTCACGAATCAGGAAGGAAACTGGTTTAGACAGAGTGGTAATGTCAGCAAGGCTTTCGATATGAATTCGGCAACAGTCACCCCATATATTGGCTTTGAGCAAGAAGATCAGGAACAGCGTAATAGTTTAACGGATTCTTTAACCCAACTTTCTCAAAAATTTTATGATGTAGGGCCGGGTGTATCCTTAGAATTTGAGTATCTAGAGTTGGACGCTTCTATAGCATATCGGGAAGAAGAAGGAGTCTTAGATAACAGCTTACAAAAAGAAGCCACGGCTTTTGAGCAGCGGTATAAAGTAAGCTACAGGCCGGGAGTTAATTTCTCTACAACCAATGAAATCCGTTACAGAGATAAGCAGTTCACGGATGCTTTTGAGGAAGAAGGAAGCAGAAACCGGCAAGGATTGCTTATTCGATCTATAACAAATTACTCAACAAAGGGTAAGTTTCTGGACGGGGAGTTTTTCTATGAAGCCAACACACAGCGGCAGGCTTTACTTCAGGAAACCTATATAGAAGTTGGACCTGAAATAGGACAGTATGTTTGGGATGATTTAAATGGAGACGGGACCCAGCAGGTGGATGAATTCTTCCTGGAAGTAAGTCCGAATGAAGGAACTTTTATACGGCAGTTTCTTCCGTCTGATGAGTTGCTCCCGGTTATTGATTTAAACGTTCGTTTATTGAATACCCTTAAACCGCTCGCAAAGCTTGGCGGCGATAGCTGGTTATCAGAAATAACCATTCAGTCAAGAATAGATATCACCGAAAACTCTACAACTCAGGATCTCAGGGATGTATATCTATTAAATGTATCTACGTTTCGAAATGATTCATCCACTGTACAGGGACGTTTGCTTTGGGAGAAAGAACTGAATCTCTTGAACGGTCTTGATAGGGCAGACTTAAGATTGGGTTATACGGAAAGCCGGAGTTTGAATCAGCGAAGCACAGAATCCATACAAAGTTATACAGACTTATGGTTTTTAAATACAGCGTATGACATAACCGATCGGATTCGGTTAAACTTTGAAACACAGAGTACCACAAACAGAAGTGAAAGCAGCCGCCTTCAAAACCGAAACTATAATATTCAAACATTGAGTTTTAAGCCCGGCATTAATGGCACTATAAATCGCTCGTGGAATGCCGGACTGGAATTCTCTTATGCTCAAAAAGAGGACCGGTTTCCTGTAGAAGATGTAACCGCTAATCTTTTAAAGATCTCAACTACTCACCGAATGTATTTATGGAGAAAGCTGCAGTCAAATGCCCGACTTGAGATTAGAAGTACAAGTGTAAATGGAAGTTCCTCATCCTATGGTAGTTATGAATTGACGGAAGGAACGGGGGAAGGAACAAATCTCATATGGTCGCTCAATAGTACATACCGAGCAAGCAATTTAATTCGGCTAAGTTTCAATTATGACGGAAGAACGGTTACAGACCGCCCTTCAGTACATACTATAAAATTAGTTGTAAGCGCAACTTTTTAATAAAAGTCATTAATAATATGTAACTTGTATCAGTGAAAGAAAAAGCGGGTAACATTACGTAAAAATGCTTTTTTATGGTTGATGTTACTTTGACATTTAGTATAAAATGAACTATTCTTTCGCTTCATTAAACTTAGCCTTTAACATTTAAACTATAAGTGGAGTAGACATGATATCGTCGATTGCTCTTTTTCTTTTACAAGCCCCTGCTGACGAAGGGTTTTTCAATGTGGTTGTAGCAAAATTTAACGAAGGTAATGATGGTGGATGGATGTGGCCTGTATTGGTTACATTGATT
This sequence comes from Balneola sp., assembly GCA_002694685.1. NCBI lineage: Bacteria > Pseudomonadati > Balneolota > Balneolia > Balneolales > Balneolaceae > Balneola > Balneola sp. The sequence continues at coordinate 120,513 of NZMW01000013.1, forward strand.
CTCGGTCTTGCAATCTTCTTAGAGAGAATTATTACTCTCAACCTTGCTGACATCAACACACGTAAATTTATCGTCAACGTACAAGAAGCCCTTCAAGATGGTGGTATAGAAGCTGCCGAAGAACTTTGTGCACAAACACGTGGTCCAGTTGCGTCTGTATTCCAGGCCGGACTTATGCGTTCACACGAAGGTATTGAAGCCGCTGAAAAAGCAATTTCAGCTTACGGCTCAATTGAGATGAGTTTTCTCGAAAGAGGACTTGTATGGTTGTCACTATTCATTGCAATTGCTCCACTCTTTGGATTCCTTGGTACCGTAGTAGGTATGATTGAGGCGTTTGATGATATTGAAGCTGCAGCGGATATCTCCCCAAGTATTGTAGCGGGTGGTATTAAAACTGCACTCTTGACTACAGCCGGTGGTTTGATAGCGGGTATTATTCTTCAGATTGGTTACAACTATTGTGTATCCAAAATTGACCGTTTGATTGCTGATATGGAAGAGAGTTCAATTACTCTTATTGATTCCATCATCATGTTAAACGAAGGAAAAGATTTAGTTCCTCCATCAACATCGGAATCTGACGCGTAAGCAGAATAGAATCCAAAAACAATAAAAAGGATATAACAATGGCTGCAATAAGTGTAGGACTTGCTGGATTATTGATAGGTCTGGGTCTGGTAACGATGATCGTTGCCGGAATCAGAAGCTTGACATTAGGCAAGCAAGATTTTAAGAAAATAGGCATGATGGCCGTCCCATTCGTAATCTTCGGAATCACTTTTGCTGTGTCAGGTAAGTATGCCACAGCAGGAGTAGCTACCGCTGGAATAATGATGGCTTTTATGGTGCTCACGATAGTCTTTACCGGACTACGTGGAACATTTAAGTTTTAGTAGGAGCACAATATGCTACTCAAAAAACGAAAAAGAGAAAGTGCGGAGATCAATGGATCTTCCATGGCAGATATCGCCTTTCTCTTGCTGATATTCTTTCTGGTAACAACAACGATTAACGTTGATACCGGAATTGGGTTGGTTCTTCCTCCTCCTTTAGAGGATGATGTTGAACCACCACCCATTAAGGAAAGAAACCTGATGAACATTCTTGTGAATCAGGAAGGCCGTATCGTGATGGATGAAGAATTCTATCAGCTCGGTGAAGTTAAAGCTCGACTTATCGAGTTTATCAAAAATCCGACAGCAGATCCTAATTTGGCTGAGACGCCAGATTTAGCGATCGTGTCCATTAGAACTCAACGCGAAACTCCATATAGAATTTATGTGGATATGTTGGATGAGGTGATGGGTGCTTACAAGGATTTAAGAGACGAAGCTTCAAGAGCTAACTACGGAGTCCCTTATGGTTCTCTGGAAGAAGATAGCCCTCAGCAAGAGCAAGTAAAGGATATGTATCCTAAGAAAATTTCAATAGCAGAACCCAACGAGTAATCAATCATGGCTCATTTTAAAAAGAAAAATGCAGGAAGTAAGCAGGAAGTACCAACTTCTGCCATGCCGGATGTTGTATTCATGTTGCTCTTCTTCTTTATGGTAACTACTGTATTGAGAGAAGTGACCCTTCAGGTTCGAGTTAACCTTACACAGGCTGAAAACATTGAGAAAATCGAACAGAAACGTTTGCTTTCTTATGTATACATCGGCCCTGAAAGATTACCCGGAAATCGATTGGGTGAAGATAAGGTTCAGATTGATGATGCAATTATAGAAGACATCGGAGGCATCAGAACATTAATGTATGATAAGCTCCGTGAACAGCCTAAATTAATTGTTTCCTTACGTGTTGATGAGAATTCAGAATTTGGATTACTCACAGATGTTCAGGAAGAATTAAAGCAGGCAAGTACTTTTAGGATTAACTACTCCACTCGTCGAGAACCTAATTAGAATTAATTTTTCAAAAATTAAGGCAACTGTGTTCTTTGACGCAGGTGCCTTTTTTTATTTAAACACCTCTGTTTATGTCAGATGAATTTCAGACCATACAAAGCATAGGTAGCAAAGCGCTACTTGAAAAGATTTCCAATTTTGATGCCTACAAAAATAAGAAGGTAGTTCAATCTATTGGAGATGATGCAGCTGTCATCAATGAAGAGAATGATGAACTTACGCTACTAACCAGCGACACTTATGTGGAGGGGGTAGACTTTGACCCAACCTATACTCCATTTAATCATCTTGGTTATAAGATACTTTCGGCATGTGTCAGTGATATCTACGCCATGAATGGGAAGCCTGAAGCCGTATTGGTAAATCTCGCCGTTCCGAATAGAATGTCTGTTCAAATGATCGAAGATTTGTACGGTGGCATCTACGCAGCAGGTAAAGCTCATGAAGTTGAAGTAGTTGGTGGTGATTTAAAAGCAAATCATGCCAACTTGGTTGTATCTGTCAGTGTGTATGGTAAAGTCGATGAGAAACATGTCACATACCGAAAAGGAGCTAAAGAAGGGGATGCAATATGTGTTACTGGTGATTTGGGCGGTGCTCTTGCCGGCCTGAGAATCTTGATGAGAGAAAAAAAGTTTTGGGAAGAACATGGTGATGAAACCATTCAACCAGAATTGGGCGACTATCAGTTTGTAGTTAAGAGACAGCTTGTGCCAGAGGCAAGAAAAGACCTCATTGAAACGTTGAGGGAGAAGAAAATGATTCCAACTTCAATGATAGACATAACCAAAGGGTTGGTAAATGAAATCAGTGAAGTTTCGGAGGCATCCGATTTAGGTGCCTATATCTACCAGGCAGCGCTACCTATAGCCATAGAAACAAGGCAGGTTGCTGATGAGATGCAAGAAGATGTAGATCGTTATGCATTGTTTGGCGGAGAAGACTTAGAGCTCATGTTTACTCTTTCAGAGAAAAAAGTCGAAGAATTCGTGAATCATTTTAATGACTTTGTTGTAATAGGGCGCATGGTTCCGAAAGAAGAGGGAATGAAAATGCAGACAGCAGAAGGAGACGTTGTCTCTTTTGATGATTTGTCATAAAGAAAAACGTGGCACGTTTATTGCCAAATATCAGTTCAACTAATAAAGATAATTTAACGTGGTAAGCTCATCTGAGTGTAAGGTTCGTTATATTATATTCTAAGATAATTTTATAAGCTTGTTTTAATGGCTCAGAAAGACCAGAAAAAGAAAAAATCAGTTAAGCCAGATGGCAATAAAGGCGGAAATGCGCCAAAATTCCCTACCTGGAGTATATTTGTACTATTCTTCATACTTCTACTTGCTCAGGTACTTTTCTTTTCTCCGGAAACGGGAAATCGTATTAAGTACAGCAAATTCCTTGAATATGTAGAGCAAGGCTATGTAACGGAAATTACAATTACCAACGGAGTTGATGTAACAGGTAATTATTCTGATAAGGCAATTAGTGATGGAATTATTACCAGACCTGAACAAGAGGATACTAACCTCCCATTTGCAACGGGCGAAAATCAGGAATTCAATAAGTTCAGAACAACCATGCTTCGTGGCGATGAAATTCGCCCTGTATTGGATGCTAATTCCGTTGAATATGATGTAAGGATTGAAGAAGATTGGTTTAGCGGGATTTTTGTTTGGTTGATACCTATCGCACTTCTCGTTGTTATCTGGATTTTCATTTTTAGAAAAATGAATCCAGGCCAACAGGTATTAAACATAGGTAAGAACAAGGCTTCGCTTTATGATCAGCAAAAAGAGACGAAAGTTACCTTTGAAGATGTAGCAGGACTTCAGGAAGCAAAAGCAGAAGTCGAGGAAGTGGTAGAGTTTCTAAGGAGTCCTCAGAAATTCACCAAACTTGGCGGTGTACTTCCTAAGGGTGTATTATTAGTAGGCCCCCCCGGAACAGGTAAAACGTTACTTGCTAAAGCTACAGCCGGTGAAGCCAGTGTGCCATTCTTCAGTTTAAGTGGTTCTGATTTTGTGGAAATGTTTGTTGGTGTAGGTGCTGCACGAGTTCGTGATTTATTTAAGCAAGCCAAGGAAAAAGCACCTTGTATTATTTTTATTGATGAAATTGATTCTATAGGTCGTACTCGTGGTCGTGGAATGGCTATGGGATCTAATGATGAGCGTGAGAATACACTTAATCAGTTGTTAAGTGAGATGGATGGATTCAACTCCGATAAAGGGGTTATCCTGATGGCTGCGACCAACAGACCCGATATTTTGGATTCAGCTTTATTACGTCCAGGTCGATTCGATCGCCAGATTATGATTGATAAGCCAGATCTCAACGGTCGGGTCCAAATTCTTGAAGTGCACAGTAAGAAATTAAAACTCTCCGGTGATATTGACTTAAGAGTACTTGCTTCACAAACACCTGGATTTGCAGGAGCCGATCTTGCAAACCTTTGTAATGAAGCCGCATTACTTGCTGCCCGCCGAGAGAAGAACAGTATTGAAATGGAAGACTTTCAGGATTCCATTGAAAAAGTAATTGCAGGTCTTGAGCGTAAGAATAAGCTTATCAGTCCTAATGAGCGCAAGATTGTAGCTTATCATGAAGCTGGTCATGCAATTGTAGGATGGTTCCTTGAGCACACGGATCCTGTCTTAAAAGTAAGCATTGTTCCTCGTGGACTGGCAGCTTTAGGTTACACACTTCAAACTCCATTGGAAGAGCGCTTCCTTATGACTACTGAGGAGTTGAACGATAAAATTTGTGCATTGCTTGGAGGCCGTGTTGCTGAAGAAATTATTTTTGGCAGAATTTCAACAGGCGCGCAGAATGACCTTGAGCGAATCACTAAGATGGCATTTGCTATGGTAGCTGAATACGGTATGAGTGAGAAGCTTGGGTATATTTCACTTAAAGATTCTCAGAATGCTGAAAATAGTTATGGGTTTAATAAAATATACTCAGAGCAAACCAGTGAGCAGATTGATAAGGAAGTTCGCAAGATCATCGACATGAATCGCGATCGCACTATTGAGTTGTTGAATAAGCACCGTGACGAACTCGAGAAATTAGCCGAAACACTTCTGGATAAAGAAGTACTGGATCACCACGCACTTCGTGACTTGTTAGGTGACCGACCGCATGGAAAATATCCTGAAGGAATATTTGGGAGCAAACCGGATTCAAAGAAAAACGGTGTTTCTCAAAACGGTAAAGAAGAGGCTGAAGAAAGTTCTGAAGATTCAGAACCAACAAAAGAAGCAGAAAAGAACCAAGAAACGGAGAAAAAGCCTAAGAAAGACTCCGAAAGCACATCTGATAAAAAAGAGAGTGAAGAGTCTGAGGCGTAATAGCCGGACTCTTAACACTCAGGTAATCTACAGGTAAAGAAAGGATAACTGCTGGTTAACAGTAGCGCAAAGGCTGAGAGTTAGTTTTGCATCATAGTAATGAAAGCAAAACTAAAACACATCAGCACACGTGAAAAAACACATATTATCAGCACTCGTTTGTTTTGCGCTTTCTATTTCATTTAATCTAAAAGCGCAAGAAACAGGAACCCTTACGGGAACCGTTGTAGATGCCGAATCAGGCGAAACTCTTATCGGAGTTAATGTTCTTATCGAAGGTACCCTGAAGGGTACTTCAACTGACCTTGACGGTCGGTATTCAATAAGAGGTATCGAGCCCGGTACCTACACCTTAGTGGTCAGCTATATTTCTTTTCAGAAGCAGACCATCACGGGAATTGAAATTGAAGCAGGTGAAACGGTTAAACTCGATATCACCCTTCAACCCGAAACAGAAACCCTCGAAGATGTAGTAATTACCGCTGATGCTATTTTAGATAGCGAAGCAGGGCTACTACGTCAGCGTCAGAAATCCATTTCTTTCAGCGATGCTATTTCAGCTGAAAGTATTTCAAGTTCCGGAGCAGGTAATGCGGCCGGTGCTTTGCAAAAAGTGGTGGGTGCGTCAGTAGTTGACGGAAAATACGTCTTTATCAGAGGACTAGGTGATAGGTACACAAGTACTCACCTAAACGGCTCCGAGTTACCATCCTCAGATCCAAATAGGAAATCTTTTCAGATGGATATTTTTCCATCAAATCTTCTCGAGAATATTGTAACCCTGAAGACATTCACACCTGATAAGCCCGGAAACTTTAGTGGCGGTTTGGTAGATATAGCTACAAAGGATTTTCCGGAGCAATTTTCCTTTCAGTTGTCCGCTTCTACGGGGTATAATACTCAGGCCACTTTTTCTGATTTAAGAATCGGTGATCCAAGTAGTACAGATGCCTTTGGGTTTGATGGAGGACGTCGCGAAATCCCAAAAGAAGTTCGCGACTATCTTAATAGTGGGCAAGAGATTCCAACCTTAAGAGATACAAGGAATGATCCACAAGCTGCAGAGACATTAGACCGATTGTCGAATTCATTCAACAACGAATTTCAGCCACGAGAGCAATACGGTGTAATGAATCAGAGCTACGGCTTTTCGATAGGTAACCAGGTTCCTTTTCTTGGAAACGACTTAGGTTATACGGCAAGTTTCTCCTACAGTCAGGGATATTCTGGCTATAATAATGGAGATGTTGCCCGCTATGATTTGGTAGGTAATTTTGACGATTCAGAGCAGCTGTTCCGTCGTTTGGATGTGAATGATGTTAAGGGAGAAAGAAATGTAGACTGGGGTGGTATGGCAACGGTTTCATATCGTCTTACTGATAACCATAGATTCTCAGCTCGCTTTTTAAAGACCCAAAGTGGTACAGGAGCAGGTAGATATCTCGAAGGCTTTCAGTATGACATTCCTAATGCTCTATTTCAAACCCGGGTAGTTCAATATACTGAACGTAGTTTGACCTCATTTCAGCTTAGTGGGAAAAGTTACTTTGAAAATTTCCTGAAAACAACGGTTGAGTGGAAGGCAGCTAATGCAACAAATACTCAAGATGAACCAGATCTCAGGTATTTCACCACTCAAGTAGATACTTTTGCTTCAGGAGCTATTCTTTATTCCAGTCCAACAAATAACTTTCAACGTCCAGGACGTTTCTATAGAAATCTGGAAGAGAATAATAGGAATGCCGGAGTTGATGTTACAATCCCGTTCAATTCTTTTAATGGTGTAGCGGGTAATATCAAATTTGGTGGTAACCTTGTTGATGTTGAACGTGACTTTAGGGAGCAGCGGTTTGACTTCTATACCGATACTCAAAACTTTACACTTAATGATGTGGAAGGAGATGTTGATGCATTCTTTGACTCATTAGGAATCTTAGGTTACGCTAATAACGGCCGCCCACAATTCGGTAACTACGTACAAAATGCATCTACACCAAGAAGTAACTATGATGCTACAAGAACAGTTTCTGCAGCTTACCTAATGACCGAACTACCCGTCACCGACAAGTTTAAGCTTATTGGTGGTGTTCGTGTCGAAAATGCTGATATAGAAGTAATCAGTCAGGATACTGCATTAGCAGTGGGTTCATTATCAAATACAGACTACCTCCCGTCTGTAAATGGGATATATAGTTTTACGGATAATATGAATATTCGTGTAGCCTACACTAAGACGGTTGCCAGACCTACTTTCCGTGAATTAGCTCCCTATATCACTTTCGATTTTGTTGGAGGTTTACTTTTTCAGGGTAATGAAAACCTGAAGCGTACTCTGATTACAAACTATGATTTACGCTGGGAATTATTTACAGGTCCTGGTGAAATATTGGCCGTAAGTGGATTCTATAAGGAGCTCGAAAATCCACTTGAGCGTGTGATTAGGACCGATATTGGAAATGATGCTCTTTCCATCCAAAATGTGGAGGAGGGTAGAGTATATGGTCTTGAATTTGAAGTGCGCAAGAATCTTGGGTTTTTAACTGAAGATCTTCGTCACTTCTCACTTTCTACTAATTATACACTGGTTAGATCATTTGTAGATATCCCTGAGCTTGAGTTGCTGGTAATTAGAAATGCTCGACCAGATGCTGAAGATACCCGAGACCTTCAGGGGCAATCGCCCTTCCTTTTCAATTTTGACTTGGGATATGCAAATCCTGATATCGAATTCAATTCATCTTTGAGCTACAATTTCTTTGGAGATCGACTGGGTATCGTTACTGAAGGTGCAACTCCTGATATATACGAAAGAGGTTTTGGTTCACTCAATTTAACAGCTAATAAAACTATTGCTAAAAATTTCGAACTGAGCCTTAAGGTCAGCAATATTCTTGATCCGGATATTATTCAGTCTCAGAAGTTTAATGGAGACGAATACTATTACCAACGATATCGACGTGGACGAACATTTTCTTTGGGTATCAAATACAAAATTTAGAGCAGATTTTACTTAAAACCCTAAAATAAAAACACGTACAAATGAAGAAAGCAACGCTACTAATAGCAGTCTTGATGAGTTTACCCTTCCTCGCGATGGCGCAGACTACTGTGACTGTAAGTGCAAACATTACTGATGACACAGAGTGGACCTCTGACAACGAATACGTACTTGACGGTATGATTTTCGTAACAGGAGGAGCCGATCTGTATATTGAAGCAGGGACTACAGTTCGTGGTGGTGAAGGTCAGGATCTTGATGCATCCGGTCTTGTAATTACCCGTGGTTCAAAAATATTCGCTGAAGGTACAGCGGAAAATCCAATTATATTTACAGCGGAAAATGATGCTAATTTAACCAAAGATGATGTTGGGGAGTGGGGCGGAATTGTAATTCTTGGCCGTGCTTCAACAAACAATGTGGTAGAAGCTACCATCGAAGGTGTAAACGAGATTACCAGTGACCCTGCTCTTGTTGGTTATGGTGGTACTGACGATATGGATGATTCGGGTATCCTGCGTTACGTATCTATCCGCCATACAGGTATTAACATCGGCTCTAGCTCAGGTAATGAAATTCAAGGTCTAACCCTTGGTGGCGTTGGTGCAGGAACTACTATTGAATATGTAGAGTCATTTGCCAGTGGCGATGATGGTTACGAATGGTTCGGTGGAACTGTTAATACGAAGTATTTAGTGTCTGCTTTCAATAATGATGATGCTTTTGACTGGGATCAGGGATTCCGCGGAAAAGGACAATTCTGGTTTGTAATTCAGGATAGCGATCAGGCAGGCCGTTCTGCTGAGATGGATGGTGCCGGTGGTGATGAAACAGGTACTCCATTTGCATACCCTGTGATCTCAAATGCTACTTACATTGGACCTGGTGTTTCTTCAACTCCATCCGGAGATCCAGGACAAATGCTTGAGTTTCGTGATAATACTGGTGCTCTTTATACTAACTCTGTATTCACAGACCACCCAGGTAATGCTCTTCGTGTAGAAGATGTAGATGGTGTAGATGACTTTGACTCCAGAGCACGTCTCGAAGCTGATTCTTTGAATATTACCAATAGCGTATTTTTCAGCTTTGGAACAGGAACAACATTGGCTGACATGGCAACTAATGCTTATGAAGCAGCTATGCTTACAGCAAATAATAACGTTACTATTGACCCTGAGTTAGGCGGTATTAGCCGAACTGATGATGCTGGTTTAGATCCTCGTCCAGGTAACAGCGCGGTTTTAAGTGGTGCTGATATACCAGAAGATGCTTTCTTCAGCGAGGTTTCTTACAAAGGTGCGTTTGGTGGAAATAACTGGTTAGCAGGGTGGACTGCTCTTGACCAATATGGTTATTTAAGTGAGGCAGGTACTCCTGGTTCAGTAACTGTTTCAGGAAATATCACAGAGGATACTTACTGGACAGCTAACAACGAGTACCTTCTCGATGGAATGGTATTTGTGACTGACGGAGCTGATCTTTATATCGAAGCTGGAACTACTGTACGTGGTGGAGAGGGGCAGGATCTTGACGCATCTGGTCTGGTAATTACCCGAGGTTCGAAAATCTTTGCTGAAGGTACTTCAAATAATCCTATTGTTTTCACTGCCGAGAATGATGCCAACTTAACCAAAGATGATGTTGGAGAATGGGGTGGAGTTGTAATTCTTGGCCGTGCTTCAACCAATAATGTGGTAGAAGCTACTATTGAAGGTGTAAATGAGATTTCATCAGATCCTGACTTAGTAGGTTATGGTGGTACTGACGATATGGATGACTCAGGTGTACTCCGATATGTATCTATCCGTCACTCAGGAATCAATATTGGTTCAAGCTCTGGTAACGAAATTCAAGGTTTAACCCTTGGTGGAGTTGGTGCCGGAACTACTATAGAATATATAGAATCATTTGCAAGTGGCGATGATGGATATGAGTGGTTCGGTGGAACTGTTAATACCCGATACCTGATCTCTGCATTCAATAATGATGATGCTTTTGACTGGGATCAGGGATTCCGTGGAAAAGGACAATTCTGGTTTGTTATTCAGGATAGTGACCAAGCAGGTCGTTCAGCTGAAATGGACGGTGCCGGTGGAGACGAAACAGGTACTCCGTTTGCGCATCCTGTGATTTCAAATGCTACTTACATTGGACCTGGTGTTTCTTCAACTCCATCCGGAGATCCGGGACAAATGCTTGAGTTCCGTGACAATACAGGTGCTCTTTATGCTAACTCTGTATTCACAGACCACCCGGGTAATGCTCTTCGAGTTGAAGATGTAGACGGTGTAGATGACTTTGACTCGAGAGCTCGTCTTGAAGCGGATTCATTGAATATCACCAACAGTATTTTCTACAGCTTTGGAACAGGTACAACTTTAGCTGAATTGGCTACTAATGGTTACGAAGCAACTATGCTTACCGCTAATAGCAATACTACTGTAGACCCTATGCTTAGAGGAATAAGCCGAACAACAGACGCAGGCTTGGACCCACGTCCAAATCCAAACAGTCCTGTTTATGGTACTGCAGTTGCTATGGCTGATGATTGGTTCTATACAACTAATTATGCTGGTGCATTTAATGGCACTAACTGGGCTGCAGGCTGGACTGCACTTGATGCCTACGGATTCTTAGGTGACGGTATTGTAACTGACACTGAAGAAGATCCTTCAGAAGTTCCGAATTCAATCACATTGAATCAGAACTATCCGAATCCATTCAACCCAACTACACAGATTAGCTTTACGCTGCCACAGGCACAACAAGTAACGCTGAAAGTGTATGACATGCTTGGTCGTGAAGTGGCTACGCTTGCTAACAGAGAAATGTTTTCTTCAGGCATGAGTACCCTGAACTTCAACGCAAGCAATCTTTCAAGTGGGCTGTACATCTATCGCTTAACAGCCGGTAATGTAGCAGTAACGCGTAAGATGACACTTATTAAGTAAGAACTATTTCAACTCACATATACGTCTCACATCACTGTGAGGTGTGCTGATCAGAGAGAGCTCCGAGGAATTGGGGCTCTCTTTTTTTTTGAGCACAGATTTTTGGATGATAGGATTATTCAGATTTGTACGCTTAAACAAGTCATTCCTGCGAAGGCAGGAATCTGGATTTAGTTTCAAGGCAAAAGCCAAAAAAAGAATCACCCAGATCTCCGGCATTCGCCGCGAGATGACTTCTATACTGCTAATTAATTTCAGTTAGCGCCACAACCTGATTCAAGCATCCGCTTGGACAGAACCAGGCAATATTCCCGTTTTCACCAGAATAAATCAGAAATCATTATTAAGGAAGTATTGACACTCAACAGTTAAATCCTTACCATTAATCGTATAATTACGATATAAGGTTATGGCACTAACAAAAGCACAATTATTTAAGGAAGATCAGGTAAAAGCAGCAGCTTATGCAAAAGCGCTGGCTCATCCTGCACGCATTGCAATTTTAGAAATACTCGCAAGCAGAGCTACATGTATTTGCGGCGATATTACGGATGAACTCCCTTTAGCTCAGTCCACAGTCTCTCAGCATTTGAAGGCACTGAAGTCAGCCGGTATTATCAAAGGTGAAATTGATGGAGTAAGAACCTGTTACTGCCTTGATGAGGAAAACTTGGAAGAATTGAAAAATGTGATGGGGACTCTGTTCAAGAATCTTTCTACCCAAAATTCAAATTGTTGTTAAGCGATTATAAATGATGAATTTTGAATGTTAAAATAATAAGTCATTCTGAACGATAGTGAAGAATCTTTGCCAGATAATGTTTACCAAGCAATTCTGACAAAGATGATTTGGCAGTAGCCTCAGCATGACTGGTTTAATTCAACATTCATAATCCCTAATTCAAAATTTCCCAATTATGAAAGCGACTCAAAAATCACCGGAAGAACTCAAAGAAACGGTACGTCAAAAGTATAGTCAGATTAGCGAGCAGGGCGCGGATTATAATGCCCGATCGTGTTGCGGAGCCGGGGGAGAGTCAACCAAGGTTTATAATATCATGACTGACGACTACAGCGAGCTGGAAGGCTATAGTCAGGATGCTGATTTAGGTTTGGGTTGCGGATTGCCGACTCAGTTTGCCAAAATTCAGAAAGGAGATTATGTAATTGATTTAGGATCAGGTGCCGGAAACGATTGTTTTGTTGCCCGACATGAAACAGGTGCCGAAGGAAAAGTACTGGGTATAGATTTCACTGAGCCGATGATTAAAAAGGCTCGTGAAAATGCAGAAAAGCTCGGGTTCAATAATGTAGAATTTCGTTTTGGTGATATTGAAGACATGCCCGTTTCTGAAAACGTAGCAGACGTGGTGGTGAGTAATTGTGTGCTGAACCTGGTACCTGACAAGCCCAAAGTCTTTTCCGAAATTTTCAGAGTACTAAAGCCGGGCGGACATTTCAGTATCTCGGATATTGTTTTGGAAGGAGATCTACCTGAAGCTCTTCGTGAAGATGCCGAAATGTATGCAGGTTGTGTTGCAGGGGCCATTCAGAAGCAAAACTACTTAGGCTATATAGAAGAAGCTGGTTTTGGAAACATCACCGTACAAAAAGAAAAACCGATCGAGATTCCAGAGGATATTCTGTCGCAATATCTGAACGAGGATGAAATAGCTGAATTTAATTCAGGCGGAACGGGAATTTATAGTATCACAGTCTTTGCACAGAAGGCAGGTGGAGAAGGGCAGTCATCAACCCAAAAACAAGTAAAAATGCTGGGCGACCTTGGTGCTTCTTGTGAACCCGGTTCAGGATGCTGTTAATAGCAACGAATTATCCAATCAATGAATAAATTATGTATCCAAAATTAGAGCAGTACCTGAAAAGTATAGAGTCTGGTTTGAATGCTATTCCATCAGAACGCAAAGAAAAGCTGGAAGAAGTAGCGAAGTATATCCAGTCAAAGATTGAAAACGATGAAACTGCAAAACTAAATTTCATTTGCACGCACAATAGCCGGCGAAGTCATCTGGCTCAGGTCTGGACAGCGACAGCGGCTCACTACTTCGGAATCGAAGATATGGAAACCTATTCCGGAGGAACGGAGGCAACGGCTTTTAATCCAAGAGCGGTAGCAGCTGTTGAACGAGCTGGTTTTAGAGTAGAAAATCCAGGAGGAGATAATCCGAAGTATAGAATCAGATTTGATGAGGATGCTGAGCCCATGATTTGTTTCTCCAAAAAATTTGATGATGACTTCAATCCAGATAAAAAATTTGCAGCTATCATGACCTGCTCTGATGCAGACGAAAATTGTCCGTTTGTGCCTGGAGCTGAATTCCGACAGGCAATTACCTACCGTGATCCCAAAGAATCAGATGGAACTGCAATTGAAAAGGAAGCCTATAGCACTCGTTGTTTACAGATTGCTACTGAGATGTTCTATATGATGAACCAAGTAAAGTAAAAGAAAAAAATTTACCCATATTAATCGCATAAATACGATAAAATGAATACATCAACCTTTATACAGTCACTCGTTCAAAATTCAGGTAAAGAACTTCAGTTTAAACTACCTGACGAATCCATAATTTCAGGAGATCTTCACATCACTGAAATTCAAAACCACAAGGTAGACTCAGTAGATTGTGGAGGAAACGCACATGAGTATGATGAAACCGTGGTTCAGCTTTGGATCAATGAAAACTCCAGCAAACATGCCGAGTGGATAGCGGGAAAAGCGCTCAGCATATTTGAGACTGTCGGTAAGAAAATAGAGTATAGGGATGCTGCCGAGCTATTCATCGAATTTGGAGATTCGAATCACCCTACCATCCGCTATTCGGTGAAGGACATATACGAAGGCGCTGAACGTATGACTGTAGACATGACGGTGAAACCGACGGCATGCAAACCAAGTTTAGAAAAATCCTCAGAAAAAGTAACCTGCTGCTAAGATGACAAAATCAGAAAAACGAATTGATTTCTTTGAACGATACCTCACGCTGTGGGTACTGATATGTATAGGAATCGGAATTGGTGTGGGATATGTAGCTGGAGATTCGATTGAAGCTATAAGCCGCTGGGAAATTTATAAAGTAAATATCCCGGTAGCGATTCTGGTATGGCTGATGATATATCCTATGATGCTTCAGGTTGACTTCAGTTCGCTAAAGGAGATCGGTAAGTCACCGAAAGGGGTCGTGTGGACCGTTGTTATTAACTGGGCCATCAAGCCCTTTACGATGGCGTTTTTTGCGTGGATCTTTTTTGATAAGATGTACTCCGCTTGGTTAAGTCCGGAGTTGGCTGATCAGTACATAGCCGGGGCTATTTTATTGGGAGCAGCTCCTTGTACGGCCATGGTATTTGTGTGGTCGTATTTGTCAGACGGGGATCCTAATTATACGCTTGTTCAGGTTTCTGTGAATGACCTGCTGATCTTGATTTTGTTCATACCCATCGTGGGATTATTACTGGGTATCACTGAGCTAACCATTCCTTGGAACACGCTGGCTGCATCAATCCTCATCTTTGTAGTGATTCCATTAGTAGCCGGTTATTTGACGCATAAAGTAGCCATTAACCGAAAAGGAAAAGAATGGTACACCGGGAAGTTTCTGCCAAAATTTAAGCCGGTTTCAATTTCAGCCCTATTAATTACACTGATCCTTCTTTTTGCTTACCAGGGAGAGCGGATCATTAATCAGCCTATAGACATTCTTTTGATCTCAATCCCGCTGATTATTCAAACGTACTTTATTTTTGCACTGGCATGGTATGGCGGGAAAAAAATAGGGTTGCCTTATCAAGTATGTGCACCGGGCTCCATGATTGGGGCCAGTAACTTCTTTGAATTGGCGGTAGCCGTGGCTATAGCATTATTTGGTCTTCAGTCCGGAGCAGCTTTGGTTACCGTGGTAGGAGTGCTGATAGAAGTTCCAATCATGCTTTCCTTAGTACGATACGCAAATAGCAGGAGGGCGAGTTATTAATTTACAGGATTCCGCTTGAAAGGTCAGTTTAAGCAATCTAGATAATCATTGGTTATATTTTAGTTTTAACCAAGGTTACAGCTGTATGAAGAAATCTAAAAAATTTCAGCTCAATGTTCTTTTCATTCTATTTTTAATCAGTTTGCTACAGGTTGGATGTGCACCATCAGTGGTCGCTCAAACATCCGATAGCACGATAAGATGGGCGGATGCACAATTGCAGTCTTCTTCGTGGTATGAAGGCAAGGAGGCTGTTCGGATCGCCGACAATGTATTGATGTATCAGCATGAAAGCGGAGGCTGGCCCAAAAATTTGGATATGGCTTCTCGACTTTCTGAAAAGGAAAAGGAGCGTATCAAAGAAGAGAAGAAATCAGAAGATAGCTCGCTCAATGAAATCACAATAGATAATGGAGCGACCGTAGCACAGATCAGATATCTCGTTAAGGTTTATGCAGCAACAGAACAAGATCGTTTTAAAGAAGGAGTACTGAAGGGATTAGATTATCTGCTAGAAGCTCAGTATGACAATGGGGGCTGGCCTCAGTTCTATCCGCTGAGAGACGGGTATTACGAGAATATTACGTACAACGACGGGGCTATGATCAGGGTGATGGACACCTTGCGGAATGTGGCCAAGGGAGAATCGTTGTATTCCTTTGTAGATGAAGCCCGCAGACAACAAGCAGCCGATGCAATCAACCGAGGCTTGCGGGTCATTTTAGATACACAAGTTGAAGTAGACGGTGAGCTGACGGTCTGGTGTGCACAATATGATCCTGTAACTTTACGCCCAGCCAAAGCGCGATCGTATGAACTTATTTCCTTAAGCGGTTCAGAAAGCGTGGGTATTGTCAATTATTTGATGGAAATAGACAACCCTTCTCCAGAGGTAATCACAGCGGTGAAAAGTGCAGTTGCTTGGTTTGATAAAGTAAAGATAACCGATGTTCGAATTGTTGATGTAGATAGACCTGAGCTCTCAGAAGGGTATGACCAAGTCATAGGTTTTGACCCCACAGGTGAATCTTTGCTATGGGCCCGTTTTTACGAAATCGGGACAAATTACCCCATGTTTGTCGATAGGGAAGGCACCGTTCATGCCGCATTTTCCGAACTACCTTATGAACGGCGGATAAACTATTTATGGCTGGGAGACTGGGCGCAGAATCTGTTGGAAAAGGACTATCCTAACTGGCTTAGCCGCATTCAGTAAATATGGTTGAATAGATTTGGTGCCTGATTAATTTAGGTGCTTTTTCAATACTGCAATTCTGAAAACACTCAACATCATCACTGAATTATTCCAACGAAACCCATTCCACACTTTCTCTTAAAAAAATATTAGCATTTGCAGAACTGTTTATAATTTCTGAATGTTAGGATACCTCATCACTAACAATTTTAAAAAGAAAAATTTTGACGTTTGTAACACGCAGAGCACATTTTAACGCAGCCCACCGCCTCCATAATCCAGACAAAAGTGAAGAATGGAATAAGAAGACTTTTGGGAAGTGTAACCTTCCGAATTGGCATGGACATAATTATGTCATTGAGGTAACGGTGTCGGGTGAGCCTGACCCTGAGACTGGTTATACCATTGATCTTGGAAAACTAAAGGCAATCATGAAAGAAAAGGTCTTGGATCCCTGCGATCATAGAAACCTCAATTTGGACGTGGATTTTCTGGATGGAATTATTCCAACTACAGAGAATTTAGTGAGAGCTTTTTACGAGCAACTTCGCCCGGATGTGGAAGAAGCATGTGCCCGTGGCGGGAAACTATATAAGGTTAAGCTTTTCGAAACCGAACGAAATATAGCCGAATATTGTCCATACGTAGGACTATAAAAGACTATTCATTATTAGCAGTAAAGATATGATTACGAATGAAGTACAACGATTTTACGACCCAACTTTCACGGTAACGAAAGAGTACAAAGACTCTCTGCCGGATTTGCAAAATGGGCCAGCTTCCTTGATTGAAGGGGCAAACGTGCCTATCCAGCAAGTTGGCATTTCAAATTTTAAGCTCCCTCTTAAGTTCCGCAGAAGAGAAGGAGAGCCTGTTACGCTTGAGGCAAGCATAGATGGCTATGTAAGTCTTGAAAAGGATAAGAAAGGGATCAACATGAGCCGCATCATGAGAACCTTCTATAAGTTTCAGGACAAAGTATTCCATATAGATCGCCTGGAAGAAATTCTAAAAGCATACAAAGAAGATTTAGGAAGTCAGGAATCATTTCTTCGAGTGAGTTTCAACTATCCGCTGCTGAAAGACAGTCTGCGTTCAGGGATGAAAGGATATCAGTATTATAAGGTGCAGTTGGAAGGTCGTCTTGATAATTACGATCAGTTCCAGAAACACATGCATTTAGATTTTGAATACAGCAGCGCTTGCCCTTGCAGCTATGAACTTGCTGAGCATGCCCGTGAAGAACGAGGTGTTGCTTCTATTCCGCATAGCCAAAGAAGCGTGGCCAACGTAACGGTGGCTCTCAAGGATGAATTTTTCGTCGAAGACTTAGTTCAAATTTGTCGAACAGCTCTTCAAACAGAAACTCAGGTGATGGTTAAGCGAGAAGACGAGCAGGCGTTTGCTGAAATGAATGGTGCGTTCCAAAAGTTTGTGGAAGACGCCGCACGACTTCTATATGATGAACTTGACAGCTACAACAGTATCCATGACTTCGTTGTACGATGTGTACATATGGAAAGTCTGCACAGTCATGATGCCGTTAGCCGAATTTGTAAAGGCCTTCCAAATGGATTGAGATAACCCAGAAATAGTTTATTTAAACTTAAGCCTCGCTCTTTTTAGAGTGAGGCTTTTTTTATTCTATGACATAGAGATGAGCGGATAACTTTTCTGAAGGTCTATTAATAAAAAAATCAAAATGTCAGGGTCATATCTAGTTGTGAAATGAGTCTGTCATCCATTAAATTAGTTTTGAATTTCATCTAGCCTTATTCCTTCCAAATGTATCAAAGTCACAACGAATTCTTAGCGAATGCTTAACTGGTTCAAAAAAAAGCTAGCAACTTCTTACAGCAATGAAGAGTGGATTGAGGCTTTAAGTCCTCCGCCTTTAGATAAAGCAATTGCGAAACTCCGGGGTTACTTGGTGAAAGGCCTAAAAGCTTCTCTATATAAGTATGTTGATAAAAACTTGGGCGACTTCGTTGAAGACATTGCTCAGGATTCATTACTCAAAATTCTGGATAAGCTTCACACTTTTCGGGGTGAAAGCAAATTCACCACCTGGGCTATGAAAATTGCTGTACGTGAGGGATATACAGAACTTCGCAAGAAAAGATATAATGACATTTCACTTCATGACTATGTAAACCCGAAAGGTGAGGCAGAGCACGCCATAGAAGTGGAAGAGAAAGAAGCACTGCCGGATCAAATTACGCATGAGTCAATGCTGGTTGAAAAGGTCATGAGAGTTATGGAAGAAGAGCTTACTGAGAAACAAAAAACAGTATTGCAGTATTTAATTATAGACCAGATTCCATTAACGATTGTGGCAGAGAAAATGAATACAAATCGAAATGCTATTTATAAGTTGGTATACGATGCCCGACTAAAACTCAAGAATAGCCTCGAACTTGATGGGATTGATCCCGAAGAAATTTTGGAGGAGATGTAAGAAATGAAGATCTCACTGCGTCAATTCAATAATAGAGTTATTCAGATATGAAACTAGATCACAAAATATTAAAGGTTTTATTAGGTGCTGTTCATTCTACTCACGATAATGAAATTGCGTGTGGTGAATGTTTTGATAAAATCCATGAGTTTGCCGAACTAGAATTGCTAGGTAAATCTCCTGACGAAGCAATGCCATTGGTAAGAGAGCACCTTGAAAAGTGTGCAGAGTGTAAAGAAGAATATGAAGCTCTTCTGAAGGGGTTAGAGAAGCTGAAGGTTTATTCATAGCGGATATTTTCTAACTTTTTTCAAGTCTTGGCTTATGAATTATGCACACGGATTAAATAAGCCTTATCTTTTCTAAAACAATTCATCAAAAAATTCTTTCCTGTAATGCCTAAGATTTTCTACTCAATAGTCGCCCTTTTATTATTTTCATTTCCTGCCTTTTCACAAACACCCATTTCCATTTCGGAAGCCCGTCAGCAGTCTATCGGAAGCACGGTCACTGTAACCGGACATCTAACGGTAACTGATGAGTTTGAGGGGCCGGTTTATTTTCAAGACGAAACCGGAGGAATTGCATGGTTTGATTTTGGTTTGATGCGAGGAGATGATGGATTTGCCTTGGATGTAAATCGTGGTGACTCTATAGTGATAACTGGCGAACTGGGCGAATTCAATGATCTTATCCAAATTGTAGGAGATACGGAATACGAAATTTTTCCTGAAGGAAATAAGAATATAGAACCTACAGTCATTACGGTTGAAGAGTTAAATTCGGGTGACTTTGAAGGCCAGCTTGTATCTATGAGTGTTGATGTTATTCACTCAGGAGCATTCCAATCTGATGAATACACTATCACCGATAGAACCGGAAGCGGGGTGCTCTATATCAATGATGATACGGAAGTAATTGGTGCAGCAGCTCCGGAAGGTATAACCACCATAGTGGGTGTGGTCGGGATTTTCAGAGGCACGTACCAGCTATTACCGCGTGACTTTAATGATATTGATGCTAAAGAGGTCGTTTATCCTGGTGAGGAAGTTTCTAAAGACGAAACCTTTGAAATTGCCACCTGGAATATCGAATGGTTTGGTTCTGCCAGCAATGGTCCGGATAATGAAGAAGAACAAATGGAAAATGTAGTACGTGTTATTTCAGAAGTTGATGCCGACGTATATGCATTTCAGGAAATTGCCAATCCATCGGCTTTTGCGGAACTCATTCTCTCTTTGGACGGCTATGGAGGCTTTTTAGCTGACTTTTCCCAAAGCCAAGAAACAGCCTTTTTATTTAAAAGAGCTACCGTAGATTCGTTGGATTCCGGGCAAATAACTACTGGATTAACTCAGTCAAACTGGGCTAATGGCCGCTATCCATTATTCTTTCGGTTTAATGTGACCATAAATGATGAGAGCAGAGAAATCTATGCCTATAACATTCATGCCAAAGCTTTTGGTGACATTGATTCTTACAATCAGCGCGAAAATGCTTCCCGTGAATTAAAGCTTTATCTGGACAATACCCGTCCCGATGCAAATGTCATTTTCCTTGGGGATTATAATGATACCATTGAAGGTTCGATATCTGATGGTCAGGATTCTCCATATGACAATTTCGATGAAGATGAAGAATACACCATTTTGACCAAAGCATTGGAAGAGCAAGGATTTCAATCTCAGGCCTCGGGTTCTTTTATCGACCATATCACTATTACATCTGAGTTGGTTGACGAACATATTGTGGAAGCTCAGCGAGTCGAGAATACCTCTTATATCGGAAGCTATCTAAGTTCTACATCTGGCCATTACCCCATCTGGACCCGATTTCAGTTCACTACATTAGTTGGGAATGAAGAGCAAAGTGCAAGCCAGCCGGTAAATTTCTCTTTGGAGCAAAATTATCCTAATCCATTTAACCCAACGACTAATATCCAATATAGTGTAGCTGAAAACAGTGAGGTTACACTTCGGGTTTATGATATGCTTGGGAGAGAAATTGCTACATTGGTTAATGGAGAACGTTTAAGCAGCGGTTCTTATACAGCTACTTTTGATGCTTCTAATCTTTCCAGTGGAATGTATATTTATCAGCTTTCAACGGGTGATGGAGTTCAACTGACAAGGAAAATGATGTTGATTAAGTAAATCAATCTTTTACTAAAAGACTTTAAACCCCTCAGATATAATTATTTGAGGGGTTTATTTTTTTACCACTAGGCAAGCATCTTTAACTTCAATTTCAGTCTTGTCATCCATAACCTTTTGATAAGCATTTGTCTGCTGACCTAGAATACTAAAGCTATTGGATTCCATAAGGGCGATTAACTCATCTGACTCATAAAGGGCGAAATTGTGCTTGGTGAATTCAAAATGTTCAACGGAGTGTCGAGGACGGTAGCCAACCAAAAAAGTGCCCTCAGGTTTTAATACTCTTCGGATTTCCTGCAGATGAAGAGCTGGTGGATTCAGAAAGTAGATGACATTGATGGCTATAATGCAATCAAATGTATGGTCTTGAAAAGGCAGGGAAGAGGTTTCTGAACACTGAATACTAAGTTTACCATCATCAATTAGACGCGAATTTCGATGTTCGGCTTCTTTGCACATATCTTCCGAAAAATCTACACCAGTGACATTTAAACCTGGTTCAACAGTAAAATACTGTGAGAAATGCTTCCCGTTCCCAAAACCGATTTCCAGCACTTTTTGATCTGGTTTTAGGTCAAGTAATTCAAAAGCGAGATCATATAGTCCCTGGTTTGATTCATTGAGGGCCTTAGCTACTTCAAGCCCTGTTTTTCCAGTGGGTTTTTTAAGCTGATTTGAAAGTTCTTTTGGGTCCATAAAATTGGGTATTAGATCAGCCAATTGATGTAGGTATTCTTTCAGATGGTAAGGTAGAATAAAGTGGTAGACCTTAAAATCTATTTATAATAAAAAAAGCTATGCCGTGAAGCATAGCTTTGGAAAAAGATCAAAAAAAGACGGATTAATTATATTGAATAAATACCGTTTCATTCTTTTTTATGGCTAAATCAGTGGCTTTTTGATAAGCTTCTTTCGTCTCCTCAACCGAAGCGTCTTTTGATAATGTGACGGTATTTTCAGAAGGACTAGTGATATCATTCGCCATTCCACCACCGGCTGCACAGGTCACCTTGATATTCATAGGAGTAACAAGGCTAAACGTAATTGCAGACACTAAACCGTTTAAAAAACTGATTTGTGTTTCTACTTTTGCTACACCATTCGTGCATTTTTCAGAGGCATCGACTGTTGCAGGGGGGATTAACCCGTAAACAAAACTGAGTGCCCATGGTTGTTCAATAACTTCATTTGAAGCTGCTTTCCCCGTTTCTACCGTTGCATGAAAACAACCCGTTAACGTAAAAGTTGAGATTAGTGTTAGTAAAAGAATTGCTTTAGATATTTTCATAGTTGTACCCTCTATTAAGTTATATATTTAAAAATGCTGTTATAATAGTAACCCCATTAATAACAGTGGTTAAAATATGAAAATAGAATCCAAAAACAATTAGAAATAGAAACACGGTAGCATCTTCATAAGAATAGACGATAACTAAAACCCCAAAAGCATTCTTATTTGTTTATCAAGACCTTGCCTCGAAGGGTACAATAGTATCATGCTCAACATACTCTTTTAAATTTTTCAATAAAATGGCCCAGCAATATGAAGCCGTTTTAAAGTGAGTATTGCAAGAAGGCCAGCCGGTATGCTGGAAAGTTACTTCAGTTCCATCCTCCGCATCATTCAACTCAAACCCAAAGCTGGTAGGGTTCCAGTCTTTATCGGATTTAGTCATTCTAACATGGAATGAAGTATTGGTAACGGATTCAATGACCTCAGCATACCAGTCGTATTCCTCTCCAAAATAAAAGTTGTACTCACTCCCGACTTTGGGTTCGCCTGAGCTTTTTAACGGCCACCAATTATTGAGATGCTCCGGTTTCGTGATCGCATCAAATACTTCCTTTTTGTCTTTTTTGATTACCAAAAAGTGGAAGATATCAAAGCTCTTTGCTTTCATGAGTGTAGTTTTAATTATCGGATAAGTTGGAAATCAGTTGTTCATACTCTTTCTCCAGCGGCATGTGGACATTCCAAAAAGGCTTCGGGTCTTTATTATCCACACAGTCAATTAGGATAGAAAGATGAGTATGCCAGCCGGCACCAATTCCTGCTTTAGTATCAGAATCTGTTGGTAATTTACGGTGAGTAAGCCTAAGCAGAACTTGTTCCTCACCGTGGGATTCCAGCTCAAAAGTGACTTCAGAACCTTCGCCATCACCTTCATCCCAAGTGTAGCTCAAAACGTGGGGGCGGTCATATTTGGTAACTACTCCCTTGGAAACCTGTCCTTCTTCCAAATCCTTATATTTTTCTGGAAGGGGGTCGTCTTCTTTGGATAGTCGTGAGTGATCAAATTCATGCGTTACCGTTCCGCCAACTTTCGGCTCAACATCACCGGCTGAAAGCCATTTTGCTTTAAATTCAGATTCTGTCAAATATTTCCATACCTCCTCAGCTGATCCATTGAGAATGCGTTCAAAGCAAATGGTCCCCGGTTCTGTAAAAACTCCATGTTTCTTATTCATAGCTCTACTATTTGTTTGATGGTGAATTCAGATCGTTCATTAATGCTTCTAAAGCGTCCAGCTTCTGATCCCAGAACTTCTGATATCTTTTAAGCCACGCCATAACTTCTTGCAGTTTTTGAACGTCAGCCCTGCAATATCTCTTTCTTCCCTTTTTTCGGATTACAATTAAACCGCACTCGTTTAAAATTTTGATATGCTTTGATACCGCCGGACGGCTTATGTCAAACTTCTCTGCTATATCATTGACCGGCATAGATTCCCCGGCCAGAATATCAAAAATTTCTCTGCGAGTTGGATCGGCAATGGCCTGGAATACATCTTGAGACATACAATAAATAATTACGTAACTGATTGGTTACAAATATATATGTAACTATTTAGTTACGCAAATAAATTTATACTTCCTCGGAAAAACGACCAGAGGCTATAGCAGGAAATTGACTATATGAATTGTTGAAAAGATAGGTATAGGCAGGTATTGTATCGCCTTCAATAACGACTGGAATAATCTCACGTTTAAACTCATTAGGCAGGTTGAATTGTGAGCCAATTCCTTCGTAATCGTCTAATTTTTGCAGGAGTTGTTCTTTATTCTGAGTTACTTCAAACAAATGACCATACACCTTGTTCTTTGAATCGGGGAGGTACACAGCTCCCGGATAGAAGCTAACTTGAAACAGGATGCCGGGGAAGTAACCTTCTCCAATAAAAGTCTGTGTTGAATGAAGGTATCGTGCCACCGGGTTGTCGCAACCTTTCATCAATGTACCATATACAAAAAGCATGTTGGTTTCCTTTTTCATAATGAAAGAAGGTACTCTGATTACCCTTGAGTTAGTAATACTAAAGCATCGTTAAGTGCGGCTACAGAGTGAGAAACTTCTGCAGGGATTTCAATTTCATCGAACTGCTTGAGACGGGTATCTTTCTTTCCCTGGTGATACATCACTTCACCTTCCAACACTAATAACTTGGTAGGGTGATGGGCTTTATGATCCTCAAGTTTCATTCCCTTGTTAAAACCGAATACTAATACTTTAAAATGGTCTCCAATATGAAAGGACTTAGCAATAGGATGATTTGCCGTTTTTAACTGATCTTTAATGGAATCAATGGTCATAAATCGGTGGTTAAGTGAATTTGAACAAACATCTTACAAAAATGACTGCACTATTGCGAAATGTAGTCATTATTCATCTTCAGTTTAAATCTCAGGAGGGCTTCCTTATCTACTGATAGAGTTACACGGAAATCAGGATAAACTCAGATTTTGTTGTCTCTGAGATCTTTATGGAGAGAAGCTTCTTTTAGTTGTCGATTCTGAAGCAGGTAATCCAGATCGTTTCTGTTATCATACATCAACTGTTTATGGTAATAATTGATGTATTCACAGATAGCAAAAAGATTAGCAAAGATTGCCCAGCCAAATAGATTGTCACCATTTAAGCTTTTACCCGAGATGTACCACTGAATCAATAGAATAATCGGGATTAAACCTATGGCAACTCGATTATGCTTTTTAAAGGCCCGAAAACGGGATAAGATAGTTCGTTCAAAAATCGGTTTTTCATTCAGTGAAGAAAACTTCACCCACCAGTAGTATGTGCCTTGAAATAAGATGTAGCACATCAGTATGAGACCATAGGACAGAAAGATGTAATCCCAAAAGCCGTAATGGAAATTGATAAAAAGTAAAATCCCAAAAAACATCACCACATTCATTCCTTCAACCTGGAAAGTCCACTGAAGGCGTTTTAGTAGCTTCTTTTTTTGGGATCCTAAAGACATAGAAAAAATAAAGGCTGCATAGTGAATTTATTTTATTTATAAATCACACCATCTTTCATAACAAAAGAAACTCGTTCGAGTGTTGTTACATCTTCTAATGGATTATCATCAGTTGCTATGATGTCAGCTAATTTTCCAGCTTCGATAGAACCAATTTGATCCTGCATTCCTAAAACGGTAGCTCCGGTCATAGTTGCACTTTTGATCGCTTCCATGGTGGGCATTCCAACTTCAGTCATGTATTGGAATTCTTTACCGTTTAGTCCGTGAGGAAATACTCCGGCATCGGTTCCAAATGCAATATTAACGCCTCTTTTGTAGGCCTCAGCAAATGTATTTTGGATCATAGGCCCAATCTCCAGTGCTTTAGGTACAACCAGTTCAGGATAATATCCATCAATTTGAGCTTTTTCTGCTACCCATTTTCCTGCTGAAATGGTAGGCACGTAATAAGTTCCCTTTTCAATCATAAGGTCCATGACTTCAGGAGTCATCTTTGTGCCGTGTTCTATGGTGAGCACTCCTGCTTCAACGGCACGTTTCATTCCCTCAGCGCCATGGGCATGAGCTGCCACGTGCATGCCGTATTCATTGGCTGTCTCAACAATGGCATTTAATTCATCCATAAAAAACTGTGGGGCATCACCGGATTTTGCAACACTTAATACTCCGCCCGTAGCCGTAATTTTGATATGATCGGCACCGTTCTTGTATCGTTGACGTACCGCTTCTCGTGCTTCAGCAACACCGTTTAATACACCATCAACAGGCTCCGGGCTTCCCATCAAATCTTCTTTCCAGCCATTAGTCGGATCGGCATGACCGCCGGTAGTAGCCAGTGATTTACCAACGGTGATAATTCTTGGTCCAACCACATATCCGCCTTTAATAGCATCTCTGAGCGAGATATTAACTCCGGAACCTCCCAATTCCCGAACAGTTGTGAAACCAGCCATCAATGTTCGCTTCGAAAATAGAACTGAGCGATAGGCTTTATCGGCATCGTTAAAAGTGAAAGGCTCCAAATATTTAGCCGCATTTGTTTCACTTTCCAGGTGGACGTGTAAATCAATTAAACCGGGAAGAACCGTTTTTGATTTAAGATCTATAATTTCATCTCCGTCTCTTCCATTTATATAACCGTTTTGGATACCGGTTATCTCATTTCCTTCAACGATGATACTTACCTCACTGCGCGGATTATCAGAGATACCATCAATCAAAGTCCCTGCATGAATTATAGTCCGTTGTGCATGAGCAGAAAAAGATGTGAAAATCAGAATGATAAAGGAAAAGAAAAGTGTTTTGATGTCCATGATAACTTTGATTGGTTCTTTGATTTGGCGCAATATAGGTAAATGAAGTCAAATAAAAGTGAGTCTCCGGACTTGTTAAGTATGGAAAATATTGGAGCTTCTTTATTCACTTTAGAGCTTTTTTTATGGTAATTTTGAAGTCTTTTTAATATCCACAAACAGAGGATTAATGACGGTCTTATTATTCATCATTGGCTTGGTAACCTTGATTGGCGGGGCTGAGCTGTTTCTCAAGTCAGTAGATAAGTTTGGGCTTGCCTGGAGTGTTTCTCCCGTTGTTATGGGATTGACGGTTGTGGCATTTGCAACCGGCGCCCCGGAACTTGCCATCAGTTTGCAAGCGGCGGCAGATGGAAGGCCGGATCTTGTTTTGGGTAATATTCTGGGAAGTAATATTGCGAACATTCTCCTTATTCTCGGTATTGCTGGGCTTGTGAAGCCGCTTAGGATAACCAATCGGATTATTAAAATTGATGTTCCGGTTGTGATAGGGACGAGTGCATTGCTTTATGTTTTGGCTATGGATGGCCTGCTTACCTTAACCGATGGATTGATCATATTCGGTGGTCTTATTGCCTATTCGGTTTTTATGTATACACAGATCAAGAAAGATCGTGATGCTAATAAAAAGAAGTCAGCTGATGAAAAACCAAAGCTTGATGAACCCCTGACAACTTTATTTTACGGCAAATATATATTTCTTCTTTTAGGTGGGTTAGTATTAATTGTGATGGGATCTCGCTGGATGGTAGAAGCGGCCGTTGAAATAGCTGATATTTTGGGCATCTCAGAATTAATTATTGGACTGACTATTGTTTCTATAGGAACCTCACTGCCTGAAGTTGCCACTTCACTTTCAGCAGTAAGAAAAGGAGATTCAGACACAGCGGTTGCCAATGTGATGGGAAGTAATCTTTATAATATTCTGCTCACTTTAAGTCTGACCATCATTGTAGCACCGGGGGCTTTAACCGTTTCTCCCGATGCCCTAAACCTTGATATGCCATTCATGATCATTGTTGCATGCACATGTTTGCCTCTATTTTGGCCGGCCAAAGAATTGACCAGACCCGTAGCGAGCGGATTCCTGTTATACTATGCGTTGTACATGGCCTACCTAATTCTAATATCTATAGGGCATCCTTTTCAGGAGACAATGGAGTGGGGGATGCTATGGATTGTAATTCCGATAACGGTGGTCTTAGCCACTGTTAAATTTATTGGGCACCTTAGAAACCGATAAGGTTTTTCTTTTAGTCGCTAAGTAACTGTAACGTTTACTGTTGCTATTTAAGATCCGATTGTTATATTCGTGTAGAGAGTAATGATTCGGGTACTATGAAAAAGCTCCTTCCAATATTATTTACATCCACATTTCTACTGATTGGCTGCGATTTATTTGACAGCGCTAGCTCATCTAAAAAGAAAGAAATAGAACCCTTTTTCTGGGGTAGCGAGAAGTCATTTCCGGATTTAGCTCCAAGAATTTGGGTGTCTCCCAACGATCATATCTTCGCAGGGGGCGATTCTGCTTGGTTTTTATCAACAGATTATGGAGAAACGTTTTCCGAATTTGATGTACCTGATGAGGTTCTGAGTTTTGCCGTTAAGAAATATGGGCAAACGTATTATGGGAAAGGGCAGGTACTTTCTGATTTTTACATTATCGCAGGTGATACACTGGATCGGCCTTTTTTTGGTGGCGCTTTTAATCTTTACACTTCAAAAGATGGGAATAATTGGGCGAAAATTTCAGGTCCTTTTCAGATGTTTGACTTCATAAAGCATCAGGACTTAATGTATGTTGGAGAGCAAAATGGAGTAGTAGTACACAACTTAAGTACAGGAGAAGAATATGCTGCTGAGTTCCAATTTGATGGTGAGAATAGTCTTTATGTTCAAGAGCTGAAAGTAAACAGTAAGGGGGCAATATTTGCGGGGACTTTAGATGCTATTTACAGATCAAAAGATCAGGGGCGGTCGTGGGAATTAGTTACAGAAGAGATTTCTGAACGCTTTTACTGGGTAGAAAAAATCATCATTGAAGATGAAGTAATGTATGGTGTTGGCTCGAAAATATTGAAGTCCACCGATTCTGGGGAGAACTGGACCATTTCAGACTATACAATGGAAAACTATGAAGAAGGGGAAATTGAACAACTGTTTATAACTGATTTTGATATATCTGCAGATGGATATAAATATACCATTAATTACTTAGGCTTCTTTATAAATAGTGAAAAACAGGATAACCTGTTTAAGTTTTATGGTCCCGAAAAATATGAACGTTTCTCTGAAGACCTTCCAATGAACTACAGTGAAGTGCATTCTTTTAGGAATGGAGGAGTACTGATATTAAGCACCAGCAATTACTTTTATCGGGTTGGAACCAGGAATAGTGATTCAAAGTACTGGATACAGTGATTTTTTCTTATCAATACTTTATTACTCTTTCTCCATTTGATAATGCTTCGCATAATTCACATCTAAAATATCGAGCCGGTTGAAGTGTGTTTGAAGTCGTTCTAAGAAATCTTCCCAGTCTTTATTCTCAACCGAAGACCACACCACTTCCGCCAGCGCAGTAGCTCTTGGGTAAGCCATATATTCTACTTTTTTGCCGGAATGAAGGTATTCTGACCACACATTTCCCTGAGATCCCAGAATGTATTTTGCTTCTTCAGGAGTGAGTTCCTCAGGAATTGGTTCATAATTGTAAACATCCTCCAGAGTAGTCATGCCGCCAATAGATATCGGTTCATCTGCCGTTGGTTCAGCTTGAAAATGGTCGAAGTAGTTGGTGCCATTGGGTGTCATGATAACATCGTGCTGAATTTTTGCAGCCTGAATGCCACCAGCTTCGCCTCGCCAGCTCATAACGGTAGCTTGAGGCGCAAGTCCGCCTTCCATGATTTCATCCCAGCCAATAATCTGCCGGCCGTTTTCATTTAGAAATTTCTCTATCCGTTCGATGAAGTAACTCTGTAATTCATGTTCATCTTTCAGCCCTTCCCGTTTGATTACTTCCTGAGCAATCTCACTTTCTTCCCATTGTTTCTTAGGAGCTTCATCACCGCCAATGTGGATATACTTGCTTGGGAAAAGCTCCATGACTTCCACTAGCACATCTTCGAGGAAATCAAAGGTTTCCTCTTTAGGACAATAGATATCCTCAAAAACTCCCCAGGTAGATGTAACATGATATTCCTTGTCAAAGCAGCCAAACTCTGGGTAAGCCGCCAAAGCTGCACTTGAGTGACCCGGCATCTCAACCTCAGGTATAATCGTGATATGTCTTTTCTGTGCATAAGCTACAACTTGTTTGATCTCCTCTTGGGTGTAGAAGCCGCCGTGACGAACGTTGTCATACACTCCGGATCCGTAGTTGCCAATCAGGGTTGAGTCGCGCCAGGCTCCAATTTCGGTGAGCTTAGGGTACTTCTTGATTTCAATGCGCCAGCCCTGATCTTCTGTGAGATGCCAGTGAAAGCGATTCATTTTATGCATAGCCAGCAGATCGATGTATTTCTTTACGAACTCAACCGGAAAGAAATGGCGAGCAACGTCCAGATGCATGCCACGGTATTCAAATCGAGGATAGTCGGTGATCTCTACAGCCGGAATATTCCACTCCGTATTAACCGGCGCCATCGATGGTTTTTGGTATTCAATTTCGACCGGTAGCAGCTGGCGAAGGGTTTGGATTCCGTAGAAAAGTCCGGCAGTGGTTGGGGCAGAGATGGTAACTAAATCTTCATCCACAGAAAGTTGATACCCTTCCTCATTCTGAATACCCGATTCAGAATTTAAATGAAGGTAGATTCCGGAATCGGGAGCAGATGTACCCGAAACGATGTGATGCTTAATCCAGGTGGCCGAGAAGAGTAAATCGGAGAGATATCCTCCAAGGGATTCCATCTCCTCAGATGATTCAGATAGAATGATATCCGAACTTCGGGTCAGCTCAAAATGACCTCCACCCTGAACCATAGAAACCGGTTTTGGGATCACTGTTTGGGCCTTCACTTCAAAAGTAGAAAAAAGAATAATCAGGCTGAGTGTAAACAGAGAAAGAGCAGAGTATTGAATTCGGTGGGTCATTTTAGACAATTCAGTTCAATTTTGAATCTAAAATAGCATTTCTCTTTAATTATAAGTACTCTAATTTATCTATTCTTAAGTGCTTTAATTACAAACAGTAGATGTCTATTTAAGATGAATTACTCTTCCTTACAAAAGTTATTGATAATAGTATTAGCCGGGGCTATATCAATCTCTTGCAGCAACGATAGTGAGATAAACCAAAACATGTTGAATGACATCGTTTCATTCACACCTAATGAGATAAGAAGTTTTGATCATATTGAGGGTAATTACTTTAGTCATTTAGGATATGAGAGTAAAGTATTGGAAAACGGGAATATCGTTTTTGCTGATCGGCAATTATCTAATATTTTTGTTATTAGTCCTGAAGGTGAGCTTCGAAAACTAGTAAGACAAGGGAGAGGACCAGGAGAAATATTGGATGCTTACAGTTTTACGGTAAATAGTGAAGGTCATTTGTTTACTTATGATCAAGACAATAATAAGCTGTTAGAATTTGATGATGAGTTTGAATTTTTTGAAAGCTACTTTCCCCAAGAGTATGGTAGCAGCACCGTTTCTTATGCTTATGAAGTCGGGAAAGGAAATTTTGTTTTTGAGTTGCATTCCTTTGAGTATCTCAATAATCCGGACAAAACAAAAGAGAAGGTTTTTGTTCAATATGATGACAATAAGGAGGAATTTGGTAAGGAATGGTCTGTTGCTGATAAACCATATGCGATTCTGAGAATAGCTGGAAGAGTTGTAGGTGCTGGAAACGTTCCATTTGCCTTCGATCAGCTTACCTATCCAAATGCGAATAATAATTCCATTTTTATATTCAATACAGATTCACCGTTTATAGCGGAAATTGATGCAAATTATGACACCCTAAATACTATACCAGTAAACTTGCCTATTGAGAAAGTAAACTCTGCTGAACGAGATTCTATTGAGCAGGAAAATAGGAAAGAGCAATGGGATACCATGGAGGATATGATTCCAGAGACTAAAACTCAGGCTGACAAAATGCTTTACCACGACGGGAAATTCTGGTTAAAGTCGAACCTGCGGGGAAATTACCAAAAGTGGTTTGTAGTAAATATGGATGGACAGATTCTAAGAGCTGTTAACCTTCCCAAAGAAAGTATCTTAATGCACGTATCTGATGAGCATCTTGGTGTGCGAATGGATGATGTAACTTTTGCGCTATATGAAAATCCAATCAGTGAGGTGCAAAATTAGCAGTACTTTGAAGTACTATGTGCTTTTTCTAAAATCATAAAGATTAATCCGTTCAACTTGAGATCCCTCGTGTTTGATAATTGATTCCTCGAAAAGAATCCCAGGCACTCGGGATGACAAATCAAGACGTACAATCGTCAACCGTCACTGGTCATTGGTCATTAGTCATTGGTCATTGAAACTTGGGATTTAAGAAACATTACTTCTTCGCCTGCTCTTCCTTTTCTTTCAGGATATAATTGGCATATAGAAATTCAAGCGCTGCAGACTCATAGCCTTTCCAGTTTTGAATCAGCTCCTGAAATCGTTCTTCAGATGTATTGTGAGGATCTTCTCCGTAGCTCCAGATGATCCAGCGTCGCAATCCTTTCTCTTCTCCGCTTTTTTTGTTGGAAGGGAAAACGGCGTCTGTTCGTCCGCGCATCATCATCAAATCCTGTCCGGAAGTGGGACCGATGCCTTTAATACTGGTGATTTTGTCGTAGAACTCTTGAGGCTCACAATTCATCAAGTGGTCCATATCGACTTCACCCGCTACAATATCGTTTGCCAATCCAACCAGATACTGCCCTTTTCTTAGAGTAGGACCCATTTTACGGATCTGGGCAGGGTCAGCCTTCATCAGCTGATGGGGGCGAGGCCAGGCGGGTAAAGATTTCTTACCCAAGGTAAGTGCGGTTCCGTAGCCTTCCCGGATTTTGAACATCATCTTTTTAGCGGTCGGCTTGTGATTCATCTGCATCTGTACAATGCGATATAGAATATCCTCAAACAAATTAGCGCGGGTCATTCGCTTAAGTCCGTAGAGGTCTGTTAGCTTATCCCCCAAAACAGGGTCTTTCTCAGCTTTGTCATAAAGTGGACGCAAATCCATGTCGGTGCCAAAAATTTTTGCCAGACTTTCATTGGCTAATCCGATTTCTTCTTTGGAAAGCGACTCCGGGGATTCAATATGAAATTCCGGATTCTCAGGGTCGCCATTAAAGAAAATAGTAACGATGATATCAGTATCTCCAACTGGAATAGGGCGCGTAAATCCTTCCTCAAAAACTTTTTCCGGCTCATGTTCATGATCGAAATATGATTCGATATCCAGGCAAAGAAACCAGTCGTGAGGAGGGATGGATTTGAGGGTCCAGGAGCTCATGGTAAAATATTAGTTTGAAGGTATGTGATACTAAGAATCAACGAAAAGGATGAATCGTTTCAAAATAAAAAAGGCCACTGAAAATCAGCAGCCTTTATAATATTGAGAGTCTTAACTGTTAGTTAGCCAGTTCTACTTCTTTAGTACTGCTAAAAGGATTCCAATTAATGGCTTTTGCCTTTTCTAGCAGTTGATCTGTAGTAATGTAAACAACAGGGATAAAGATCAGCGTAACAAGAGTAGAAGCTGTTAATCCACCAATCACAACTCTGGCAAGAGAAGCTTGAATTTCGGCTCCGGCGCCCAATCCAAACGAAAGAGGAAGAAGGCCCAATACGGTAGTCAAGGTAGTCATAAGGATTGGTCGGAGGCGTAAACGTCCTGCTTCAATAACCGCTTCTAAAACCGGCATATTCTTTTCCCGCCTCATGAGATTAATGTAATCGACCAGAACGATGGCATTATTAACCACAATCCCGACGAGCATTATCATCCCCATTAAACTTTGGATGTTTAGTGTAGTTCCAGTTAATAAAAGGGCGGGGATTACACCAATCATCGCTAAAGGTACAGAGAACATAACCACCAGCGGATCAAGGAAACGCTCGAACTGTCCGGCCATCACCATAT
Organism: Balneola sp.; assembly: GCA_002694685.1. Classification (NCBI taxonomy): domain Bacteria; kingdom Pseudomonadati; phylum Balneolota; class Balneolia; order Balneolales; family Balneolaceae; genus Balneola; species Balneola sp. Next base: position 154,213 of record NZMW01000013.1, read on the forward strand.
AAATAAGAATGAGGGCCATGATGATTGACATGGCGAAGTCATCAGCAGCTTTTTGCTGTTCTTCATACTCTCCACCGAAAACAATAGTGAAACCGGATGGCAGAGGGAAGTCAGACAGTTCAGCCTGAATAGATTCGACCGCTTCACCGAGTGCAATTCCACTTTCAAGGTTTGCGGTGATGTTTGTTACTCGCTGTCCATTGATACGGTTGATATCTTCAGGTCCGCGACCGCTTTCTTTTCTTATGACAGAAGAGACGGGTATCACACCTCCGTCAGGTGTACGAATTGAAATGTTATCAATATCCAAAGTTCCTAAGCGATCTTCAGGTTGCAGGCGAACGGTGATTGGATATTCGTCGCCACCAATACGGTAAGAACCTGCTCGGCTACCGCCAATATTTGTCTGTATAACTTGTGCTACTTCACGTACCGAAAGGCCCAGATCGGCGATTTTCTCGCGGTCAAACAAAATCCGTTCTTCCGGAGTACCTTCACTTCTCCCGGCGCGTACCTCAACAATACCCGGAATGTTTTCTACACGCAGCTTAATCTCTTGAGCGATTTCATAGGCTTTATCAATGTCATAACCGCGAAGTTCAAACTGTACGTCCTCGCCGCCACCGCCGCCAAATACACGGCGAAGGATCCATAATCCGGATTGAGCATCAACTCTGATATCAGCACCCGGAACTTTGCCGGTTAAATTTTCACGAATTTCAGCAGCCAGGTCTGAGGTGCTTTGAGATCGCTCAGACTGAGGTACCATGGCTATTTCAACCTCAGCACGGCCATCCCGTACTTCAGTAGTGAAATATTCAACATCCTCCATGGGCAGCGTAGCGCGTACAATATCTTCGAGCTCTTTCAGATAGAGATTTTGAACAGCTATGTTGGTTCCGTCTGCCATTTCTAAATCGATATCAATTTCGTCAGCATCTGTCTGTGGGGCTAGTTCAACAGGAATAATAGGAACGAGCAAGAAGCTGCCCACGACCAATACAGCAGTGACTACAAAAACCATAGGTTTGTGTTGGAGCGTTTTTTCAAGAATACCTGAATATTTGGTTTCCAGCTTCAAAAAGAATTTCTGAAATTTTCCTTTCTTGTTGTCCATTCCCTTCTGAACGGTAAGGAACCTGCTGGAAAGCATAGGAACTAACGTCAGGGCTACCAATAATGAACAGACAAGGGCAAAGACTACTACCAGTGCCAATTCTTGAAATAATAAACCAGAGACGGTCTGCATAAAAACAACAGGAAGGAAAATTACACAAGTTGTTAAAGTGGAGGCTACAATAGCTCCGGCTACCTGTTTAGTACCGATTAAAGCGCTGGTTTCTAAATCTTCGCCTTCTTCTTCCCGAAGCCGGATGATGTTTTCTAATACTACAATTCCATTATCTACAATGAGGCCAACACCAAGAGCCAGTCCTCCAAAGCTCATTTGATTGAGGGTCAGATCGTTGAAATAGAGAAGCGCAAAAGTGGCAATGATGGAAATTGGAATCGCCATCGCTATAATAAAGGTGGATGAGCCATTTCTGAAAAAGACATAGAGTACTACCACCGCGAGTAAAGCTCCCCACATGGCTGAACTTTGCACATTGTCTATAGAACTTTGAATAAATTCACTTTGGTCGGTAGTAATAAAAAGGTTTAGATCACTTCGCTGGCTATTGATCTGTTCAATTTCTTTTCGGATGTCTTCTGCAACAGCGACTGTGTTTGCTCCCGTTTGTTTACGAATTCCAAATCGAACCATCGGTTTCTCATCAATAGAAACAACCCGGTCTAAATCTTGATAACCAAAGGAGACATTTGCTACATCTTTAACACGAATAGGTTTGCTGTCTACGGTCGTGATAACTGTATTCGCAATTTGTTCGATGGACTCATATTCACCTAAAGTACGAACGTAAAGCTGTTGGAGCCCGGAGTTTACATTACCACCGGGGAGATTTGCATTTTCACGAGCAATAGCTTGCTGTACCTGAGCCGTGGAAAGTCCACTGGCAATAAGCCGGTCTCTTTTGATGTCGACTTTCACTTCACGGTTAATACCACCCCATATATCAATAGAACCAACACCATTTATTTGTTCAAATCGTTTGGTGATTTCGCGATCGAGCAGAACCGTTAGTTCAGCCAGATTCATATCTGAGTTAGCACCGATAATAACGATTGGGAAATTATTGGGATCAAATTTCCAGATGCGGGGTGCATCGGCTTCAGGGGGAATTGTTCCCCGAACTCGATCTAGGGCAGCTCGGACATCATTAGAAGCTACATCCACATCTACGCTTTGAGCGAACTCAAGAGTCACCCGGCTGCGCCCTTCACTAGAACTGGAACGGACTCTTTCAACTCCGGGGACACCGGCCAGAGCATTTTCAATAGGCTCTGTTATAATTTGCTCCATCTCCGCTGGCCCAACATTGGGATACTCAGTAGCAACAGTAAGCTGCGGGTATTCGATGGGCGGGAGGAGATCAACTGGCAGGAAACGAAAGCCTATTACACCAAGGGTAATAATGATCAAAAAGACCATCGAAGTAGCAATAGGACGCTTTATAGAGGTTTCTGTAATTGGCATGATCGTGGCGTTTAGAGAGTTACGTTATTTTGTGCACCATCACGCTCTTGCATGATTTCTTTCAATAAATCTTCCCGCTGAAGCTGTTGCAGCTGGAAGATACGTTCCCAACTCATAGTGCGAATACGAGCTTGTGTACGTCCCTCAGACAATAAATCTTGACCTACAGTGACAATCCATTGCCCGCTTTCTAAACCATTCACCCCTAATTCCATTCTACCCTGAGCAATTACATCAACTGGTTTAAACTGAACGGGAGTTGGTTCGGTCATGGATCTTGGTCTGACAGCGCCATTATTACTGGTGTCGCTAACAGGCTTAATTTCAGAACCAAGTGAGGAAGCAATAAATACACCCTGCTCTCCACTTGTAGGATCTGTGTAAAGAGCGCTTACAGGAATGAGGGTAGCCTGCTGACTTTCACCAAAGAAAATATCTACAGGAACGAACATCCCTGGACGAAGAAGTCCGTTTACATTGTCTACATCAATCTCAGCCTCTGTACTTCGTGTAATTTCATTTAGAAAAGGGGAGATGCGGGATAGCTTAGCATTAATTGGAACTTTCTGGCCATCACCGTTTTCAACTATGATACGTGCAGATTGACCTACCTGTATTTTATTAAGCATGTTTTCAGTTAGGATGATCTCGACTTTTAACTTTGTAAGATCACCAATAAGAAAAAGCTGAGTGCCTGTATTTGCCTGCATCCCAATTTCAGCATTTCGTTGCCCAACTGTTCCCGAAATGGGAGCCCGGATAACAGCTTTGTCGAGTTCATCTCTACGTTCTTCTACTAATGATGCTGCTTGTTCTAGTCGTGCTTCAGCGAGCTCAACGTTAGCTTCTGCTGAAAGTAACTGTGCCTCAATTTGCTCAACTTCAACATCACTGGTTAAATCTTTTTCTTCGAGCTGTTTGGTACGTTTGAATTCGGACTGGACCTCGGCAAGCTGAGCTTTGGATTGCTTTAGCTGAGCATTGTTGATTTTATAGCCTGCTTCAGCTTGTTGTAGCTGTTTTTGTAGTACATCTGTATTTAGCTGGACTAATTTCTCGCCCTTCTCAACATACTGTCCGTTGCGAACGAAAACTTGTTCAACCGTTCCCGATATCTGAGGATATAGAGGAACCTGATTTTCGGATCTCACATTACCACTGAATCGTTCTACGAGTGGTAGTGATCCAAATCGGGCTTGAACTGCCTCAACGGATGGAATGACAGAGTTACCTCTATCTGTATTTTGGGCATTATTACTATCACTATCTGAGCATGCACTCAGTGATGCAATCAGCAATGCTGATAAAAGAAGGTTGGTTACTTTAAAAGGCTTTTTCATAATCATTAGTTGGGTTCGATTAAAGTTAACCCGATTATGTGGAAAAGCGCTCCCTCTGATTTGTTAAATGCTATTAAAAAGAAAGCCTCCATAAATAGTCACTTTTAAGTGAAATCTACGGGGGCTTTAAAAGCTTGAGAGAGATGGCTTTACTTAACCATCATCATTTTCTTAGTGGCGGTGTAAAATTTACCAGACTGTGACTGCACATTCAGTACGTAAATGTACATTCCCGAGGCATATCGGGAGGCATCCCAGTTCACTTTATAGTATCCCGCGCGGATGCTGTTCTCATTCAGCAACGTTTCAATTTTACGTCCGAGGATGTCATACACCGTCAGACTCACTTTCGCTTGTTCCGCCAGTTCATAGTGAATACTTGTAGACGGGTTAAACGGATTCGGATAGTTCTGTGAAAGTGTGAACGTTTCCGGAAGATCTTCACGAACCTGAACAGCTTTCATCGCTGTCTGTTGTAGTGATGGCTGATTTCTGGCACGAATATCAGAGCTGATGACCATCTCGGAGTCTTCATCACTGAGGGCACTAAAAGTTACAGAAACCATATCTCGGTCGGTAATAGAAGAAAGCGTTCCAAAGTTTGCGATGTTCAGCGTAAGGATACCGTTGGCAGTATCGGCATGAGAAAGAAATACATTCGCATTCTCACTATGAATATCAAATAGACCGCGGTCTTCAACACCTTCGAGTGTAAGCTTGTCCTCATCATAATCGATAATTAATGACAAGCCTTCCACACTGTCAGGGTGGGAGAGGCTAAAGTCATAGGTGACTTCCCGCTTTGCTTGCGATGGATTGGTTACATATTCAGCTTGAGTCTCCACTTTTTTATAACTGATGAAAGTCAGCGAATCAGCAAAGATTTCATCCATTAACTCTTTGGAAGCTGAGCTTGGGCCTGTTGCAGTCTTGTTAATGTCTGAGGTACCATCTAGCTCATTCCGCCCATTAGTTTGGCGAGAAGTTGTTCGAGCGGTGGTATTAGTTCCGTTGAATGATTTTCTCAAAGCCGCAAAGGAGTTTGCTTTGGCTGCTTTATTACGTTCCTGGGTTAGGTTCCAGTAGCGAATAAAGGCGACGATGTCATCAACGTTGAAGTTATTATCAGGAGCTAAGCGTGCATATGGGAATGAGCTTGAGCTAAAGTCCAAAGGACCTGTCTCAAAACTAAAGTTATCACTTCTCCACCCGTTGCCAAAGCTGACGAGGTCAGTCAGGTTGACTTCAAAATCAGCGGTGAAATCTCCAATCATGGTTGTGTAGAAATCCTGAGAAGCGAATACATCATCTGAACTAGTTTGCTGTCCATCATCATCAGTATCGATGAAATATTGTCCGCCACTGTTATCCGAAACAACCTGTGAAGACACTTCAACAGAGAGAGTATCTAATGCATAAAAACTCATGTTTTCGACCAGCAATTCATTTCCTGAAATGGAGAGGTCCCCAACAGGCAATGATTCTCCTGTTCTTGTAGTGATAGTTATGGCTCCCGAGAAGAAGTCAGTAAAGTTGGGAATGCTGTTGATACCGTTTGAAGAGTTAAAAAAGAGTGAAAAACCCTGATTTACCCTAATAATGTTATTACTTCCAGCATCCAGTCTTGTGATCTGAAGCGGATTAATGGTGAAGTTTCTAAACAAACCAATCTGAGAAGATGAATTTGATCTGTACGCTACATCAAGTCTTCCATTTCCATCCATGTCTGTGGCAACAACTCGGTCTATACTCGTGCTGCTTGAACCCAGATTGTTGGAAGATGAAAAACTACCATTTCCAGTATTCCGGAACCAAAATGCTTCTCGGGTATTTGGAGATGAAGTGATGATATCTTTAAGTCCATCTCCATCCAGATCAGCTATAGCAACGTCAGATGCGCCGCTAATTCCACTACCGCCTGTAATGGTGGTGAATGAACCTTGACTATCAGAATTAATCAGAACTTCAATAAGATCGTCATCTGAAGAAGCGTAAATAAGATCAAGATCACCATCGTTGTCTAAATCACTACCTATGACTTTCTCAGGGAAATTAATACCGGTAAGAGTGGTTTCGGTGAAGCTGCCATCGCCATTATTATAGTAGGCGGCAATTATATTCCGTCCCTGTATTGCAGCAACAACATCAACGAGCCTGTCTCCATTGAAATCCCCGGCGTAAATAGATCGAATGTTTCCGGCAGAGCTGGCAACAATGTTTTCTGCTCCAAAGGATACTGAAGAATTAACGCTCGTATTCTCATACCAGCTGATTTTGCCATCATTACTTGAAGAGATTATGACATCCTCATATCCGTCATCATTAATGTCGGCTGAAGCAATATCTGTAATACCGGAGTGGCTTACCGTAATAGATGTAAGGTCTAAGAAAGAAGACCGATTTGTGCTGCCATTATTCTTAAGCACATGAAAGACGTTATCCTGATAAGAAGTAAACACAAAATCAGGATAGTCCGTACCAAAGATGCTGGTAGGTTTGATGATATTTGGGTCAATCGAGCTGCCTAAGTTTATATTTCTTAGCTGGCTGTAAGGGTTGGAGCCATCAGAATAATAAAGGCCAATTTGGTTCAAGTCCGGTCTTGTTACCACCAAATCTTCTAAACCGTCACTGTCTAAGTCAGCACTTGCTATACTACCTGTACCACCTCCACCACCGGCTGTTTCGGTTGGTGAAGAAAAGGTTCCGTCATTCTCAGTGAGTAACCTGAAAGGTGCTGGATAATTATAGTTAATACCGTTTGTTGTGATCGAAATATCAGTTGTTCCAGACAAGCCCGATGGAACTTCAACTGTAACCAGATTAGGATACGTATCGATGACGTTCGCCGAGGTGTTACCAAAGTTAACGGTTGTGCTTCCTGAAATTCCGACCCCGGAAATTCGGATAATATTGCCTGCGACACCGGCTAAAGGCTCAATGTTCGCTATTTGAGTAGAAATAGCTTTTATAGCTACACTGTCAGATCGGGTTTGAGTTCCGTTATCGTCAACAGAAGCAACGCGGTAGTAATAAGTGACAGCATTGGTGATGTCATTGTCTGTAAAGGATGTTTCCGTTTGAACACCATTTGATACAGACACGTAATTATCTACAGGCTCAACACTACGATAGATCTCATATCCTTGTAAATCAGTGTCGCTGTTTGCATCCCAATTCAGTATCACGCTTCCAATATCTCGAGAAGCCGTGATACCGGTTGGAGCGTCTGGCGGGGTGTCAACATTGTTGATCTGTAAAATAGAATTGGATGTATAGTCACTGGCAAGGATATCTAAATCACCGTCGCCGTTAAGATCAGAAATAGCAAGAGCTCTGATTTCTCCCGCACCGGTAACTAAGTATTCAGCAGCACTAAAGTTCTCAGAACCTAAATTTCTATACAACACTACATCGCCATTAAGAGTACCAACAACAACTTCGAGTAATCCATCACCATTAAGATCACCTACTGCTGCAGTAGTCGGATCAATTAGGTCCTCAGAAATAATTTTCTGAGTTGAGAAAGAACCAGAACCGGCATTGTTTGAGTACCAGGCTACTTTAGAATCTGTTTGAGATATGGTCAGGAGGTCTACATCACTGTCACCATCAATATTGCCGGCTATAACATTTCTTGGCAGATCAAAAGAAGAAGTAATTAATGTTCGTCCTCCAAATGAACTTCCATTATTCGGATAGTAAACCAGCTGATCGGTTCCTTCAAGTGTTGCAATAATTTCAAATCGACCATCTTCATTGATATCAACTCCAGCGATATCATTTACGAGCGGGGCATTTGAATCAACCGTTACTTGCGTTGTGAAATTTCCAGTTCCATCATTCTGATAAAGGAAAATATCGTCTGTAATTCTGCTAGAGTGTATAAGATCAATATCGCCATCTCCATCAGCATCAAAGGCAAGAAGTGATTGTTCAGAATAATCATTACCTACACGTTCAGGGAAAGATTGAACGGTGCTGGTAGAAACTAATCCAAAAGATCCATCTCCGTTGTTTGAATACCAGATTAAAGATCGATCATAAACAGCAGCTATATCAATCAGGGTATCTCCATCAAAATCTGCATAGACAACATCTCTGGCTCCGAGGTTGCCTTCATTACCGATGCTCTGAACTCCTGAAAAGCTTCCATCTCCTTGATTAGCTAAGGAAATTAGATTCTCACCGGCAGATTGATTGTAGAGTGAAGCCAGAATATCGTTATCAAGATCAGAATCTAAATCAATGGCTCTCAGCGTAGTTGCTCCCAAAATACCGGAAGGTAAAATTGAGTTTGCTTCCTGGAAGAATCCACTTTCGCCAGCTGTTGTTTCGAGTACGGTAAATAAATCTGGGAGAGGCAAGAATATTGTACCACTAACAGTAACCAGAACTTCGTGATTACCGGGAGTAATACTTGGTACTGTTACCACAATTTGATTTGGCAATTGGGTAACAACAGGTGCGTCAATTTCACCAATGTCAACAAGTACAGAACCTGCTGTAGTAGGTAAGTTAGTACCATAGATAGTTATAGAGGTACCTGCATCAGCGGCTGTTGTGTTGATGCCATAAACAGAAATGATATCAAAACCACTTGTGGCTTCATTACTGAGGTCGCTTTGGATATTTAAATCAGAACTGTAAGTAGCAATCCGGTAATAATAGCGGGTATTTGCCTGAACATTACTGTCAACAAAAGAAGTACCCGTCAATAATGATGGATTTATTTTAGTTGCTGAAGTAGAATCTGTAAAAGGCTCTGTGGCTCTATAAATATTATATCCTGAAGCATTGACAGATAAACTCTGATCCCAACTCAGGTTAATAGATGAAGCTGCTTCATTAGCTACCACATTTGAAGGAGGGGAGACCGATAAATCAATGATGTCAGTCTGATTAATAGGCTCAAGGCGATAATCACCAACCTCCCCTTCGCTTACAATACCTTCAAAGGCAAATGTTTCAGGAATTTCAGTGCCGAGTATATTCGTAAATAGGGGGCCTGAAGCGTATAGAAAGCTATTTTGATTAAGAATATCAGATTCATAAAGATCATATGATGTGAATTCCCGGAAAGTTGAACCGGTACTGTCGGTTGATAAGTCATTAATGCGAACTAATACCGACTCATAGGTTTCAGATACATCATCAAGAGTGATCGTTATAGGATCAGGTAAAGTATTTCCGGTAGAAAGAGAGGTGTATTCCTGAATATTTACGATTTCCATGAGTCCGCCAAATTCAGATCTCTGTCCTAAAATTTCTAAGGAATCACCTTCCTGAATATTCTGGCCAAAAACTACATCATTAAAATCTGCTGCTCGATAAACATGCAGGCCAGCAGAACCATCCTGTAATTTGAAGATATTGTCTGTACGGCGGGTTACAATACCACGCACCCGAATATAAGAGCCTTTAGTCGTCAACCGAGCATCTGCAATTGATGAAAGATTTACACTAAGAGTACCCGTGTTTTCGTACCAGGCTATTTTATCGTCAAGGCGGGAGGCAGAGAGTACATCCAGATCGCCGTCACTGTCGAGGTCGGCGGCATATACGCTTTCAGCTCCAGCAGCAATAGTAGTAATATCGGCTTGAGTGCTAAAAGAACCGTTACCGTTATTTTGGTACCAGGCAATTTTGTTGTCAGATAGTGAAGCGGATAGTACGTCTTGGTCGCCATCGCCGTCGAGGTCGGCGGCATATACGGTATTGGCACCATCAGCAAGGGTAGAAATAATGGTTTGAGCGCCAAAGGTGCCGTCCCCGTTATTTTCGTACCAGGCAATTTTATCGTCAAGGCTGGAGGCAGAGAGCACATCCAGGTCGCCGTCGCCGTCGAGGTCTATAGCATATACGCTTTGGGCACCGTCAGCAAAGGTAGAAATAATGGTTTGAGCGCCAAAAGTACCGTCGCCATTATTTTGGTACCAAGCAATTTTGTCGTCAAAGAAAGACGCGGATAGCACGTCTTGGTCTCCATCGCCGTCAAGGTCAGCCGCATATACACTTCTGCCACTACTGGTGAGGGTAGAAATAGTGGTTTGAGCGCCAAAGGTGCCGTCGCCGTTATTTTCGTACCAGGCAATTTTGTCGTCTGATTTAGAAGCAGAGAGTACATCTATATCACCGTCATTGTCTAGGTCTATCGCATATACGCTTTCAGCACCGTCAGCGAGGGTAGAAATAACGGTTTGAGAGGCGAAGGTACCGTCGCCATTATTTTGGTACCAGGCAATTTTGTCGTCAAAGCTAGAAGCGGATAACACGTCTTGGTCTCCGTCGCCGTCGAGGTCAGCCGCATAAACGCTACTAGGCCCGTTAGCAAGGGTAGAAATAACGGTTTGAGTGCCAAAAGTACCGTCGCCATTATTTTGGTACCAGGCAATTTTGTCATCAGTGTAGGAAGCAGAGATTACGTCCAGATCGCCATCACCATCGAGGTCGGTTGCAAATACGCTATAAGCTGCATCTCCAAGTGTAGAAATAACAGATTGAGTGGCAAAGTTAGCGGAAATAGGTTGGAGTGAAGTAAAATTACCCGCATAAGTCTCTGAGAAAGAGTTAGCTGTAACTGAGACCTCTGCATTTCCGGGGCTAACAGCTGGGACCGTTACGACCAATTTAGTTGCTGAAGCTTCTACAACATCTGCTGAAAAGCCTCCAATGGAAACCGCATTTGATGTTGGGTTTGAATCAAATCCTTTACCATAAATAGTAATATTAGTTCCAGGCGCAGCCGCTTCAGGGAATACTTTTGATATAGCAAAATTCAATCCTGCGGCTATATCTTCTTCATAGGTAGGGGTTAGTTGGTAACCGCCGTTAGCTGACGCGGTTGCTAAGGTTGACTGACGTAAAACACCTACGTAGTTAAACAGACTAGGTATCTCAACACCATCTAATTCATTCTGTATTGCCCCGCCAATCCTCATAGTAGAAGGATAGGTAACTCCATCTTGGATAAGGTCGTATGAAGTGTCGTTTGTAAAAGTACCCGAGCTAGGCGTGGAAATATTTGTGATCTTTACCAATTCAGATTCATATTCTTCTCCCAAATCAGCAAGAGTTATCTCCTGTGGTTCAGGTAACGCGTTATTACGTGACGGTACAGAGAAATCCGTAACATTATCAAATTCTAAAAGACTATTAAATTCGGTAAGCTGTCCTGTAACAATCAGGGAATCTCCTGCAACGATATCACCATTAATTATTGCAGTATCAATAGCTGAAGCTGATGGAGCAAAAACATGCAGCCCAGAATTTCCATCTTGGATAGAAATGTTATTTCCTAATACTCTTGTAACTACCCCTTTTGTTTTCAGGGTGGTACCTAATGAAGCATTCCGTACATCAGCAATAGGGGTGACAGGTAAATTACCAATGAACTCAATATCGTCCCAATAATAAGTCTGTTCTCCGGCATCGGCTCCGGTTGTTCCAAAGTTGAAGAAGATGGTTAATTTATCGTAAATATTTCCAAAGTTGATTGCAGAAGTGCCATCTAAATGATTACTAAAGTCAAAATACAAGGTTTCCCACCCACCGGATGTTGTAGTATTTACTTGAGTCTCAACACTAATATTTATATCAGAGGTATTTTCTGCTTTAAGCAAAATTGGGATGCCGGCAGCCGGAGACCAAACTCTTACACTCATTAGTGTATTACCGGAGGAGAAAGGGATAGCTTCAGCCAGGTCCATAGTGGTTCCGGCTATATTTTCTGCAAGCTGACTTCGTACAGTTTCAGCTACTAAATTTGAAGAGTTCTCTGGGTCCTGAACAACACGTGAGGAATTTCCACCAAAATCTATGAAGTCGTAAAAAACGCCGCTGTCGTCAAAAGTGATTGGGAGACTTGGAGTAACTAATGGAATTCCTGTGTTTTCATACCAGGAAATCTCATCATTGAATTCGGAGGCAGTGAGTACATCTAAGTCGCCATCTCCATCCAGGTCGGCAGCTATTACTGTATTAGCTCCATCAGCTAAGTCGGTAATTATTTGTTGGCTTCCAAAGGTTCCGTCTCCAAAGCTTTCATACCAGGCAATTTTGTCGTCGAAAGTAGAAGCTGATAGAACATCTTGATCACCGTCCCCATCCAAATCAGCTGTATAAACACTAGCTGCTCCATCAGCAATGTTTGAGATGATATTCTGATTAGAAAAAGTCCCGTCTCCAAAGTTTTCATACCAGGCAATACGGTCATCATTTATAGAGCTGGAAAGTATATCCATGTCTCCATCATTGTCTAAATCTGAGGCAAATACATCAGTTGCTACATCTCCACCACCAATATTTGTACTCGCTGCAAAAGTGCCATCTCCGTTATTTGGGTACCATGCAATTTCGACACCAGAGGCAGCGGAAATCACGTCTAAATCACCGTCATTATCTAGATCGGCTGTGTAAACATTTTGTGGCTGTGTTGCAGAGGTAGATATGTTAACTGCCGGTGCAAAAGTAGCATCCCCAAAGTTTTCATACCAGTCAATCCTATTGTCGAAAAGAGAAGTGATTAATATGTCTACATCACCATCACCGTCAATATCTGCCGTATGCAAACCATTTAAGCCACTATAAAAACCAGAAGAGAGTATAGTTTCTGTGAAGAAGTTTCCTGCTCCATCATTTTCATACCAAACAAGTTGGTTGTTGGCTGTTGTATAAACGACATCAAGGTCACCATCTCCATCAAAGTCTGCTGCACGTACCTTTCTTGCATCGCTGGCATTGATGGTAATCAAAGATTCAGAACCAAAGGTGCCATCCCCATTGTTAGCAAACCAAGAAATGGTGTTGTCAATACCGGAAGCTGTTAAAACATCCTGATCGCCGTCTCCGTCCAAATCGGCAGGGTATACATCAAATGCAGCATCACTGGAATTTGTGATCAGGTTCTGGCTTCCAAAAGAAGCATTTGTTTGATCCAGAACCGTAAATAAATCAGGGTAGGTGTATTCTCCAATGATGGTGGAGAGAGTTAAGTCATAATTACCAGGGGATAAATTCTCATTGACCTGAAAAGTCATTTTGTTATCTGACTGAGCAAGGTTGAACCAATAATATCCTGTATCACCAAAATAAACTCGGTTTGATATGTTCTCTGTGGTGAGCCCGCTACCATATAAATTAATTACCTGTCCTTTCGCTGAAGCTACAGGCTCAACTTTGGTTATACGGGCCAGTGATCCATCAGCATTAAAAATTGAGATATTATCTACGAATGCTGCATCAATCCCTGCAGAATTACTTCCATCTTTGGAATACCAAAAGTCAATTTCTCTGACTCCTTCGCTTAGGGAGTATAAACCACTCTGTGTCCAGGGAATCTCTCCGGATTCATCTAAAATTCGATTACCATCCACTTCAACATGCAAGTAATCCCAGCCTGGTTCTGAACTTACTTTATATCTAAACTGAAGGTCACCACCTCCGGGAGCTACCTTTACAAAGAATTTGATATTAACCGCCTCAGAATCGTTAATATCGGGGCTCATTAGGCTATAGCTATCTAAGTAGGTAGTATCAATAGCTTGAACAATTTGGAAGTAGTTGTTTACATTTGCAACAGTATCACCTGGTTGACCAGTATCAAACCTAAGAAATCCGGGTTCGCCAGAGAAGTAAGTGCCATTTGGGTATCCTGCTTCAAAGTCGTAGGTAAGGTCATAGAGTAGTGAATTATCAAGACTGGCAGGTGCTTTTTTCTGGCTCTGCTCCAAGTTTTTGAATCTTGGGTCCTGCTCGACTTTGATATTCCTATCTTGTGATACAGCCTGCCCCATAGCAACGCTGGAAAAAAGGAGAAGAAAACCTAAACTTTTAATTGTGTACTTCATTGAACGTGGATTTAAAACTGATAGAAAATATGTGTCGATAAAGAGTATAAAATTTTGACTAGTTCTGGACAGTCGCCCCATGGAATTCAAGGATATCTATGTTGTTTCCAACCGAGGTTCTTAACTGAGAGTTACTCGAAATACTAATAGATGCTCCTCCTGAAAAGCTGGAAGTGGGGGAGAATGTGATTTCACAAACCTTACCGCCACCGCTTAGTGGAGAAGTATTACCCGCAATTCCAGCATCAATAGTTATAAAGCTTGCAGAAACTTCGGGCTCAACATATATAAGAGTGTTGGATCCGTCAGGGTTTAAAAAGCTTCCTTCTGAATCAAAAACCTGCACATTTGAAACTGTCAAACTTGAACTAGGATAATTAACCACCAACGAAAAAGCTGTTAAGTCATCCGACTCTTCAATTTCATCAAGGTAAATTTCAGCAGTAAATGTTCCATCGGTGTTGCTTGTAATGGTAACAGGGTTAAATAAGAATCCACGGCTTTGAAATGCGTCTACTGCAAAAAATCCGGTAAAAGAAGTATCAGCGGTTACTCCCTCATTACTGTAAGAGGCCTGAAGCTCAAATGAATACTGATTTCCTTCAAAAGTTTCTTTAAGGTTTGTAAGGGTAAAAGACCGATCAAAAGCATCAACATCAACAAAGTCACCGGCTGATATTGTTTGACCCGGTTCAGCATAAGCGAAACGAAACGAATATCTGGAGTAGTCAACGGTTTGGTTAACTAGTTCCCATGAGATGGTCTCATTATTTTCGTCAAAAGTAAAAACAGTACCTAAAGAAGTTCCGTCATTTGCAAGCTGTAGATCGGGAAACGCAAATGGATTATATCTAGGATCGTTGGGGTTTGACCTTTCATCTTCCGGGTTTTCAGGTAGTTCATTAATTCCATCGATAATTCCATCACAACTGGTGGCAATAAAAATTGCGCCTAATAAAGCGAGGAGGCTGAAATATTTTTTCGACATATGTTTTTTTATTGGATAGTCCATAATTCTAAAAATTTACCTTCATGCTAATTCCGGAATTCTGTGCATTAAATTCCAGCTTGGCTTGCTCAAACTTTTTCTTGTTTGAAGGCTGAAGTAAGAGGTCAAAAATTTCAATTCCTTTAACGGCTAAATAGGCAGTTATTCCAAGCTTGAGACCATCTAAAGCTGTTTGGGCATTATTATATTCTTGAACATAAGCGGCTTCAAGTTCAACGAAATTTTGTTGTGCAGTATTATATTCATTTAAGGCCGTTTGGTATTTATCGTAAGAAGAACCATAATCCAAGTAGGACTTTACGGAATACCCAATGGCACCAGCTCCTGCAAGGAAGTACAAAAATCCTCTGCCCTTACCTAGATATCCATGCCCAACACCGGGAAAAACAGCTCCCGGTAAAATAGAACGCCAGACAGCTTTCCCTTTGCTCCGAGGGTTATATTCATCAACAAAAGTAACTTCCTGCGATAAGGAGTTTACTTGTATTCTTTGCTCAATATCATCGAATCCATCTTTCTCAATTTTGATCTCATACTGTCCGAAAGGTATGGAAGGAAGTTGCAGCGGTAATTCTGTATATGTTCTTGAAAAGCCCGGTCCTTTTAACTCAAGCTCTGCATCTTCGAATAAGCTATTTATAGTTAAACTGCCGCGTCCTTCAACTCTGTTTAAATCAAAATTAATAGTTTTATCGTCGTTTCGAAGAATCTCGATTTGCTCTGTCTTTTGGTCGAAATTCTGGAGATCACCCGTCAGAGAGTAATTCCCAACAGGGAGGTCTCGTATGGTTCGCGGCCCAACCCATTCTTCAACGATGTTGCCATTCTGTCTAAGTGTAAACTCCACATTTTCTTGTTGAGCGATTACAAAAAGGTTTCCTGTAATCTGTCCAAGGGAAACATTCTCAACTAAAGTATCCCCTAAATTCACAGTAAAAGTCCGGCTTACAGCATCAAAACCCGAAGAACGAACTTCAAGGCTGTGTACTCCGGGAACAAGTTCAATATTTTCTGTAGAGCTTTGAGGCACATCATCAACTAAAACAGTAGCGGTGCTGGGTGTGGCGTTAACAGTGAGATATCCGACATACTTTTGGAGATTATAGTTAAGCTCTCGGTTTTCACTTGTTAAAACGAGCTCATCTTCTACGTTTGAATAGCCGGGTAGTGTTAACCTGACCTTTAAGTCTCCAGGATAAAGCAATATTCGCTGAGGTGTTTGTCCACTGGACCCTGGACTGTCATTAATATAGATTGAAGCTCCCTCAGGTTCAGAACTTATCAATACAGGAACTGGGTTAATCTTGTTTAGTGAAAATTGAAAAGAGTTTACGCGGTCGGCTGAAACGGTGATAGAATCATCCCGAAATTCATACTGATCTTTCCGTACCTGGATAAAGTGTTTACCGGTTGTTAATTCCGTATTAAAAACAGTTCCGTCAATTTCGCTAGGTTCACCATCAATAATGATACGGCTGTTTTCCGGAGTTACAGTAAACTGAACGGGTTCAGTAGTGGATTTTTGATTACCGGTAATTTGTATTTCCCAGACTTCGCCAGCGGCTAAGTTTATGCCCTCATCATTTAGAACAAGCTGGAAAGGAGGGAATCCTTCTTTAAAAATTTGAACTACTCGTTCGTTTGTGGATAGATATAGGAGGTTATAACCCGGTAACTGCTGAATTTTACTAATTCCGTTATTTGACCTGAATGTCAAACCAGTAAGGTCTGATACAATTCTCAAACCGGCAGTTAGATTTCCGTTTATATCTCTATTATCATCCCTGTCAGCAATAATCTCACCTGAGACCTTATTAGCTGAACCTACAACACGCATGGTTGCTAGCTCATCATCAGCTTCTTGGGCGTTAAGGTTGTTAAGTGGAAATATCCCAAATGTCAGGAAAAGAAAAATTGGGAGTAGTAACAGCTTTGATCTTTGTGTATGCACTTTTTTGTACTTCTTTAAATTAGAACCGTCTAAACCCATGCCATCGTTACCCTAAAGGTGATTTAGGCAGAGCTTACAAACTATTAGTAAAACTTTTACTACATAAATATGTAGTATTCGGGTAGTGGTATAGCACCCCCAATGGGAGCTATCCATGAATAAAGTTAGAGAAGAAATGATATGCAGGAATCCCCAAATTCCAACTAATCAATATTGTACCTCAAGCACCATTGCTAATGCCCTTAGTTTCCCCTCCCCAAAAAGACGAGTGAACCGTCTAAAATCAATTTAAAAATTCACACGAAAATTACCTAATTCTACAAGTGCGTCTTCAGACCACTCCTGAGGCTGCCATGCACGTACATAAATCTTTGGTTCTTCACCGTTAAAATCAATAAGTAAGAATAAGTAGCCTTCATCAGAGTAGTTGGTAGATGTATAACTCTGTCTCATGCTAATACCATAAATACCTTCCTGATTGTTCTTACGGATGATATTAAAGGTAGAAAAGCCCAGGTGAATATCAGGTTTTGTTTCAAATAGAATTTTCTGGCGAGCTATGAATTCATCTTTAGTTTGTCTGAGATATTCTACATTAGGTTGGGTTGGCTGATTTTGCTCATAAGCAAAATTATTGGTGTCATCTGCGTCAGCTCTTAAAACCCGGCCCGTAATAATCACGGCCTGATCTGCAAACATGGTTCCTAATTGGCTTAAATCCCGGGTCATGTAAGCAGTACGGTATTTTTCAACGAACTTTATCATCACCTGTCGCTTGTCCCAGTCTTTTCCATAGGTAGATTGTCTGCGGAATTCATCATACATGCCATCCATAATTCCAAAGTTGACATCAACAACCGCACCTGTACTATCAAAATCAGGAATTAAATATTCCTTACTCTGCATGTTAACAGAAGGATAGCGCGCAGTAGAAGAAAGCTGTCTGAATTCCCATCCTTCAAGTGTTTTGTTGATGTTTGACTTAGAAGTATTGTTTGAAATACTGAGGTTATTATGCCTTTCCAGTCTTTCGAGTTTGCTACTTAGGAATTCGTCCTGCTCCCAAACATCATTTGCTTTATCCTCGTTGAAATAAGCTTGTACATTTTTTAAGTGATCGGGCACTATTTCCTTTAATGCTTCTTCGTCAAGAGCTTCAATCTCCTCAACCTGCTCTTGAGAGTTGCTAAATTCTTCCAAAAATGTATTCAGCGTAAAGCTCTCACTCATAGGCTCAAGAGGTACTTTCTGCTGAATTTCTTCTTTCTTGGCTTGAGTGATCGGCTCATCTAGATCAAGCTCTTTAGGATAGTTAAACTTTGGACGCTGAACGAGATCCCAAAGATCACTCACTTCTTTAATTTCACCCTTATTCTCGTAGTAATCATATTTAACATTAATACGGAGGTCGTTAAACTGAGTGCTTGAACCGTAAAGATTTATAGTTGCAGTACCATCAATTGATTTTGCGGAAACAGAATTACTTCCATCCCAAAAACTGAAATCAAGTGTCTTAGCCTTCTCACCGTCTAAAAGTACGGCTACTGTTATCTCACGTTCCTTGTCAGTTAACATCTCATCAGAGATGATGTCGAAGGTTACGGATTGCATGATGTCTGGAATTCTAAAACCGGGTTCAACATATAAGTTATCGCCGTTATGCATCAACTGAGTTTCAGGAATGGAATTCAGCAAAACAATTGAGTAGTAATAGTATTTTAAAGCATTGGCATAGTTAGCCTCCTCCTCAAACTCTTCTGCTTTGTCGAAAATGTCTTTTACCAGTTGTTTCCGGTTTTCGAAAATTTCATTTACAGAAGCTTTCTCAATATATCGGAATACATAAATACCGCAGTCTCTAGGTTCCTTAAAGGTCTTTAAGTTCTTAAGCTTTGCAGAGGAGTAGGTTTTTACAATGCCTTCGACCTCTTCTTTATACTCGGCCTGGTTTCCTGAAATGTTCTCTGACACTTTATTAGTGAAAGAGGATTCAATGTTGACAGCGATTTTTGATAGAAGCTGGTCAATGGCTGCTGATTCACTCTCATTTTGGTTCGGAGAGCAAAATTCACCCCAATAATGATCTGAGCCAGATTGAATAGTTTCGATATCGGGCGTCTGACCAAAGGCGCTGGAAGTAATGATTACCGCAAATAGGAACGGTAATATTTGTTTTGTAAATGATGAGTTCTCTAAATGATGCATAGTACTTATTGTAAACTTACAATTTCTGGTTTTTCGGATTTGTATTGCGTCATGGTCATTCCAACCGTAGCGTTTATGTAGGTTGGGTCTGCAACAACGTATTTCTTACCCGACTTGTAGTGGTGATCTCCGGCAACATCATTTGAAAAAGCTACAGCTGTAGCCAGATGTTTACTATATCGCAACCCAACAACGTCAAGACCTGTTAATTCTTGAACAAGATTAGCGAATAATATGGAGCGATCATCACAATCGGAATAGGGATAAAATAAAGTTTCTTCAGGAATCATATACTTTTCACGATCAAATTGATCTTGGTCTGTTTTATAGTCAAAAGCAGTCTGAACAAATCTGAGAATGAAATTAACAGCTTCTTCTTCATTCATGTCCGCAATAGCCGGAGCTAAAACTTCATAAATAGATTTCTTTGAAGCCTCAGACATGGAAGAGGTAAAAAAGATAGGCAATTCTGTTAATGGAAAATATTCAAAATAAGCAATCAGGTTTTGGTCAACAGAAACAGGAATGCTATAGTCTTTACCTTCATAAGAAAATGATAAAGTTCTGGACTTCACATTTTTTGAATCCCCTAAAGTTGGAAACTCGGTAATTTTTAGATTCAGCTTTTTGCTTTGGCCTTTATGGCTTCCGGTATAAGTGAATATTGAACTCGGTGATTGTTTCTTTTCATTCAGGTCAATCACATAAAACTGCTCACCGTCAAGGGTATAATACTTGGTGTTGAAGACATTGTATTCAACAGCATATAGTAAATAAACGTCGTTCTGATCGTACCCAATGCGGATTTGATAGCCAGCACGAGTCAATAAAAACCAATTGTATAAGTTGATTAACTTACTGTCATATCCTTCAAAAACGGTATTAGCAAAGTCGTTAATTAAAAGTGCATAGCCCCAGTCATTAAGCTGAAGTTCATCCCGCACTGTATTTGAGTAGTTGATAATTGGTTCATGGTTTATGCGACTCACTTTATCCCAGAACTCGGCAATTTTCTTGTTGTCCGTTTTCATCATTGAAAACTCTCGTGGCGAATAAAGGCTTCTTAGTTGAGTCGGGTATTCGAACGGAATGGTTGACGAAAAGAAATCAATATTTGTTGAACGGGTTTCCACATCGCCATACATAGAAGCTTTAGGGGGCTTTTCTATGGTGATTGGAGCCGATGGCGGTGCGTCGGGAATATCGATATTAATCTTTTCCCTGATAGGGGTTTCGTCTCTTGGGACATTATTTTCAACCTGAGGCTTTGGTGGGGCTTTAGGAATAGTGACCGGTTTCTTTTCCTGATAAAATTCAGAGCCCTGATTTATGCCAACTTCTTCCCAGGTCTTTTCCAGCATTTCGATAAACTCTTTATCAAACTGATCCTGATACTCTTTGAACTCAGCTTCTTGCTGTTTTTTCCATTTTTCATATTCTGTATCCTGACCATATGAAGTGCCCGTCAAAAGAAATATTGAAAACAGAAGGAGAAGAATATGAGAAAAGCATTTTTTCCCCAAAGCTACATTTTTGAAAAACCCCATTTAAAACCTCAAACTTTACTTTTTAGTAATAGATAAAGCGAAAATTCAACAAATTACATTGATAGTCAAATTAAAAAGATTTGTGTTGATAGTTATTTCATTTTATTATTGGCGAAACCAAAAATATTAAAAGGGGTAACTCGATATGAAAATAAGATCCATTTTTACAATGTTGTTAGCTGCGGGGATTCTTGTTTCCTGTGGTAGTAATAAGCCGGAAAACACAAGTGACACAATGCCAGATTGGTATCTTGCACCTCCTCCGGATACAGAAGAGTTCTTTTATGCTGCTGCTGAAGCCCAATCTTCTCGTCAGGGAACTGCACTGAGAAGTGCTCAGGGTAATGCCACTCAGGCGATGGCTGCTAAATTAGAAGTTAAAGTTTCTGCACTTCAGAAATCATTTGAAGAAGAAGTACAAAGTGGAGCGAATGCGAATTACGCCGCTACGTTCTCTAATGCCAGTGAGCAGTTAGTGAACAGTACACTGAATGGTGTTTCTCGTGACAGAGCTGAGTGTGAGCAACTTGATCCTGAAATGACAGGCGGAAACGTTAACAGCAGATGTTACGTGCTGGTTCGTATGCCTGTAGGTCAGGCTCGTACTGTGCTTGACAATGCACTTTCTAAAGATGAAGAGCTATATACAAAGTTCAAAGCTTCAAAAGCTTTTGATGAGCTTCAGAACAAGCTTCATGAAATCGAAAACTAGATTAGAAGTATATTTTCTGTGAAGTTAAATTCAATACTTCTAATTGCTGTTTTATCAAATTTAGTACTCTGTGGAAACATATTTTCGCAGAGTACTTTTTTTTTAGGGCAAAATGAGTCTAGCCCGGAACTTATCTATCAGAATAATAATCTCCATGGATATGGGATTAACAAGCTGTCCAATTTTGGAGGGGATTCTACTCTATTTCAAAGAGCGTGTGAGTCATCATTAATAGATTTGAACTCGAATCTATTTATCTCTGTCTTTATCGAAGAGTTTAAGAGTAATGACCAGTCCCTTTATAATTTTCCTGAATTTAGTATTCGCGATACCGTACTAAGTTTAAAAGAGGGAGGCAATATTGTACAGGTTGATTCCTTTGTTGTTGATAGAAACGTACACTGTATCACTGGAATTAATAATGGAGCTGAAACTATTACCGCTCCCATGCCACCCCTTGAGGATCTAATGACGAGTCCACAACGGGTAGGAGATACCTGGTTTGCGATTGGCAAGGCCAGGAAAACTAATTTCAATCCTTCCATAGCTTGGATGAAAGCCAAAAATGATGCTGTCCAAGAACTGACGAAAGTGTTGAAAACATCTGTCCAGTCAATTACGCAGCAGTACGAAACAGATGAAAGAGTACAGATGGAAGAGTTTACCTACTTCAAGTCAAACATCCTGTATCGGGATGTGTATAATATTCGACGTTATACGACTAACATCTCTTTTATTACCGTGATTGCCGTTAAACACGATGATGTAATGCGCTATTAAATCATCCTAGTTTAAAGGATGGATTCTTATCCTGTTTAAGCCGCTCCTGATCTATTTTCTCCTGATACAATCGTTCTACATCTTTTAAAGTATCCACATCATCGGGCGATAAATCCCAGCGAATAGCTTTGAATCTTGGAAACCGGAGCGTGTAGTTAGCTTTGGTGCGTTTGTTTACCTGAATGTCATCGAACTCCAGCTCTACAACGATATCAGGATAAAGACCAAGTGTAGGACCGTACTTTTCTGCGGTGATTTTTTTGATTCGGTCATTCATCTTTTTTAGCTCATCATCACTGTAACCACCGTATGCTTTTCCAATGGGGATGAACTCCTCTTCATAACGTTCGTCTTCCCGGACCGAGACTCCCAGCGTGAAGTCTGAATAGGTTCCTCCACGTTTTCCGCTTCCGGCATGGGCGTACATCATGATGGTATCAATTGAACCGCTTGGTTTTTTGACTTTAAGCCAAGACTTTCGGCGCTGGCCGTATTCGTAAGTCGAATCCTTTTGCTTCAGCATCAGCCCTTCATTTCCATGGGCGAGTGCAAGCTCAAAAAGTTCCTCAATCTGTTCCTTGCTCTCTATGGGTTTTTGTGTGGTGATGGGAAGGCTGTGTTTCTCCGAAAGCCCCGATAGCAGCTCTCTACGATTACTTAGACTATGCTCAAAAATTGGTTTTCCGTCATGATAAAGCACATCATAGGCGATTAATATCGTAGGATATTGCTCCAATATTTTCTTTGAAGGCTTCTTCAAGCCCATACGCTTTTGGAGGAGCTGGAAGGGGAGAATGGTATCGTCCTTAAAGACACAGATTTCACCATCCAGTACGAGTTCAGGTAAATTTCTGTCCACAAAAAACTGAACAATCTCAGGGAAAGAATGGGTGATTTCATTTAAATCTCTGGAAAAGATTTGAACCTGATCCCCAGACACATGCATTTGGCATCTCATCCCGTCAAACTTCTCTTCGGCAACGTATTGGCTATAATCATCCACCGACCTACTCTCAACCGGAGAAGCCAGCATAAATGCGATGGGCTGGAATAGGGTGAACTTTGCTTCCTCCAGTTGATTATTTTTGGCGAGCACGGCTGTTTTCCCAATGCTTCCTGTAATCATATGCACATAGCGAACCTCATCCACTTTATGCTTGAAAGCTTTGGCAATGCTTGAGACAATACTCTTGGATTCAAACCCAATACGCAATGAGCCCCGACCCATAATTCGCAGAAAATACTTCACCTCAAGAGGGGTCATTTGAATCCAGGCATCGGTCAGGACTTTCTGTTTATCCACTCTGGAAGACACGGAATACAACGCATCATAAATAACCTCAACTTCTTCCAGGGATAGGTTTTTTGGATCCCACTTAGCTTTAGCTTCCGGAATATTGTTAAAGAGTTTCTCTATAGTTTCCGAAGAACTTCCGGTAGCTGTTTTGGAAGGTTTGAAGACTTTTTCGTAATCAATCTCACAGAGATCAGCGGCTAAGGTAGAATAGGTCCTGCTGCCAACAGAAGCTCGTTTTCCTGATATATCTGAAAAAGGACCTTCTCCTAAAAATCGGGCTGCCCGTTGTAAATCCTCATCCGTTTCCAAAGAGCGAAAATACTCGGCACAGATTTTAATCTTAGCATTACTTCCCCGTGTCTCATTGATGAGCTGGGCCGTGGATGCGAGTTGTAGGAAGGTATTCTGAGCTTGTTTACTCATCGGTGTCTGTAGAATTTTAAATGCTAAATTTTAAATGTTGAATGGGTAATTGAGTTTGTTAGAAAAAAGTGAGTCGGTAAAATACCCGGGTTTTGCATAAGCTTGTAGGTTGGCTGATTAAACATTTAAAATTCAACATTTAAAATTTAACATTAATCATTCGGCTTCGCCGTCATATCTAAAAATTGAGACGGAATCCCTTGTTCATCTAAATAATGCTTTACCACATCCGGGTTTGGGGTATGCGTGATGTAAGTCATTTTGGGTTGAAGTTTTTCGCACAGGGAAATGAGTTCGAAGAAATCCAGATGGTCGGAGATGGGTATGAGTTTATCTACGGTAAGCTGACTTCGTCTCGACTCCATCACGGCCCAACCGCTGCAATAGGCAATCCTCTTTTTGCGGACATTCGATGCAAAGCCGTTGTTGATAGCCGAACTCGGGCAAATCAGAATCTTTCCCTCACAGGTTTCCCTGTCATAGGTTTGATAATTGCCCAGATCAATGCCCTCCTCATCATACACACCACACAGCTTGAAGCCTGCGCCATGAATTTGAATGGGGTGGTTCAGGTCTTTAACCAGATGCATGATTTCCTGCGCTTTGCCCAGATTATATGCCAGGAAAACCGGGGTATAATCTTTATCCAATGCTGATTTTGCAAAGCCCATAATCTCAGCCTTCAGTTCATCATAACTTTGCCACTTATACACGGGTAGACTAAAGGTTGCTTCCGTAATAAAGGTGTCGATTTGGGTGTCGGGGAGCTCAAAGCCTTCAGTGGCAGGGGAAGGTGGATTTCTGTAATCGCCGGTGTAGAGGAGGTTTCCGAATTCGGATTCCACAAAGGTCATGGCAGAGCCAAGAATATGTCCCGCAGGATAAAAGGTGATTTTAGCGTTTTTGGTTTCCACCGACTGCTTGAAAGGAAGTTCCTGTACCTCATATTTCGCTCCGCGGAGATTCATGAATTTCTTAGTCGGAGGTGTAGCATACACAGATTTGGCATAAGACTTCCAGGGAATGTGATCGGCGTGACCGTGAGATACAAACACGTGATCCGCCTTTTTACCACTATAATCCAGTCCTATACCCAGCTGGGGTAACAGTATTCCGTGATTTCCGGCTTTAGTGATTTTGAGCATAATCGTCATTCCTTCGGAGGCAGGAATCTGGATTTAATTAATGGAAATAAAGATTTCGAGATCATGTCATCCTGAGCGAAGTGATGCAGTAAAGGTATAATAGTTTGCCGCGAAGGATCTCAAAGTTTAAGCTAATGTGTAGTTTATAATTTGAGATCCTTCGTGTTTAGCATTTGAATTCTATTCTCTTTACGATGCACTCAGGATGACAACTTCCAGACATTTCAATTCCTCACACACTAAACTAAGAAGAGAGGGTGACAGTTCGTGGCAGTCTTTTTTATTAGTTTATCAGCTAAAGAGAAAACTTCTGTCCAGAAAGTTGAACGCTACAATAATTACCTGATATAATAATTTTGAGACATTTTAAAACCAATTTCCTGCTTCTCTCAGTTGTAACTCTATTCACCTCGTCTGTTTTTGCACAAGAAAGTTCAAATAGTGATACAGATTTAGATCAACCAGCTCTGCCAGTACTTTCTGACACTACTAATTTTGAAAAACTTAGAACTCACCTTATCAATTACCATGCACTGTTGCGGGAAGATCTGGAAAAGGCAGAAACGATAGCACCGATGATGCAAGAACTTTGTCCGGTTTATTTCGAAATGAAATCAGTGGAAGAGAACAAAGAAACCCGACAGTTTTGGGACGAATTTGATGATCTTGAAAGGAACAATTCGACCAATTATCGATTCCTCGAAAAGGTTACTGAGATGTACAAAAATGATGAGTTAGCCTATAAGAAACCCTTTGGAGCCGTTATTCAGGGAGTGATCGCAGGAACCAATATTTTTGAGCCCAAAAGTAGTTCTAATCCTGAACAGAAACTGTGGAATGAAGCTCATGATTCTGAAGATAGAAATGAACTGAGTACCAAAGAAGGGAAAGCGATAACTACCTATCCAAAGTCTGTGAGAGGTGATTCCGTCTTTGTATTTACAAAAACAGGAAAATATCGGATGGAGGTCAATACATTCTCAAAACATATTGGTGATTGCAGTTCCTTCTTTTCATACCGATTAGAGCCTGCTGCAAAACAAAGTGAAGAGGAGCCGGTACTAATATCGAGTCCATTCGACTTAGATCTGGAGTTTGTTCAAAATGAAGAATTGGATCAACGAATGTCGGAAAAGTTTCAGCCGGTTTGCGCTGACTGTCCTGTAAGCGGAAGGTATCAGCAATCTTTTGCACGACTTAAAGGGTATGAAAACTTCTACTTCACCTATACACGAGAACCGGGAAAATTGCTTGATGAGACAAGTGTACCTCAGAGATCACTAGTTTATTACAATGGCAATTTGCTACGTATCGTATATACAATTCAGTTTGATAAGTTTGGGTGCGGTTGCATTTAATAGCAGAAGTTGAGTGATTAAATCTTCTTCTTTAACCTCGTTCCGTAGCTCCGCTGCGGAATGCATTCCGGGAAGCTCCTGCTTCCAACTATTTAATAATTAATATAAAGCACCAATTACACCCTTGATTCTGGAAAGAGGATACATGAAGCAGACACGTTTTGAGTTATATGTCAACTTTACTTAGCGAAGAAACATAGAAGGGATAGAAATGATAGGTCAGGTTTATCCAGTGAAGTGAGAAGTAAAATCACTAATCCAAGATTTATGGATTTTGACTCTCACTCTTTTATCTTAGAAGCCAAAAAGCGGGGTTTATAATGTATTTAGTGGGGATGTACAATTATCTGTTATTTAATCTAGGGTTTCTTGCTGAGGTTTTTATTTATCAGGAAGGCTTGTCATGGTTTTTGAATCATGCAAAGGATCTCTTCTTTTTTATTATAGTATTAACTGGCTGTATCTACGCACTGTATAAATTATTGAGTTATCAGAAAGAAGAAAGAGAATACAAACTGATGCGTTGTCCGGAATGTGGGAAAGAGCCCTATAAACTCTGGAAAGCTACAGGACGTGGAGTGAGTTTAAGTCAACGAATGCGCGGATACTTGAACTGTATCCATTGTGGAACTCATCTTCGTAGAATGCATTCTAAAGTCGTATATGTATGTCTCTTGATTTTACCAATATCGTACGTTTCCATTTATGTTATTCTGTACTTTGTTTCTTTTAAAGATAACCTTGAGCTTTTTGTCTGGTCACTTTCAATACTGGGTATCGCTATAGTAATCTCGATTTTGACGATCTTATTTTATTTGGTTACAAGAACCCGGTTTGTTCGGGTTGATTAGTAGGTCTAACCTACGCCCGCTGTCATCCTGAGTACGTGGTAAAAAAGCGAAGGGCAGGATGTTGAACACGAAGGATCTCAGAGTTTGAACAATCTGCCAGAATTGAGTTTGAGATCCTTCGCGCCATACATGGAAGTCAGTAATAAATCACTTCGCTCAGGATGACAAAGATGGGATGATTTATAAATACCAATCCTTGCGCTTGTTTTCCTAAATCCTTAGATAGCTACGAACCCCAATTAATATCGATACCATGAACCGAATCATTTCTGTTGCACTTCTCCTTGCCGGCGCGCTTTTGCTTTATTTTGGATATCAGGAATATAACTCACTGGGTTCAGAAATTGACCAGGCCTTTGGAGGATCAGGTTCTACCAATGCTATTATTATGCTGGTAGTTGGCGTTGTCGCTGTTATTTTGGGCGGGGGCAGATTGTTAAAGAAGTAGTAGCTCTAATACCGTTTTGACCCTATCATTGTCTCTTTCCCTATCCCGCAAAGCGTGACAAGGAAAGGGGGCTCTTGAAATGAAATCGGTCAGCGTAATAGGTTCATCGATTGATCGTATATCAAAGAGAATAGCGATTAACCGATGGATCGATGGATCGATGGACCGAATGATCGATTGGTGATTTTACTTCTTGCTTTAAGTTAGAGAAGAGTCATGTGGCGAGCCAAGAGTCTTCTCAAAAGATTTAGAAACAGGGCTTAGGATGGTAGGTGAAAAAGGACATCCTAAATCCTAAGAAGTTTATTCAATAGGAATCGCCTGCCTGATTTCCTCTTCAGATAGATTCGGGAAAAAGTTTTGAACAGCAGGAATGGTCGCTTCCAACTCAGCTTCTGAACTGGCTGATATGTTCTCACTGATCAGCGAAAGCTCAATGTCTTTTAGGTACTCTGGAGGGAACTGGCTATTAATGTTGGGAAGGATTTCTGCACTTAAGTCTGCCAGTCGGTTCATAATGCGGGCACGATCATCGGCGCGACTATTAAAGCGGACAAAATTCAGCAGGTTATTTTCATCCGCAAACTGTACAGCAGCATTATTCTCTAAACCATCCGGTATGGCTTTATACTCCATTGAGAGGGTTGTCATCAGTTCTTCAGCATGTTCCAGTTTCCGAATTTCACGATAGATGGTAGATAAGTCGGCATTAAGATCATAGTCGATGATCTCGGCCGGGGCTCCAAGTGAATACTCAATAGCGGTATAGTTGTATTGTGGCTGAATGAAGCGCCAGTTTGAGAAATCATCATACTCATCCTGTTGAATCAAGACATTACGCTCGGCCACAGCATCATTTCCAGCAAAGCCTGGAAAGAAAATCCGGAAGTACTCCAGCTCTTCTTTTACTCCTGTCAGGATCTTCTGTTTCTCAGCATCTATTCTGCGGTCTTCATTTGAGTTTTGTAGTAGGAAAGCCCCATAAACTCCAAGAAAGACAATAACCAGCTCCAGCAGCAAAAACTTGATTCCCTGTCTTGAAAAGAATTCGAATGATTTTTCTAAACGTGACATAGTAGTATCTGATTTCTGTTAATTCCCAAAAAATATAACCTTTTTTTAATCAGCTGAAAGATAATCCATTCGGGGAATCCTGCAATTGAATCATTGTGAATTTTTGATCCAATCTCTTTCCATATCCCGCAAAGTGTGGCAAGGAAAGGGAACTCCTGAAATGTAATCGGTCAGCGTAAATAGGTTCATCGATCGATCGTATATCAAATAGAATAGCGATTAACCGATGGACCGAATGATCGAATGATCGATTGGTGATTTTACTTCTTGCTTTAAGTTAGAGAAGAGTCACGTGGCGAGCCAAGATTCGTTTCAAAAGATTTAGAAACAGGGCTTAGGATGGTAGGTGAAGAGTAAACAGTTTAAGAAAAGTTGGTCTATAGAACGTCGATCATTCGCAAATCAAAGAGGACAGGGATGGGGTTGGAGGTGATGGATAGATAGTAAATTGTTCAAGCAAATATCCTTCGGAGGTATCTTCAAGATGACACAGATGAAACAACCACCAGTTCGTCATTCAATGTTGAATGTTCAATATTCGATATTCAACTCTCTTCCTTAGGAAACATCATGGAAGCCCCAACAGAAATAATCAGTGCAGCCGCTACAAATCCTAAAGCCCATGGGGTTGGAACGTGGTAAAAGTCAGCAATCAGCATCTTTATCCCCACAAAAGAAAGGATAGCGGCCAAACCATAATGCAGATAGCTGAATAGTTTCATCACTCCGTTTAGGGCAAAGTAAAGCGCACGTAATCCAAGAATAGCGAAGGCGTTGGAGCTGTATACCAGAAACTGGTCGGTGGTGATGGCGAGGATGGCCGGTATGGAATCGACAGCAAAAACGACATCGGTAGTTTCAATCACAATAAGCACTACAAAAAGAGGGGTAGCCATTAATTTCCCATCTATACGGGTGAAGAAATCAGGGCCGTGAAATTTGTTGGTGACGGGAATAAATTTTCGAGTCAGTTTAAGAACGGGGTTCTTTTCCGGGTGGACTTCCTTCTCCATCTCAAATGCCATTTTGATTCCGGTGTAAACCAGAAATGCTCCGAAGATATAGACGATCCATTCGAAGCGTTCGATAAGGGCGACGCCCAAAAAGATGAAAAGAAATCGAAGCACAAGTGCTCCAAAAATTCCCCAGAACAATACTTTATGTTGGTATTTAGCAGGAACGCCGAAGTAGGAAAACACCAGGATGAAAACAAAGATATTATCAACGCTCAGGGATTTCTCTATCAGATAGCCGGTGAAGAAATCGAGCGAGCTGGCAGGATCCATGTAGAAGTAAATCCCAATCCCGAATACGACTGAAAGGGCAATCCAAATGCCGGTCCAGACCAGCGATTCTTTGATAGAAATTTCATGTTCTTTGCGATTGAAAACCATGAGGTCTACAATCAGCATAGCTACAATAAAGACGTTGAATAGAATCCAAAGCGTCAAGCTATGCTCCATTACTCAACCACCATGGCGTCTTCGTTGGACTCCAGCTCCTTGGGTATGGATTCTTTGATTAAACCGGCAAATGCTTCAATCAGATTCTTCTTCAGGAATTCACGGCTGTAGACTAAGCGGATTTTTCGAGAAGGAATTGGATCTTCGAACTGCTTGATAACCCCGTTTGCACAACGGGTATCATAATCATTCATCGCAAGATAAGGCATTAGGGTGATGCCAAAATTCTGCTCAACAAGACGTTTCAGAGTCTCCAGATTTCCGCTTTCAAAAATAATCGGTGCTTTATTCAGCTTCTCGTTGTTCTGCTTGCAGATTTTAAGGGTCTGATCACGGAAACAATGTCCTTCATTCAGCAGCCATAAATCTTCTTTGTACAGATCATCAATACAGAGCTTGTCTTTAGATGCCAGCTCATGTTCGGCACTCACATATCCCAGAAATGGCTCGAGGAATAAATCCTTTTCGTACATGTGCTTGTCGGTGGGGGTGGCAATAATACCCACGTCAAAATAATCTTCATTAAGTCCTTTCAGTACATCAGCAGTCAGTGCTTCCTCAAAAATGAGTTCAACATCGGGATAGGTATCCACAAACTTTTTAAGAAATAGAGGAACCAGATAAGGAGCGATGGTTGGGATGATTCCCACTCGAAAGGTACCTTTGAGAGATTCACCCTGAACGGCTACCATGTCTTCGATGTGTTTTGCTCCACTCAGGATGGTTTTAGCCTGCTCAATAATTTCCTCTCCCATAGCTGTTGGTACAACCGGGGTTTTAGAGCGATCAAAAATAAGTACGCCAAGTTCATCTTCCAGCTTCTGAATTTGCATACTGAGCGTTGGCTGGGTGATATAAATTTTTTGGGCGGCCGTAGCAAAATGCCGATGTTTATCGACAGCCACGATGTAAGAAAGTTGTGTTAGTGTCATGTTCTAAAACTTAGTGAACGCTAAAGGTAAGGAATCATTTTTTTAATAATAGCAGGAATAAAATAGAAGTTTAATATTAAAAAGGAAGTTGAGTGAAGAAACATATTTATATATCAGGCAGAGTACAAGGAGTTGGGTTCCGCCACTTCACGAAAACAAATGCTCGCGAACTTGGAGTGAACGGCTGGGTCAAGAATTTAAATGACGGCAGAGTTGAGGCGGTCTTCGAGGGAGGTGAAGAACCGGTGAAGAAACTCATCGAGCGGTGCAAGGATGGGCCGCCGTCGGGTTATGTGAAAGACATGGAAGTAAACAATATGAACGAAGAGGACTCGTATTCAAGCTTTGAAGTTCGGTTTTAAATGTGGATAAATCGTTAGCAACTTCATCGGTTTTGCTGAGTCAAGTATTGTATATTTTGGACGGAATTTTTCTATGAAGCTAAAGCAACTATATGTATCTGATATTTGATACCGAGACCACAGGCCTGCCCAACGATTTTTCTGCTCCAATAAGCGATTTGGATAACTGGCCACGTCTGGTTCAGCTTGCTTGGCAGCTTCATGATCATACCGGAAAACTCATCAGCAGCGGGAACCATATTGTAAAGCCTGAAGGATTTACGATCCCCTTCAATTCAGAAAAAATCCACGGTATCTCCACGGAACGCGCCAATGAAGAAGGTGTGGAGCTCGAGTTTGTGCTCAGAGAGTTTATCAAAGATATGAACCGTGCCTACTTTCTCATTGGGCACAATGTAAGCTTTGATGAAAAAATTATGGGTGCTGAGTATATCCGTAAAAAGATACCTTCAGCCATCATCGATAAGCCCAAGATTGATACCAAAGATGATGGTACCAACGTAGCCAAAATTGAAGGCGGCAGAGGCGGAAATTACAAATGGCCTTCACTTGCAGAGTTACACCTGGCCCTGTTCGGCAAAAGTTTTAGTGATGCTCATGATGCCGCAGCCGATGTAGAAGCAACTGCCCGTTGTTTTCTGGAAATGGTTCGCATCGGAGCAACTCGTGTAAATTTCCCGATGGATGCTCATATTTATGAGCCGGCCCAGAGCTTAATCAAAAAAGAAGAGTATATAGATCTCGTTTCGCCATCTCGGTTCAAGACCAAGCAGACGGATGAGCAAATAGCGGCTCAAAAAAAAAGTGGAGATCAAGAGGCGGCAGCTACTGAGCTTGTAGAGAAAGCCACTTTTACCCATCTCCACAATCACTCTAAATTTTCGGTACTTCAGGCTACAGCCGGGATTAAAGAATTAGTAAACAAAGCCAAAGACGAAGGAATGTCGGCTGTTGGACTTGCTGACCTCGGCAATATGTACGGTGCTTTTGCTTTTGCCGCTGCTGCTCATAATGCAGATATAAAGCCAGTCATTGGCTGTGAATTTTATGTAGTAGAAGATCGGCTTCAAAAGAAATTCACCCGCGATAACAAAGACCGGCGCTACCAAATCCCGATGTTCGCTAAGAACAAGAACGGGTATAAAAATCTCTCCAAACTGTGCTCCATTGGTTTTACGGAAGGATATTACTACAAATATCCCCGGATTGATAAAGACGTGATTGCCAAATACTCCGAAGATGTAATTTGTATGAGCGGAGGGGTAAGAGGCTGGCTGGCTGACCTGATTTTGAACAAAGGGGAAGAATTCGCAGAAGAAGAACTACAGTGGTGGATGGAAACATTCGGGGATGATTTCTACCTGGAAGTGCTGAATCACGGTTTGGAAGAAGAAAAGCGGGTGAACGAGGTTTTTAAATCTTACTCCGAGAAATATGGAGTGAAATTGGTGGCGACCAATAATGTTTTTTATCTGGAAGAAGAGGACGCTAAAGCTCACGATGCTCTGATTTGTATTGATGATGGCGAGCTCATGAGTACGCCGAAGGGAAGAGGAAGAGGCTATCGATACGGCTTCCCAAATGACGAGTTTTATTTCAAAACCCAAGACCAGATGAAGGAGCTCTTTGTTGATATGCCTTCATCTATTATTAGTACACAAGAAATTGTTGATAAAATTGAGCCGATTAAGCTGGAGCGGGATGTTATACTTCCCAATTTCGAACTCCCTGACGGCTTTGATACGGAAGATGCCTACCTGCGCCACCTTACCTATGAGGGAGCCAAGCCTCGATATAAGGAAATGGACGATGAGGTTAAGGAACGCATCGAGCTCGAGCTTGGAATAATTGAGGAAATGGGCTTTGCGGGATACTTCCTTATTGTGCAGGATTTCATTGCTGCTGCCCGCGATATGGGTGTTTATGTAGGTCCGGGGCGTGGTTCTGCGGCTGGTTCGGTTGTGGCGTATTGCACGGGAATCACAAACATTGATCCACTGAAATACGATCTGCTTTTTGAGCGATTCTTGAATCCTGAACGTGTGTCCATGCCCGATATCGATATTGATTTCGATGATGATGGACGTCAACGCGTGATTGAATACGTAGTTAACAAATACGGAAAAGATCAGGTTGCGCATATCATCACTTTTGGTTCTATGGCAGCACGTTCTTCAGTTCGAGATGTAGCACGCGTGTTGGATTTACCGCTTGCGGATGCTGACCGAATTGCCAAACTCATTCCTGAAAAACCGGGAACGACCCTCGATGATGCTTTTTCAGAAGTAAGAGAACTTCGGGATATTCGTGATGGAGAAGGACTGGAAGCCGAAACGCTTCGGATGGCTTCAGTACTGGAAGGTTCGGTTCGGAATACAGGAATTCACGCCGCGGGTGTTATCATCGCTCCTGATAGGCTTACCGAATACATCCCGGTTAGTACCGCTAAAGATGCAGATTTGTACGTCACACAGTATGATGGTAGCGTGATTGAATATGCCGGTATGCTGAAGATGGATTTCCTGGGTTTGAAGACCCTCTCCATTTTGAAGACGGCGATTGCGAACGTGAAGAAAAATTTCGGGAAAGAATATAACCTCGATGATATCCCGCTGGATAATGAAGCCACCTATAAAGTTTTTCAACAGGGTGGAACCGCAGGGATTTTCCAGTTTGAGAGTGACGGAATGCGGAAGCATCTCAAAAACCTCAAGCCGACCAGCATCAATGACCTGATTGCCATGAACGCATTGTACCGTCCGGGTCCAATGCAATTCATTCCTGATTACATTGAACGTAAGCACGGTCGTGAAAAGGTTGAATATGACCATGAAGATTTAGTTGAGCTGCTGGAACCGACTTACGGTATCATGATTTACCAGGAGCAGATCATGAAAGTGGCTCAGCGAATGGGTGGCTACTCACTGGGTGAAGCGGATGTACTTCGCCGAATCATGGGTAAGAAGAAGCCGGAACTCCTTCCCCCCGAAGAAGAGAAATTTGTGAAGCAAGCCGTTGAAAAAGGATATGATGAGAAAACGGCGAAAGAAGTATTTGATAAGATGGCCATGTTTGCGGGCTATGGATTTAACAAATCTCACTCGGCCGCATATTCGGTAGTGGCTTATCATACTATGTACTTCAAAGCCAATTACCCTGCTGAGTATATGTCGGCGGTTATGACGCACAATATGAGCAACATCGAGAAGGTGTCGGCTTTTATTGAAGAATGTCAGCGGATGAATATTCCGGTGGATCCGCCAAATATCAATACTGCATGGGGTAAATTTCGCCCTAAAGAAGGTCGCGTTCAGTATGGGATGTCTGCGATCAAAGGCGTGGGTTCATCCGCGATCCAGCATATTGTGGAAGAGCGGGAAGAGAATGGAGACTATACGTCTATCTTTGATTTTGCCACCCGCGTTGATTTGAAAATCTGTAACCGAAAAACACTTGAGAGTCTTATCATCGCCGGCGCTTTTGATACGCTGAATGATAACCGTGCACAGCTGCATCACTCTCTGGAAGATATCTTGTCATATGCTGTTCGGAAGCAGGAAGAGATTAGGCTAAATCAAGGAAACTTATTTGGCGGTGATAGTGGAGGGGCTGGATTTTCCGAACCAAAACTTCAGGAAGTAAGAAGATGGACTCAGATCGAGCGCCTGAATAAGGAAAGAGATCTTATCGGGTTTTATCTGAGTGGTCACCCGCTGAGCAGGTTCAAAGAAGAAATTCGATTATTCGGTAAGCAAGACCTTAGTGATGATGTATTCGGACAAATGAATGACCGGCAGAGTATCCGATTCATTGCGATTATTACCGGGGTGAAAAGAGTGACGGACAAAAAGGGAAGACCGTTTGCCTTTCTTCAGGTAGAAGATTTGAATAACTCTACAGAAGTGATCGCCTTTAGCTCTACATACGATCAATATATGGGACTCCTTCAAACCGACAATGTGTTGTTTATTGATGGAACTGTGGATACCCGAAGCGGTCAACCCAAAGTGATTGCCAATACTTTTGAACGGGTTGAAAACCTACGAGAGAAATTTCAAGAGCAACTGAATCTTAGAATTAAACTCAAAACATCAGATTTAAAGAAAGATCACCTGAAACAGATTGAGACGTTATTCTCGATTAACAAGGGAAGCACACAGGTCCGGTTAGCGGTGGTAAGTGAGGAAGCTTCAGCACCCATCAAGATGAACGTCCGGAATTTTGTGGTAGAACCAAATGATGATTTACTGCGTGGATTGCGGGAAGTGTTAGGTGAAGAGGCTGTGCAATTGGTGCATGGGAGTTAGCTTTTTTAAAATCCCAAGCTTCAAATACCAATGACCAATATTATTTTCTGATGCTAGAAAAACCCATTATTCGGAACTTCTTAACTCATAGCCGATTCATAAACCCCCGCTATCAAGTCAATAATTTAAAAGAATGTGTAATGTTGAATGAATAATCACGATATTTGTTTAAAATTGACGAACATTCAATAAACGGAAAATATATTATGTCAAAACCAATCGAATTTACCGACGGCAATTTTGATGAAGAAGTACTTAAGTCTGATAAACCAGTATTGGTTGATTTCTGGGCTGAATGGTGCGGACCTTGCCGAATGATCGGACCTATTGTTGAAGAGCTTGCCGGTGAGTATGAAGGCAAAGCTAAAATTGGAAAAGTAGATGTGGATAGTAATCCTGAGATTTCCGTGAAGTACGGAATCAGAAGTATTCCTTCTCTGTTGATTTTCAAAAATGGTGAAGTAGTTGACCAGATTGTAGGAGCTGTTCCTAAATCTCATCTTAGCAAGCAGCTTGAGGCTCAGGTAGCTTAAGCTCAAAATTTTTATAAATATCTAAGCGATGCAGGTAAAACTGTATCGCTTTTTTTTGTGATTCCGAATTAGACGGTAGATATCTTTTACAAGGCTTATCAACAAAATAGAATGTTAAAACCTCACTAAAGGTTACATTTAAGCATTCAATCAAACACTTTATTCTGTTCTATACATGAAGCGAACTCTTATCATTTTAGGTATTCTGATTTTATTGGGTCTTCTGGCCTACCCTAAAGTTCAGAGCTATATGGAATCTTCAAATGCACCAGCAGCCTCATCAGGAAATGCTCCTGTTTTTGTGGACGTATTTGTGGTTCAGCCCGACACCATTGAGAACAACATCTTCACGACCGGAACCCTGATTGCAAACGAAGAAGTTGAGCTTGCAAGTGAAAGCTCTGGTTTGATTGAAGAGATCTATTTACAAGAAGGTCAGCCGGTTGAGAAAGGGCAGTTGCTTATTAAAATAAACGACAGTGAATTAAAGGCCCAGCTTAACCGGGCAGATTTCAGGCTTAATTTGGCTGTAGATCGCGAAAAGCGCCAGAAACAGTTGCTGGACAAAGGAGGCATCAGTCAGGAAGAATATGATGCTACCCTGAATGAGGTTAATGTATTGAGAGCCGAAGTAGCTCTGATAGAGGCTCAGATTGCTAAAACTGAAATCAGGGCGCCATTCTCAGGTAATGTGGGTCTTAAATATGTAAGTGATGGAAGCTATATCACCCCAAACACCCGCATTGCTACTTTGCAGGATATTGATCCCATTAAAATCGACTTTTCAATTCCGGAACGATATGCAGCAATGCTGGAAGTAGGCAATAAAGTAGAGTTTACGGTTTCAGGTCAGGACGAGACTTTAACAGCCAGTGTATATGCCAAAGAGCCAAGGATTAATACGGAAACACGTTCGTTACAGGTAAGAGCTACAAGCAACAATACAGGAGGAAGGCTTCTTCCCGGGGCATTTGCCGATATAGAATTGACGCTTTCAACCATTGATAATGCGCTTATGGTGCCTTCAATTTCGCTAGTGCCTGAACTTCAGGGACAAAAAGTGTTTGTATTAAGAGATGGGAAAGTACAGCCGGTGTCTGTTCAAACAGGGCTCAGAAATGAAACTAAAGTTCAGATTACAGAAGGGATTTCAGCTGGAGATTCCGTACTAACAGCTGGATTACTTCAGGTACGGCCGGGAATGA
Organism: Balneola sp.; assembly: GCA_002694685.1. NCBI lineage: Bacteria > Pseudomonadati > Balneolota > Balneolia > Balneolales > Balneolaceae > Balneola > Balneola sp. The sequence continues at coordinate 191,599 of NZMW01000013.1, forward strand.
CGGTTAATGTTGATAATGTAGAAACGGAGTAATATGAGTTTATCATCACTGAGTATTCGTCGCCCGGTTCTAGCTACCGTTTTTTCAATTGTGATTGTCCTGTTCGGGATCATTTCCTTTAACTATCTCCCTGTGCGGGAATATCCAGCCGTAGATCCGCCCATCGTTACCGTGAGTACCTCATACATTGGGGCAAATGCTGAAGTGATTGAATCGCAGATTACTGAGCCTCTCGAGGAAGAGATTAACGGCATAGCCGGCATCAAGAACTTAACCTCAGTAAGCCGTGAGGGCAGAAGTACGGTAACAGTGGAATTTGATTTAGATGTAGATCTTGAAACAGCTGCCAACGATGTGCGGGCCAGGGTTTCCAGAGCTGTTCGAAATATCCCACCCGACGCAGACCCACCAGTTGTATCGAAAGCGGATGCCGATGCTCGTCCTATCTTGTTTTTCAATATTAAGAGTGATTCACGGAATCTCCTGCAACTGACGGATATTGCGATAAACTATTTCAAAGAACGCGTTCAAACTATCCCCGGTGTAAGCAGTGTGCAAATTTGGGGCGACAAGACCTACTCTATGCGCCTTTGGTTAGATCCAATGAAGTTGGCTGCCTATGACTTGACTCCACTGGATGTAAGAAATTCATTGTCCAGTGAAAATGTAGAACTTCCTTCCGGTCGAATTGAAGGTAATCTTACTGAACTTACGGTAAGGACGATGGGCCGAATGTCAACCGTTGATGAGTTCAACGATTTGATTATCAGCCAGAGAAATGGAAGTAATATCAAGCTTCGGGATTTGGGTTATGCTGAGTTAGGTCCCCAAAATGAGCGGACCATTCTTAAGCGTGATGGAGTGCCTATGGTGGGAGTAGTGCTGGTTCCACAGCCCGGAGCCAACCAAATTGATATCGCCGATGAATTCTACAATAGAGCCAACGCTATTGAAAAGGATTTGCCAGCTGATATTGAAACAGCCATTGGCTTTGATACCACCGAATACGTCCGGGCTTCTATTGATGAAGTACAGCAAACTATTTTCATCGCATTTCTTCTGGTAATTGCTATTATTTTCCTTTTCCTCAGAGACTGGCGAACTACCATTATTCCTGTAGTGGTAATTCCAATTGCTCTAATTGGCGCCTTTTTTGTGATGTATTTGGCAGGATTTTCAATAAATGTATTAACGCTCTTAGCCATTGTACTTGCTATCGGCTTGGTGGTTGATGATGCGATTGTGGTTCTTGAAAACATCTATGCAAAAATTGAGCAAGGACTTGAGCCCACGATAGCGGGTATCTTGGGTTCAAGGGAAATTTTCTTTGCTGTAATTGCAACTTCAGCGGCATTGGTTTCTGTATTTATGCCGATTTTATTTTTGGGAGGAATTACCGGTCGGCTTTTCCGTGAGTTTGGAATCGTTATTGCCGGCGCCGTAATTATATCCTCATTTGTGGCGCTTACCCTTACTCCTATGCTTTCAACTAAGCTGTTGAAGAAAAGGGAAAAGCATAACAAGTTTTATGAAATGACCGAGCCGTTCTTTATCGCGATGAACAGAGCGTATAAGAATTCACTCCAAACATTTATGAATAACCGCTGGGTTTCATTTCTGGTGATTGCGGCTTCTGGTGGACTAATCTATTTGTTCATGCTAACGCTGCCGCAGGAAATAGCTCCGTTGGAAGATCGAAGTCGGGTTCGAATGTTTTCTCAGGCTCCTGAAGGGGCTTCTTATGAGTACATGGATAACTACATGGATCGCTTGGTGAAATTGGTTCAGGACAGCGTGCCGGAAGCTGAAGCAGTTATTTCAGTCACATCGCCGGGATTTGGTGCTTCCAGTTCCGTGAACTCAGGATTTGCCTTTGCCATTTTGAAAGATCCTGCAGAAAGGGACAGGTCTCAGAATGAAGTGGCCGACTACCTTACTCAATTGGTAACGACCTTAAGTGGGGCTCAAACTTTTGTATCTCAGGAACAGACAATCGGTAACAACAGGGGAGGATTGCCAGTGCAATATGTTCTGCAGAATCAGAATTTTGATAAGCTGAAAGAAGTCATTCCTGCCTTTCTCGAAGAAGCCCGAAATAATCCGACTTTCACCTATCAGGATGTTGATCTGAAATTCAACAAACCCGAGCTACAAGTTTCTATTGATCGAGAACGAGCCCAGGATTTAGGAGTTTCTGTACGTGATATTGCGGAAACACTACAGCTTTCATTAAGTGGACAGCGTTTTGATTTCTTCATTATGAACGGGAAGCAGTATCAGGTAATTGGTCAGGTTAGCCGAAGTAATCGTGATGAACCGGTCGATTTAAGGAGTCTGTACGTGAGAAATAATTCAGGGCAGCTCATACAATTAGATAACTTAGTAACGGTAGCAGAGCAAAGCAGTCCACCGCAACTCTACAGATTTAACCGCTATGCTTCGGCCACAATTTCTGCGAGTTTAGCCCCGGGTCAAACCATTTCTGATGGAATTGAAACCATGGATGAAATTGCTGCTCGTGTTCTTGATGATACGTTTACAACGAGTCTATCCGGTGCTTCACGGGATTTTGTGGAGAGTTCCTCCAGCTTAGGTTTCATATTTATGCTGGCACTCGCCTTGGTTTATTTAGTTCTCTCTGCACAGTTTGAAAGTTTCAGAGATCCATTCACCATTATGTTAACGGTGCCACTTGCACTCGCCGGTGCTTTATTGAGTATGTGGTATTTCAATGAGAGCTTGAATATTTTCTCCCAAATCGGGATGATCATGCTGATAGGTTTAGTAACTAAAAACGGAATTCTGATTGTAGAATTTGCAAACCAGCGTCAGCGACAAGGTTTATCGATCATGGACGCCATTTTAGATGCTTCTGCTGCTCGTTTCCGTCCAATTTTGATGACCAGTATTTCTACAGTGCTTGGGATTTTACCAATAGCCTTAGCTCTTGGAGCAGGCGCAGAAAGCCGAACTTCAATGGGTATTGCCGTTATTGGTGGATTGATCATTGGTAGTTTACTCACGCTCTACATTATCCCAGCTATGTACTCCTACCTTTCGCCGGTAAAATCAGATGATGATATAATTGACGAAGAGAGTATAGAAAAAGCCGAAAAAGAATTAGATACCGCCCCAGTTTAATATGAAAAGATTCCCACTTCTATTACTATTTATTGGCATGCTGTCGATACCAGATACAGTGTATGGTCAGGATACACTGAGTATCGAGCAAGTAATCCGAACCGGCTTAGAAAAGAACTATGCAATTCGGATTGCAGACAATGAGACAAGGATATCGTCTAACAATAACAGTCTCGGCAATGCTGGCTTTTTGCCTGTCCTCACTGCCGATGGTGCTTTCAATGAAAGTGTTGAAGACAACGTAACCGAATTTAATACGAACGCCATCCCTGACAGAAACGATGAGGGAGCCCGAACTACTGTATTTAATTATGGGGTGAATGCTACGTGGACCATTTTCGACGGACTAACCATGTTTGCAACTTCAGATCGACTTTCACTCCAGGAAGAGATAAGTGAAACTCAGGCAAGGCTGCAACTTGAGCAAATTCTGGCAGATATCATCAGCACCTACTACCAGATTGTGGGGCAACAAAATGCTTATCAGGTTCAGGAAAATACCTTAGATGTATCAAGTGAGCGAATTCGAATTGCTGAAACGCGCCTAGACTTAGGATCAGGATCTGAATATGATTTACTTCAGTCCCGGGCTGATTTTAATGCTGACAAAGCTGCCCTCATTCGTTCTGGAACCGGACTCAAACAGGCGAAAATTCTTCTTACTCAGGTTTTAGCAGATACCAGTTTGTCGGGATATGATGTGAGTGGAGCAATTGTACTGGCTGAAAAACTTCAGCTCGAGCCACTCATCGATGAATCACTTCAGCAAAATAGTGAGCTTCAAATTGCACGTCTCAATCAGAGTGTAGCCCAGACGGAGATTCGGGAAATTACTGGGGAATATTTTCCTCAGATTGATTTGGTTGGGGGATATGGATACCGGAGAACCGAATCAAGTACTGGGTTTTCGGATTTTACAGAGACCGATGGTTTCAATTATGGAGTGACGGCTAGAATCAATCTATTTGATGGGATGAATAAAAACCGCCGCCGCCAAAATGCACAGATTGCTGAGAAGAATGAAGAGCTTCGCTTACAGGACATCCGGCTTCGTGTAACATCGCAGGTTCGCCAAATTTATACTCAGTACAGCGATGCAATTACCCTTATTGAACTGGAGCAGGAAAATCTGCAATATGCCGAGCAGAGTTTAGATATAGCACTCGAGCGGTTTAGGTTGGGAACAATCAACTCCGTTGAATTAAGGGAGGCACAGGTAAGTTTGTTGAATGCCGAAAATCGATTGATAGCAGCTCAAATTGAGGCTAAAACAGCGGAGACAGAACTACTCAGGCTTAGCGGACGGTTACTTTCAAGAGCAGAGTAAGCCTGATTACTCAGAGGAGTATCATTATTAAAAGCTGAGCCACACTGCCTTTCGAAGTAATATTCTCTCCGTGCTAGTTGGGTAAATTAAAAACCAACTTCAGCTTTGTTCCGCCTTCAGAATAATCGACGGAATCGGCGTATTCTTCCATTAGAAAAACTCCACGGCCACTCGTTTTAAGCAGGTTTTCTTCAGCGAGGGGATCAGGAATATCTTCCGGGTTGAAACCATCACCCTGATCCTTTGTTTCGAAAATCAGTTTTCCATCATCCTTATAAGCGGAGACTTCAACTGTTTTAGATTCATCTAATTTATTTCCGTGAAGAATGCCATTGGTAGCCGCTTCAGAAACGCTAAGCATCAGACGAGCATAAAACTCATCGTTAAAGCCAAGGTCTTCTTGAAGGGTATTAAGCAGTTGTTCTATGCGTTCAACTTCTTCGTATGTAGATTTTAGAGTAAGTGTCTGTAATAATTTCATTAGCTAAGCATAAATACCACGCAGTTTCAGCGTTGTTGCCACTCTGTCGATGGCGTAAACATAGGCCGCTTGGCGCAGCGTAATACTATACTTTTCACTCACCATAAACAAGTTGTCAAATGATTCTCTCATCATTCTATTCAATCTTCTATTTACACGCTCTTCTGTCCAGAAATATCCATGGCGATCTTGCACCCACTCAAAGTAAGAAACGGTGACTCCTCCCGCATTTGCGAGAATATCGGGGATGACCATGATTCCTTTTTCTTCCAGAATCTTATCGGCATTAGCAGTTACAGGACCGTTCGCACCTTCAGATATAATTTTGGCATTTATATTGGGTGCATTTTCTTTGTTGATTTGATCTTCTTTTGCAGCAGGGATCAACACATCACACTCCAGTTCGAGTAAATTTTTATTTGTGATGGATTCAGCGCCTTCAAAACCTTCCAGTGAATTTTCATGGGTTTGTGAGTAGCGGATGGCTTCAGGAATATCAATTCCTTCTTTGTTGTAATAACCACCACTTATATCACTGATGGCAATCACTTTAGCACCTTGCTCATACATAAGCTGTGCTGAAACGGAACCTACATTTCCAAAACCCTGAACAACTACGGAAGTATTGCTTGGTGAAATGCGAAGTTTTCCAAGAGCGGCTAAAGTACAGGTTACAACTCCACGGCCGGTTGCTTCTTTTCGTCCTTTTGAACCGCCCAGGATAATAGGTTTTCCAGTGACTACAGCATTCTCAGTTTTGTTATGCTTCATGCTGTAGGTGTCCATGATCCATGCCATAGTCTGCTCGTTGGTATTCATATCGGGGGCAGGGATATCACGGTCAGGACCAAAAACGTCCAGCATATTTGAGGTGTATCGGCGGGTTAGTCGCTCAAGTTCTGACTGGGAAAGTTCTTTTGGGTTTACCCGTACGCCACCTTTAGCTCCGCCAAAAGGAACGTTTACACACGCACATTTCCAGGTCATCCAGGCTGCAAGAGCTTTAACTTCATCAATGGTAACATCATCAGAATAACGGATGCCACCTTTTGAAGGTCCTAAAATGCTGTTATGAATGACGCGGTATCCTTCAAAGACTTCAATACGTCCATCATCCATAGTAACAGGAATAGAAACGATGACTACTTTTTCGGGGCTGGATAAATATTTAAAAACGCCGGCGTCCAATTCCAGTATTTCGGCTGCAAACCGAAAACGCTCCATCATGGAGGCAAAAGGAGATTCGTGCGTAATATGTGGAACTGGTTCTTTATAGTAACCGCTGGAAATCGAGTTTTTTATAGACATCGTCTGTATTTAGATGAAATTCTTTCTCATTCGCTCAGAAAAGCGGTTCCAAATATAAAAAGGAATATGGAAAACAATTGCATTTTTATCCAAAAAGTCGATGCAATTTTGGCAGATTCAAAATGAATAGAGAAGTAAATGCTATGCCATTTTTTAGAGAACTAGAAGAATGTCTACGCTATAAAAACATGATATTTATCTAACCCATACTAGTAATCACAAAAGCTATTAGATTGCCAGCTATTAAATATGTTTAGTATGTGTATGAGTAATAAAAGATTAGGCATTAAATTTTTCTTTGTTATCTAATTGTTAAGGATTGGGATATTTAGCCTCACATAACACTGCCTTAACATACGATTAGTACCCTTGGGCAAATTCAGCACACAAATAATATTTAGATGTCCGATAACCAGCCTAACGGAAATAATGAAAGCCCGATTGAGCAGTTTATACCCACGGGTTTTACTCATATCATTAAGCAGGAACGAATATTTATACTGTTAATAGGCCTTTTCTTCTTCATATCAGGAGTGGTCTTTCCGTATGCTGAACTGGCTATGTGGGTCGGATTTATTTTTGCAGGATATTCGGCCATAGCAAATGATAGCATCCAGACGATCGGTACTTTCCTTGCTTCCAACATGGATAAGAAATGGTGGCTTCTCTGGCTTTGGATCGGAGGTATATTTCTTGTGACTGTTTCAGCTAGTTGGTACATCTACGATGGGGATGTCACTTACCAACGGCTAACTTCTAAGGGATTTGCTGAAGCACCAACCGAATTTTCTTTCCTTCAAGTTGCAGCACCTATCTTTCTCTTGATACTGACCCGGCTTAGAATGCCGGTATCAACGACGTTCTTGTTATTGAGTTGTTTTGCCACTTCAGCTGAAGGTATCACATCTGTACTCGGGAAAAGTTTACAGGGATACGGCATCGCTTTGGTGACCGGATTAGTTGTTTGGCTTCTTGTAACCAACACCATTGAGAAAAGTTTTAAAGGAAAACCTAAAAAGATTTGGCTGCCTCTTCAGTGGATTATATCGGGTACTTTATGGGCCGTTTGGGTGATGCAGGATGCGGCCAACATTGCCGTTTATTTACCACGTTCTTTAGACTTCAGTCAGTTCTTGGGTTTTGCTCTGTTTATTTTCTTCGGGCTTGGCTTGTTGTTCTACCTTCGTGGAGATAAGATTCAGGAAATTGTTACCGAGAAGTCACGAGTAACTGATATTCGTTCAGCGACTATTATTGATTTTGTATATGCCATCCTGCTCATTTATAAGCTGACAATCAGCACCGTGCCAATGAGTACCACCTGGGTGTTCCTCGGACTGCTTGCCGGACGTGAAATCGGGATGAGCATAATGGACGGAAAAGAGAAAGGCCGGCCAATGGGTAAAGTATTCAGAATGGCTTTCAAAGACCTTTCTTATGCTTTGATCGGTCTCGCAGTTTCTATAGTTCTAGCCATTTCTATAAACGATGAGGTTCGGGATCAGCTGCTGGAAATGATTGGCTATTGATATTTAAAGGCAAATACCTCATACTAAGGCGTGCTCGTAAAAGCGAGGACGCCTTTTTTTTGTTTCATAATCTGCATTCTTCATGAATTAAACGCTAATATCATCAACAGAACTTAAACCGGATGCACTATGAACGCTAACGTATTAGTTTTAAATCAAGATTATCAGCCACTGAGTATTTGCTCAGTACAGCGCTCCATGAAGCTGATTTTTTTGGAGAAAGCTGAACTGCTTCATGATGATCCCGAGAAGGAATTACGTACTACCCGAAAGTCTTTTCAGTTTCCATCCGTTATCAGATTGAGAAGCTATATCCGCGTTCCCTACAGCAAAATCGTTCTTTCACGAAGAAATATTATGCGGCGTGATGATTTTACCTGCCAATACTGTGGTAAGAAATCTGACCTTACCATTGATCACATCATGCCCAAAAGCAGGGGCGGTAAAGATACCTGGGAAAACCTGACTACCGCCTGTGATAAGTGTAACGTGCATAAAGGAAATCGCACGCCAAGAGAAGCGAATATGCCGCTTAAGTCGAAGCCTTACCGACCCATTCCTATTACTTTTTTCCGAGACTCAAACGGTGGAGTACAGGAGCCGTGGAAACCTTATCTGTACATGACGTAGGAATATTGAATATCGAACATTCAACATTCAACGGCGAAGTTTGTTAGTCAAAAACCAAAGGCACGTATCCATTCTGCACATACGTGGTGTAGGTAGTCAGCATAGAAAGTCCTGTTTTAACTTCCGGATTTACACTACCAAAAGCATATTGCCTTGCCAATAATGATTGTCCACACACGTAAACTTCAGCTCCCGCTTCTTTCAATGCATCAATCAAAGCAAGGTTTGGATTGTCGAGTTCGTATCGATCCTGATAAGCTTCATTATTAAGAATCACATCGGTAGCTCCGCCATGAATAACAACAGCCACAGATAAGTTTTCAGATTCAGTTCCCAAAAGTCCGTGCAGATTCATCATGCGGGCAACATTGTTTAATCCGGGATTAATACTCGCCTTATCTCGTTGCAAGGTTTTGAGATCGATAACCACCTTATACTCATCAGAAACCTCAGGATTTACCGAATTGGGAATTTCATAGATGCCACCAAAATCTTTCACAATAGGAAATTGAGCTTCCTGCGCTTTTAAAGAGATTCCGGTGAATAGGACGAGCAATAGAGTTAGGGTGAATTTCATGGCAGATTATTTTTGGGATGAATGATTGCTGATTTTAGGGTCATTCCAGATAGTATTCAACTTGTTTTGGGATCTTTTTGAAAGGAGAAGTACAAACAGTCATTTCTCTATGCAAGCTATAGCAACTAACAATATTCGGAAATCGTCCTTCTTTAAAAAAAACCGTATCTTTGAGGTTCACTTAAGTCAAGACGCAGTAAAACTCCTTTCCAATGAGTAAAAAAGGTAAAGTATTAGTAGCCATGAGTGGCGGTGTAGACTCATCTGTAGCAGCTGTGATGTTGCAAGAACAAGGATATGAGGTCATCGGCATTACCATGAAAACGTGGGATTATCACCGAAGCGGCGGAAATTCTGATAAAGAGACCGGATGCTGTACGGTAGAGTCGATGAACGATGCTCGCCATATCGCCGTAAACCACGGTTTTAAGCACTTTATCGTAGATATAAGGGAAGAGTTCGGCGACTGGGTAATTGATCGTTTCGTGGATGATTATTTAGGTGGAAGGACTCCTAATCCCTGTGTGCTTTGTAATACTCACATAAAATGGGCGGCCCTGCTAAAACGAGCTGATAACTTAGGCTGTGATTTCATTGCGACCGGGCATTATGCAAAAGTCCGCGAAGAAAATGGTCGCTATGTCATTTCACGTGGACACGATCCCAAAAAAGATCAGTCTTACGCACTTTGGGGAGTTGCTCAAAAGCATTTAGCTCGTACTATTTTTCCGCTTGGCAACTATCCCAAAACAGAAATTCGGCAGATTGCTGAAGACCACGGATTATTAAACGTGGCTAATAAGCCTGATTCTTATGAAATCTGTTTCGTACCTGATGACGATTACCGACGTTTTTTACGCGACCGTGTTGACGGCCTTGAAGAAAGAGTTTCCGGCGGGAAGTTTGTGGATCAGGAAGGTAATATTGTAGGAGAGCATGAAGGCTATCCCTTTTATACTATTGGTCAGCGCCGTGGGTTAGATCTTGCTATGGGAACACCAGTTTATGTTACAAATATTGACCCGGTAACTAATACCATCACCATTGGGGAGAAAAAAGATCTTGTAAGCTCTACGCTGATTGCCGGTGAACTGAATCTCATCAAATACGACAAGATCCCGGAAGACAATATGGAAATTACCGGTGCTATTCGGTACAACGACGAAGGAGCCATTGGGGAAGTGACTCAACTTTCCGAAGATCAGATGAAAGTTCACTTTCCGGCAGGGAGGGAAGCCATCACTCCCGGACAAGCTATTGTTTGTTATGAAGGTGATGACGTATTGGCCGGCGGCTGGATTAAAAAAGTAAGTGTTGGGATGGATGATTTAATTCCGGCCTGATATATTTTCACGAAACAACTCACTACCTCAGGCGTTTAAGTTACCGTCTAACAAATCAAACAAATCTATTATGAAAACAAGACGTCTTTTTGCATTTACTTTTGCTCTGCTCATCGCTTTAAGTTCTTCAGCTGCTTACGCTCAGTTTGAGGGACAGGTCACCATGAATTTATTTAGTTATGATAACGGTCAGCCGGAAGTCAGCGAACTCAACTTGTTTGCGACCAAAGACCGCATCATGATAAAAGGTGAAGAGAATATGGAACTGATGGGGGGAATAAGCTCAGGAGGATTGCTTATTCGTAATGATATGAAAGACTTTGTCATCATGACGGAAAGCGATAAAGCCCTTCAGGCAACCAAAGCCGGAATCGAATCAATGGTTGAAATGATGTTTAGCTGGGCAGGAGAGTCAGAATCTGACTCCGAGGGACCTGAGGTTGAATATGTATTTACTGATCGCCAGAAAACGATAAACGGATATGAAACAACTGAGATGATCGTTAAGGATGCTGAAAATCCTAATAAGCATATTTCTGTTTGGTTAACACCGGGTATTGATATCAACTGGGGAATGCTTGCAGAGCCTTGGAAAGGGATGCCAAAAAGCATGGATAAAGAATTAAATGGAATGTCTCAGGATGTATTCTTTAAAGGTAAAAACTTTCCAATGATGATAGAATCTGTTGAAGGAGAAGAGCGAACAAAGGTAATGGAAGTTCGAAACGTAAACCGATCAAGTATTGCTAAAGCCATGGTTGAAGTGCCAGCGGGTGTTCAGCTAATAAGCCTTCAGGAATTCATTTTTAATATGATGATGGAGTAAGTTTTACTTAAAAAAAATAGAAAAGGCGCTGTTCAATTAAGAACAGCGCCTTTTTTTATTCGAGGGATAAAACCTTCAAAACGTTTACTTGATAAGCGTCATCTGCTTAGTAAGTGTTTGACTGCCGGATTGCAATCGGTAAATGTATATCCCGGAAGCAAGAGCGCTGGCATCAAAGTTAACAGAATGTTCACCTGCATTGAATCTTTTGTTGGCAACTACAGCAACTTCCTGTCCAAGCATATTATAAACGGTCAAAGAAGCCTGACCAGATTCAGCAAGAGTAAAGCTGATGTTGGTAGTTGGGTTAAACGGATTCGGGTAATTTTGGCCTAATGTAAATTCATCAGGAGAATCCGAAATTCCTTCTTCATTTGAAGTAACCATGCCACGTTCCAGATTAGCCGTTCTTGGCTCACTGGCCGTTTCATCACTACCATCGGTAGCAATAACTCTGTGATAAATGGTCGCGGTAGCTCCAAGGTCAACACCAAGGTCGGTTAACAGAGTATCTAGTACACCAAATGTAGTTTCAAAAGAAGTGGATGCTCCAACATTCGCATTTACAACAATATTGCTGAATTCAGCATCGGTAGATGCTTGCCAGATGTAAGCAAGTTCATTTCCGTTAGTATCACTTGCGGCATCCCAGGTTGCTTCAAAAGCAGTTGTAGAAGCACCTTCCAGTGATAGCGTTGCATCATCAGCAGGTCCTGTTAGTACAGGTGCAGCTGGTGCAAAGTTGGTAGAGAAAAGCACCTGACCTCTAAGTTCTCCGGCATTGAAATTCTCGGAGTGCACGTTTACATACATGCCTTCATCGAACAGGATGGTTTGTTGCTCTGTAGAAAGGCTGAACATGTTTGCACTGCTTGCGATAGTTCCAGAAGTGTCATTTTCGCCAAGTGCGATATCTAATCCGAAAGCGACTCCGCCATTCTCATTAACAGCTCCGGCGTGTAAATGGCCTGCAGTACCTGCAATCTCGATAGCAGAACTACTCAACCCTTCAAAACCACCATTTACCATAATAGTACCGTTGCTTTTGTACTCTATAGTAGTTGCACCAAAAGCAGAACTTACAATCGGTTGCACTTCATGTAATCCTGAAAGATTGGTATGAAAGTAAGCAGCAGCATCACCCATAACTTGTCCGCGTATTTCTCCGGACGGATTGCCAATGCTATGCACATTAACGTACATATTACGAGCAAATAAGGCTTCTTTCTGCTCTGTTGTCAAAGTATAGGTGTTACTTTCTGCAGAGTAAGTGCCTGCCATAAGTTCTGTATTTAGATCGGCCGTAAGTGAAATAGCAACGCCGCCATTCTGCCCGGAGTGACCCACATGTAAATGTGAACCAATATCGGCATTAAAAGCAGTTTCTAATCCTGCAAATGATCCTGATACAATCAAAGTATCTTCATGTACTTCCAGTACAACAGCTCCTAAGCCACCGGTGTTTACAGAAGGAATTTCTGCACTACCTGAAAGTTGAGCAAAAAAGGTTGTCGAAGCTGCTGGAACTACTTGTCCTCTCAATTCTCCGCCACCGAAATTCATGGTGTGAATATTGGTGTAGAAGTTTCGATTCATTAGTGCTGTTTTCTGCTCTGAGGTTAGCTCAAAACGGTTTTCAGATGCATGATATACAGCTGATCGGCTGTCATCGGCTACATCTGCATTTAGTAAAATGGCTACCGGGCCGTTAGAGCCTGCAGGTGCAATATGAAGGTGAGAACCACCGGCTATAGAAGCATCGAAATCACTTTCCAGACCCGAAAAAGATCCTGAAGCAAATAAGGAATCACCTACAACTTCAAATACCAAGGAACCACTGGCCATTGTTTTAGCAGCTGGTACTTCAAAAGCTCCTGATAAGTTTGAGCGATAGTAAGCATCAGCTTCAGGCTGAAGTTGTCCTCTCAATTCTCCACCCTGATAATTAGCGGTATGGATATTTACGTACATTCCGCGAGCAGTCAAGGTGTTTATCTGTCCAGAGCTTAGAGTAAATGTATTATTTGATCCCTCAAATGTTCCACCCTGGTTATCACTATCTGCTGTAATGGTTAGTGGAAAAAGCACACCACCGTTGGATCCTGCCATTCCGGTATGAATGTGTGCTCCACCAGCAATTTCAGTTGCAATAGCACTGCTTAGGTTGTCAAATGTTCCTTCAACAACCAATTGGTCGCCTGTTAGAGTGGCGGTAACTGATCCATTTGCCATAGAAGTAATTGGAGTTGCCTCATTACTTCCACTTAATTGTGCTTCAAAAACTGTCTGTGCTGATGCCTGGTTTGGAAAACCAATCATTACAAACAAAGACAGCGTTGTCACTGTTAGTAGCTGTTTAATCGTCTTCATATGAATAATATTTTATTTTAGTTTTAAGAGCTCTGTCAAAAGCTCGTTTCTCTTGATTAGATCTACGTAATATTTCTTTATGCAGATTGTTTCAGTATTAATTGAAAGTTTATTTGGATAAAAAAGTTCATATAGAGATTGAAGGGGAGTGATATGAATCTGAAATATCAATTAGGTATTGCAGGCGAAAAGAGAGGACAATTACCGGCTAATTGGCGAATTAAGAAGAGTAGGAAAAAAAAAAGACCTCCGAAGAGGTCTTAATAGTTTCTATAAGTGGAAAGCATGTTTTACATGTTACCGAGTAAATACATATCTCCAGTTGGCTGAGGCATTCCACCTTTAGGCTCCATGGTGATAGCAAAAGCACCTTCATCAGCATCACTTTGAAGTTGCTCAATCTTGAAGAAGTTATCCCGTCGCTGATCTTCTACTGCAAACACCCCGGCACTGATAGGCTGGCCGTTTACAATAAACCACAGCTGATAATCTTTATCGGTGGGAACAGTTGGGATTCCGGCTACCTGCAGTAAGGCTCGACCTCCCTGTTTATCCCAAACTACTTTACCATAACCATTTGGACTCATCTCTGCCATACCATCCATCATTACTAAATCAACATCGCGGGCTTCAAGGATAGTAAGGAGTTCGTTTTTTCGTTGAACTTCCGTCTCTAAAACTTCAATAGTAACTTGCTGATCTGCAATTTTTCGTGATTGAGAAAGCATCTCGTCCTGTAAAGACTGAGAATAGAATAACAGACCCAACGACGTAAATATAAATATAAAAGAAGCCGCTACAGCCATTCGGTACCAGCTCATCTGGCGAACAGGCGCATTCTGTTTTTGCTTGGAAACATTGGTGGCCATTTTCATGATTTTCTCTTTAACCGCCAAAGAAGGTTTCTCAGCCGGAGCAAGCGTAGCAAATTCAGCTGAAACTGCTTTTAAATCCTGAAATATAGCCAATTGTTCTTCAGAAGCGTTAGCTAACAGCTTCTGGAATTTCTCTTCTTCACTTTTACTCAACGCATTGAGTACGTGTCCTGTGCAAAGCTCTGTAAATGTTTTGTTATCGGTGCTCATAATTCTATGTCCTTTGCTAAAAGCTCTCTTAATTTCATCATGCCATCTCGCATCCTTGTTTTAACAGTTCCGAGAGGGATGTCATATTCTTCTGAGATTTCACTTTGTGTCATCCCATTGAAATATGCGACTTGTAATACCTTTCTCTGCTTGTCAGAGATTTTGTCCAACGCATCGCGTACTATTTTGGCGCGATCTGTTAATATTGTTTGCTCCAGCGGGTCTGTCTCGTCAGAGTACAGCGGATAAAAAACATCTTCATTATCCAAGCTGGTAGATTGCTTCTTCTGCTCTTTATAAACTTTGGATCGCAATCGATCTATCGATTTATTCCGGGTTAGTGAAACTATCCAGGTATAAACCGTTCCTCGTTCCAAATCAAACTGTTCTGCTTTTTCCCAGATTTGTGTAAACACTTCCTGTAAGGTATCCTCTGCTTCCTCTCTTTTTTTGAGGATGGAGAGAATCAGGCCGAACAGTAATCTGTTGTAATTATCATATAATTCGGAGAGGGCGGAGGCATCACGAGCTTGAATACGGGCCATGATGTCCCTGTCTCTTTCTTCGTCCTTTGTAAGGACTTTCCCAATTGCTGATAGAATGAAAAATAACATAAATGTCTGATGTGATTAAATACGCAGGCGGTTCCAAAGTGGATTGACACCCTATAGAAATTATGTCCTAATAAAAGGAAAAACTAGTCATTAACCCAAGGCTTTCTTTATTAATTTAAGCCCGGAAAGTGGTTCCTTGCACATAAAATCAGTGCAGATGTATAGGGTAGGATTGCCATTAATTTTCTTTTGGGTAGAAGTGTAAGGTGCAATTTCACTGAGTGCTTTGCTGTTCTTTTTTGTTATGATATGCATTACACTAAACGGAGAAAAGGTATCGCGAATGGTCTCGGGCAACTCTTCAGGCTCTGCTAATAATGATAACTCTTTAGATTCCGAATTAAGAAACTGAACAGACTGCATGCTATGGCAAATACTGGCTCCCGATCGAATTAAGTCTGCTGAAAAGGCCTTCCCAACTTGGTCAGCATAGTTTTCAAGTTCAGTTTCTCCGGTAAGTCTGCTTAGCCGAATCAAATTCATCAGGGCCACAGAATTGGAGGAAGGCATCGCCCCATCAAAAATCTGTTTCTGCCGACCATATACCTGATCATCATCTGCAATACTGAAATAGAAACCGCCTTTCTCCTGATCCCAAAAAGAGGATATAAACTGTTCATTCCAAGAGATGGCTTTCTCTAAATATTCAGGATTGAAGGTCGATTGATAAAGCTCAATGAGCGCCCAAATCAGAAAGGCGTAGTCATCAGCCATGGCATCAATTGCTGCTTCTCCGTCATTATAACGGTGTAGAAGCTGATCATCCCGGACTAAGTTTTCTTCAACAAAAGAAAAAGATTGCTCAGCTAAATTGGTAAAGTGATTATCATTGAATGCAAAACCAGCTTTAGCGAATGCAGCAATCATAAGTCCGTTCCAGTCGGTCAGGATCTTATCATCCAGCAGGGGGTGAACTCGTTTTTCTCTTTTGCTAAAAAGAGTAGTTCGGGCGCCATCAAACCATGTAGCCTGCTCACTATTTAAAGGAGAACTCAGGTGTGGGATGTTTTTGCCCGTCCGTTGTCCGGAAGCTTCATCCTCAAAGTTGCCTTCTTGGGAGATGTTGTACAACGTGTTAAAGGAGGAGGCATCATCACTTAAGAGAGACTCAATTTCGTCTTTTTCCCACACATAGAATTTTCCTTCTTCACCTTCACTGTCAGCATCCTGTGCGGAATAAAGTCCACCTTCGGGGTGAAGCATATCCCGTTCTATATATTCTGCAATTTCATACACGGTTTGTTTGAAAAGAGAATTTTGTGTGGCTTGCCAGCACTCCGTATAAGCCATCATCAGCAAAGCTTGGTCATAGAGCATTTTCTCAAAGTGAGGAAGCAGCCATTCCTGATCAGTGGAATAGCGATGAAATCCATGTCCGATGTGATCCCAAATTCCACCCAAACGCATCTGCTCTAAGGTTGTGGTGACCATCTCGAGGAAGCGATCTTCACCTGTCAATTTCCATTGGCGGAGCATGAACATCAGGTTGTGGGGACTGGGGAATTTAGGAGCTGAACCAAAACCGCCATGTTGCCCATCATACCGCTGGGCTAATTGCTCGGCTGCAAAATCAATAGCTTCTGTTCCGGGAAATTTGCCGCTTTCAAATTCTTGCGACTTGGTAAATCCTTCCCTGATTTTAGCCGTAGCTTTTTCAACTCGTTTGGGTTCATTCTTCCACATCCCTTTAACACCCGGAATCAACTGCCGCAATCCAATTCGATTGAGTCGGGCATCTTTTGGGATGTATGTGCCTGCAAAGAAAGGCTCTTTGCCCGGAGTCATGATGATAGTGAGTGGCCAGCCTCCTTGTCCGGTAAGCATTTGGCAAACCGTCATATACGTATTGTCGATATCTGGCCGCTCTTCGC